>CAJPKC010000294.1 GCA_905370255.1 Streptococcus oralis
GCTTTCTATACAATGGAGCGCCAGTCTATTGGGAAAGCCCTGTTCGGAGGGCAAGGCGGTCTCTTTGTGATGACAACCCAAGGCCAGGGAACTCTTTTGGCTAATGCTTTTGGATCTATTAAGAAAATTGAGTTGCAAAACCAGGAAATAACGATTGACAATGCCCATGTGGTGGCTTGGAGTCAATCTCTGGACTATGATATCCACTTAGAAAATGGCTTCTGGCAGTCTATCGGTACGGGTGAAGGAGTGGTGAATACCTTCCGAGGTACCGGTGAGGTCTATGTACAAAGTCTCAATCTTCAGAGCTTTGCAGGCTCTCTTAACAAGTATATCCAAAAAGGTTCATAATATTAAAAAAACTAGGACAGAAACCCAAGCTAGTTGCTGGATGTCTCTGTCCCAGTTTTTTTATATGAAAGTTGACAGCTGACAAGACAAAGAAAAGATGGTAAGATAGGAGATAAATAATTTGGTGTTCAAATTATCTGGCAGACTAGAAAGTGAGTTGTCATGTCCTATTTTGAAAATTTTTTAAAAGCCAATCAAGCTTATGTAGAACTACATGGAGATTTGCATTTATCCATTAAACCCAAGACCAAGGTTGCAATCGTAACTTGTATGGATTCGCGTCTACACGTTGCGCCAGCTCTGGGGTTAGCTCTGGGAGATGCCCATATTTTACGGAATGCGGGTGGTCGAGTGACTGAGGATATGATTCGTTCACTTGTAATTTCCCAACAACAAATGGGGACAAGAGAAATTGTGGTTCTTCATCATACAGACTGCGGGGCTCAAACCTTCAATAACGAGGATTTTCAAGAGCACTTGAAATGTGAATTGGGAGTTGATGTATCTGGGCAGGATTTTTTACCGTTTCAAGACATCGATGAGAGTGTCCGAGAGGATATGAAGTTGTTGCGAGAATGTCCCTTAATTCCAGATGATGTCATAATTTCAGGAGCTGTTTATGATGTAGATACAGGTAGTATGAGAGAGATATACTAACTTTCTATTGAAAAGCTTCTAGAGTAGCATGAAGTAGGATGATAAGATAGATAAATTTTTGCTTTAATATCACTAATATAAAATAGCATAAGATAAGGGTATAAATGTCTACTCTTGTCTTATTTTTTATTGAAAAATCAAGAAAAAAGCGCTACAATGGTAGATGGAAAATATTGTGAAAAAACACAAGTGATACATAAATACTGGAGGAAATCATGTCTTTTTCTGATTTAAAGCTGTTTGCCCTTTCTTCAAATAGAGAATTGGCAGAGCGTGTGGCGCAAGAGATTGGGATAGAGTTGGGAAAATCGACTGTTCGTCAATTTTCAGATGGAGAAATTCAAGTTAATATCGAAGAATCGATCCGTGGAAAACACGTCTTTATTCTACAATCAACTAGCTCACCAGTAAATGATAATCTACTTGAGATTTTGATTATGGTAGACGCTTTGAAGCGCGCCAGTGCAGAATCTGTCAACGTTGTTATGCCTTACTATGGTTATGCACGTCAGGATAGAAAGGCAAGAGCGCGTGAGCCAATCACTGCAAAACTCGTTGCAAATATGCTTGAAGTTGCTGGTGTAGATCGTTTGTTGACGATTGACTTGCATGCTGCGCAGATTCAAGGATTCTTTGATATTCCTGTTGATCACTTGATGGGTGCTCCTTTGATTGCAGACTACTTTGAGCGTCGTGGCATGGTTGGTTCTGACTATGTGGTTGTCAGTCCAGACCATGGTGGGGTGACTCGTGCTCGTAAATTAGCAGAGTTTTTGAAAACTCCAATTGCCATTATCGACAAACGTCGTAGCGTGGACAAGATGAATACTAGTGAAGTGATGAACATCATTGGTAAGGTAGAAGGCAAGACTTGTATCTTGATTGATGATATGATTGATACAGCTGGAACCATTTGTCATGCGGCTGATGCTCTAGCAGAAGCAGGAGCTGTTGAAGTTTACGCAAGTTGTACGCACCCAGTTCTTTCTGGTCCAGCAATGGAGAATATCCAGAAATCAGCCATTAAAAAATTGGTTGTTTTGGATACTATCTATCTTCCAGAAGAACGTTTGATTGATAAGATTGAACAAATTTCTATCGCTCATCTCCTAGGTGATGCTATTGTACGTATCCATGAAAAACGTCCTCTTTCTCCATTATTTAGTATCGAGAAAAAAATCTAAACTTTCACTTGAATAAACGAATTTCCTAGCAGACTTTTCTCTTGCTAGGAAATTTTTTGTAGCCAAAAACTGCAAGCCTTTTCAAAATGTGCTATACTGATGAAAAGGAGGGTTTCTATGACTCAAGAATTTATCAATCCAAGTGATGGAGTGATCCGTCAGTATCTAGCAACCAGTAAAACTCTAGCTGTAGTAGGCTTATCCGATCGTGAGGAAACAACTAGCAATCGAGTGACTAAAGAAATGCAGGCTCGTGGCTATAAAATTATTCCAGTTAACCCTAAAGCTGCAGGTAGCGAGATTTTGGGAGAAAAGGCTTATGCCAGTCTAGCTGAAATTCCTTTCCCTGTAGATATCGTCAATGTCTATCGTCGCAGTGAATTTTTACCTGATGTAGCACGAGACTTTCTCAAGGCGGATGCCAAGATTTTCTGGGCACAACTAGAACTTGAAAGTTTGGAAGCAGAAGAAATCTTGCGTGCTGGGGGATGCAATGACATCGTGATGAACCGTTGTATTAAGAGAGAACATACACGTTTAATTCCTGAACAATAAAAAGGTAGCCTTTAGGCTACCTTTTGTGTTGTACTCAATGAAAATCAGAGAGCAAACTAGCCGCAGGTTGCTCAAAACACTGTTTTGAGGTTGCAGATAGAACTGACGAAGTCAGTAACCATACCTACGGCAAGGCGACGTTGATGTGGTTTGAAGAGATTTTCGAAGAGTATTAGAAAATGCCGATGAGTGTTTGCATACCAAGACTAGTCAGGATGATAGCAATCCAGCAAAGGGCTCCAAGAAGAATGGATTTTCCACTGGATTTGATCATAGCAATGAGGTTGGTTTTGAGACCAATAGCACTCATAGCCATGATGATGAGGA
>CAJPKC010000295.1 GCA_905370255.1 Streptococcus oralis
TTTCACTGATTGTGGTAAATCTTGTTTGGGAGGCTTGGGCTTCCCGTCTTCTACCGACCAGCCGTATACTTCATTAACTTTTTTCTTTAATTCTTCCATCATCTCCTAACTCCTTTTTTCTTTACGCTACTTTTTGTACTAATTTCGTTTGTTTCATCCATTCCTTGGCTATGTCCCAGACTTCAGCTGGTACATCTTGGTTATACTTGCCACGAAATTGGGCTATCTTCCCCTGCCTTACTTCGAGAGTGTAAAGAGGTTTTTTAGGTTGATTTGATAGACGGACAAATACTATCAAAGTATTGCCTTTAAAATGCTTGTCTGTGTATGAGCTTACGCAATGATGTAGTTTCTTGCCCTCATAGATCAGCTCAGCCACTTTTCTAGGAACATGGAATGCGTATCCATTGATTGTCTTATCCATTCCTTCTCTAAGTTTAAACTCAGCTTCAAGTTGCTTGCGTTTCTTCTTATCTTCCAGTTTTTGTTTTTCTTCGACGAATTGATTGTATAATCCGACTGTGTGATTATGCATGGCCGTGAAATCCTTTGGCACAAGCATAGCATCACCTTCAGGCTCAATGTCCATTTCTCGTAGCATCTTGAGATAGTCAAGGTATTCATTGAAGTCAATATGATTCTTGATAACCCAATTCTGAAACTTATTAATCCCGATACCTTTCGGTATATGCTTGATATCGTGGTAAGTTAGATAAGACTCAATGCCAGGCACTAGTTGGCCGTTCCGTTCTTTTAATCGACGGCTCAACTCAAATTCGTTAAAGCTGCGATTTGAGTTCTTAAAGAATTGTTTATTCTTTTGAAGCCATCTACGGTTCAAGGTTCGCATATCTACGGTTCTTGTAAATCCGATTCTATAATTCGGAAACATGATTTCGTTGGCCAATCTATAAGCATGAATTTTCTGAGCAAATTCAATTTCAAACTTATATTTGTAAAGCCGTTCAATTTCCCAGTAGTAAATATTCCCGAACTTCAAATATTTGAGTTCAGATACCTTTTTAAGTTTTTCACCCCAGTTGTTTGGATAGAATTTATTACCTGTATAATATCCGCCACTAAAGAAATTAGCGAAAAGATACGGATAAAATTGTCCGTTGTAATCTTGGTCAATCTTCACATGTTTGTCATTTTCGAATCGCTCCAAATTTGTAAAATGCCAATCGATAAATTGTTTTCCTTCAACCAACTTCGACCTGAATTCATAAGATTGTATTTCGATACGTTTCGAAGTGCTGAGAATGATAGAAAAAAAGTAAGTCTTGTCATAAAAAGTGAGCCGTGACGACTTTGTCAGTCGCTTTTCAATACAATAACCAAGGTTCAAATCTGAAGCAATTATGGTCTTGTCCTTATTGGTCCATTTGTACGTTGTGATTTGCGAATAGCACCAGCTCCAGAAGTTTGCAGGTGGTTTCAATCGTCTATCGGCTTCTCGCTTGCATTGTTCATGTTTCATTCATCCAAGAAATCGAAAATGCTCATTTGCTTTTCGACTACTCCTTTCTCTTTCTTAATTTTGACCTCCTCAACTTTGTTTTCAGGTGGATTTTTCGGATTCTCTGCCTTCTTCTTGACGGATTCAACAGGCACCTGCTTGATGTTAGATACTTGCGAATTTGAGATAAAGTATTCTCGAATCCATCTGAAGACAGTAGCATCATCGATACAAGCGACTCCGTTTTCAGCAAATTTACGAGCTTTTTCTTTAGCATGGCTTAAAGCACACTTCAGAGAGTATCGCTCTTTTAAGATTCCTTTAAATAATTCCTCATCCTCCTGATCGCATATCCAGTTATGAACACGGTCAAGTGCGGTATCATGTGGTTGATTTAATTCCTCCAGCAACTTAGCCAGAGCTTTTTCTTTAATGTCATTCATATTATTTTCCAAAAAATACGACTGCCTCTGTGTGTGAATTTGGCTAAATACGGGCAGCCGCTCGTCCGAGGTCACATGACCTTTACTGACACATTCCTAGCTCGCTTTTAACGTGGTTCGCGGCACGTTGATTTTGTCGCTAAGTAATAGCAATCTGCAGCACCATAATCAAAACGTACATCGTTTTTTCCGATATATTTTTTAAATCTTGGTCTAGTAATGCCAGAGAAAGCCCATTGATGGTCTTTCATCCGTTCGATAAGCTCATCCACATTGTCAAAACTTCCAAGAAAAAACTTGCGGTGCCCGTTGTAGACGAAATAGAGATTTAATAACAAGGTGTCCCACCTCTCTAAAAATAATCTTTCCTTTTATTTTTCAAGTCATTAAATACCATCAGATGATCATTGTCTACACCTTTCATCAAACGACTCATAAATGGCCGACCGTATCGCTTCTCGATTTTCTGCGCAGTTAGGTTTGTAGTGATAATCGTGTTGGCTCTTTTATTGAGGATGTTGTAAAGGATACTGAAAGACCACTCGCTGTCCTTTTCCATTCCAAGATCATCTAATACCAGGAATTTTGCACTAGCAATTTTATTGACCAGGAACTCTTCCTGTCTGAAATCTGTCTTGATTTTCATCAGCAGGTCAGTAACATTGATGAAGATAGCAATTTCTTTTGTAATTTCTGATAGTTTCTTCATAATCGCAAAAGCAAGATGGCTTTTACCGGTTCCAGCTTCGCCTTGAAAAACAACATTATTTCTGGCACCATCTGACCACTCTTTACAGATTTTTTGGGCAAATTCTAACTTTTGAACTTCTTTTTCTGTCGGTGTATCAAAGTTATCTAAAGTTGCATTCTTCAACACATCATCATATAGAGAGAATCTCTCAAGATAGAACTTCCGCTCTCGTTCATGCTCTGCATCAGCAAGCTCATTGACTCTTAATTGATTCTCTGCATGAATCCGTTCTGATTCGCATAAGCGACAGAGGATATCGTTTGTCCGGATGATTTTAATCAAGGGAATTTTGTGTTTGTCGCAAATTTCATTTTGTTCTTCAGTATTCCTGTGATAAGAGAGCGCCATTTCTTCTAGTGCATCAGTTACCATGTTAGCTTACCTCCACAAACTTTCCAGCTTGCCATATCTGACAAG
>CAJPKC010000296.1 GCA_905370255.1 Streptococcus oralis
CCTACAGTTCAATGATTTTACCAGATTTGAGGTAGACAACCCACTCGCAGAGATTGCGGGCATAGTCACCGATACGTTCCAAATACATAAGTACTTGGAAATATTCTTTGGCAGCGAAGGCAGCATCAGGATTCTTGCGAACACCTTCTACTGTCATGGCTTGAATATCACGGAAATAGTTATCAATGATTTCATCTGAAGCTGCGATTTCATAAGCGCGTTTTTCGTCACTGTTCAAGTAAACATCTAGAGCATCTTCGACCATGTGGCGAACTGCTTTCCCCATTTTCTTGATTTCAGCTTCAATTTCAGTTAGGCGTTCTTCACCTTTAATGCGGATAGTTGCTTTAGCGATAGCAACGGCATGGTCACCCATACGTTCAACGTCACTAGATGCTTTGAGCGCTGTAATAACTGTTCGCAAATCACTTGATACAGGTTGCTGAAGAGCGATAATTTCAAGCGATTTTTTCTCAAGTTTGGTTTCGTAGTTATTGACGATTTCGTCATTTTCAATGACTTCCTTAGCCAAATCACGATCATGGCTGATAAAGGCACGTACAGCTTTCTTAAGCTGAGCTGCAACCTCTGTACCCATAGCGTAAAATTGGTTGTGGAGTTTTTCTAATTCTTCTTCGAAGGGTGTTCGTAACATCATAATTGTTTTAGTAATCTGTCCTTTCTTAACCGAATTTACCGGTAATATAATCTTCTGTTTCTTTATGTTGTGGATTTAGGAACATGTCTTTCGTTGATGAATACTCAATGAGTTCTCCATCGAGGAAAAAGGCTGTTCGTTGTGAGATACGGCTTGCCTGTTGCATAGAACGTGTAACAAGCAGCAAGGTATATTGGTCTTTAAGGTTATATAGGGTTTCCTCAATCTTACCAGCGGAGATAGGGTCGAGGGCAGACGTTGGTTCGTCAAGAAGGATAACCTTTGGAGACGTGGCAAGTACCCGTGCAATACAGACACGTTGTTGTTGCCCTCCTGAAAGTCCAAGTGCTGAGTCATGGAGACGGTCTTTAACCTCTTCCCAGATTGAAGCACCTTTTAGTGACTCTTCTACTGCTTTGTCAAGGACAGCCTTATCTTTGATACCATTGATACGAAGTCCGTAAACAACGTTTTCATAGATTGACATTGGAAAAGGGTTAGGTTGTTGGAAGACCATTCCGATTTCTTTACGGAGCTCAACGGTGTCTGTTCGAGGACTGTAGACGTTGTGACCGTTGTAAGAAACAGCACCAGTAAGTGTCCACTCGGGGTTTAAATCTCCCATTCGGTTGATAGAACGGAGCAGGGTTGATTTTCCCGATCCTGAAGGACCGATAAGAGCTGTGATTTCATTTGGATAGAAATCCATTGTCACGTTATTGAGGGCTTTTTTCTTATTGAAATACACCGATAAATCATTGATTGAAATGATTGGTTCAGTCATAAGTGCTCCTTTCTATCCAAAACGTCCTGATACATAGTCATTAGTTGACTGTAGGGCGGCATCTTGGAAGATTTTCTTGGTTTCATCATATTCGATAAGATCACCAAGGTAGAAGAATGCTGTATAATCACTAGCACGCGCTGCCTGCTGCATATTGTGCGTCACGATGATAATAGAGTAATCTTCCTTAAGTTCGAACATGGTCTCTTCTAGCTGCATAGTAGCTACAGGGTCCAGTGAAGCTGCAGGCTCATCCATGAGGAGAATCTGCGGTTTCACGGCAATAGCTCTTGCAATACAAAGACGTTGCTGCTGACCACCTGATAGGGTAAAGGCAGATTTATGAAGATCATCTTTAACCTGATCCCAAAGACCTGCTTGCTTAAGTGATGTCTCAACAATCTCGTCCAAGGTTTGCTTATCTCTTACACCTTTACGTTCGTGAGCAAAGGTAATGTTTCTGTAGATAGACTTGGCAAATGGATTTGGACGTTGGAAAACCATTCCAATATGTTTACGCATTTCATAAACATTGATATTACTTGCATTGACATCGACGCCTTGATAAAGGATTTGTCCAGTAACCTTAGCAATGTCAATCGTATCATTCATACGGTTTAGGCTACGAAGAAAGGTTGATTTCCCGCATCCTGAAGGGCCAATAAGAGCCGTAATTTTATTTTTCTCGAATTGCATGTCGATACCTTTGATGGCTTCTTTTTGACCATAATAGACATGCAAGTCCTTTGTTTCAAGAGCGAGCTCCTTCTCTGGGAAGGTGATAATATGACGCTCGTCCCAATTGTATTTTGTCATGATAACTCCTTTAAGCGGATGTTAATTTCTTATGGAGGTAAGCTCCCAAACGACGTGCACCAAAGTTGAAAATCAAAATGAAAATCAAGAGTACTGCTGCTGAACCAGCAGATACTGCAGTGGCGTCAGGTGTCGTACCTTCTGAGTTGACCTTCCAGATGTGAACAGCAAGTGTTTCTGCTTGGCGGAAAATCGAAATTGGACTAGAGATGCTAAGCGGATTCCAGTCGCTCCAATTAAGTGCTGGTGCAGATTGACCTGCTGTATAGATAAGCGCTGCTGCTTCCCCGAAAATACGGCCAGAAGCAAGAACGATACCAGTAACAATACCAGGCAATGCCTCTGGAACCACAACGTGTAAGATCGTTTCCCATCGAGACAAGCCTAGAGCTAGCCCAGCTTCACGTTGGGTATGGTGGACTGTTCGCAAACTATCTTCAACCGTACGAGTCATTTGTGGTAGGTTAAAGACCGTTAAAGCCAAGGCACCAGATAGGATTGAAAATCCATACTGGAATTGGACAACAAAAATCAAATAACCAAAGAGTCCGACCACTACTGAAGGTAGTGAAGAAAGGATTTCAATACAGGTACGAACAAAGTTGGTAAGGCGTCCTTTTTTAGCATATTCTGATAAGAAGATCCCAGCTCCCATAGAAAGAGGCACAGAAATAATCAGGGTAATAACCAAAAGGAAGAATGAATTGTAGAGTTGAACCCCAATTCCTCCACCAGCTTTGTAAGATGATGATCGACTAGTCAAGAATGACCAGC
>CAJPKC010000297.1 GCA_905370255.1 Streptococcus oralis
CCTACAGTTCAATGATTTTACCAGATTTGAGGTAGACAACCCACTCGCAGAGATTGCGGGCATAGTCACCGATACGTTCCAAATACATAAGTACTTGGAAATATTCTTTGGCAGCGAAGGCAGCATCTGGATTCTTACGAACACCTTCTACTGTCATGGCTTGAATATCACGGAAATAGTTATCAATGATTTCATCTGAAGCTGCGATTTCATAAGCGCGTCGTTCGTCACTGTTCAAGTAAACATCTAGAGCATCTTCGACCATGTGGCGGACTGCTTTCCCCATTTTCTTGATTTCAGCTTCAATTTCAGTTAGACGCTCTTCACCTTTAATGCGGATGGTTGCTTTAGCGATAGCAACGGCATGGTCACCCATACGCTCAACGTCGCTAGATGCTTTAAGTGCGGTGATAACTGTACGCAAATCACTTGATACAGGTTGCTGTAGAGCAATAATTTCAAGTGATTTTTTCTCAAGTTTGGTTTCGTAGTTATTGACGATTTCGTCATTTTCAATGACTTCCTTAGCCAAATCACGGTCATGGCTGATAAAGGCACGTACAGCTTTCTTAAGCTGAGCTGCAACCTCTGTACCCATAGCGTAAAATTGGTTGTGGAGTTTTTCTAATTCTTCTTCGAAGGGAGTTCGTAACATCATAATTTTTTTAGTAATCTGTCCTTTCTTAACCGAATTTACCGGTAATATAATCTTCAGTTTCTTTATGTTGTGGATTTAGGAACATGTCTTTCGTTGATGAATACTCGATGAGTTCTCCATCAAGGAAAAAGGCTGTTCGTTGTGAGATACGACTTGCCTGCTGCATAGAACGAGTGACTAGCAACAAGGTGTATTGTTCTTTAAGGTTATAGAGGGTTTCCTCAATCTTACCAGCGGATATAGGGTCGAGGGCCGACGTTGGTTCGTCAAGAAGGATAACCTTTGGAGATGTGGCTAGTACTCGTGCAATACAGACACGTTGTTGTTGCCCTCCTGAAAGTCCAAGTGCTGAGTCATGGAGACGGTCTTTAACCTCTTCCCAGATTGAAGCACCCTTTAGTGATTCTTCTACTGCTTGATCAAGAACAGCCTTATCTTTGATACCATTGATACGAAGGCCATAAACCACGTTTTCATAGATTGACATTGGAAAAGGATTGGGTTGTTGGAAGACCATTCCGATTTCTTTACGGAGTTCAACGGTATCTGTTCGAGGACTGTAGACATTGTGACCGTTGTATGAAACAGCACCAGTAAGTGTCCATTCGGGATTTAAATCTCCCATTCGGTTGATAGAACGGAGCAGGGTTGATTTCCCGGATCCTGAAGGACCGATAAGGGCCGTGATTTCATTTGGATAGAAATCCATTGTCACATTATTGAGGGCTTTTTTCTTATTGAAATACACCGATAAATCATTAATTGAAATGATTGGTTCAGTCATAAGTGCTCCTTTCTATCCAAAGCGTCCTGATACATAGTCACTGGTTGACTGTAGGGCAGCATCTTGGAAGATTTTCTTGGTTTCATCATATTCGATAAGATCACCAAGGTAGAAGAATGCTGTATAATCACTAGCACGCGCTGCTTGTTGCATATTGTGCGTCACGATGATAATAGAGTAATCTTCCTTAAGTTCAAACATGGTCTCTTCGAGCTGCATAGTAGCTACAGGGTCCAATGAAGCTGCAGGTTCGTCCATGAGGAGAATCTGCGGTTTCACGGCAATAGCTCTTGCAATACAAAGACGTTGCTGCTGACCACCTGAGAGGGTAAAGGCAGATTTATGAAGGTCATCTTTAACTTGATCCCAAAGTCCAGCTTGCTTAAGTGATGTTTCAACAATCTCGTCCAAGGTTTGCTTATCTCTTACACCTTTACGTTCGTGAGCAAAGGTGATATTTCTGTAAATAGACTTGGCGAATGGATTTGGACGTTGGAAAACCATTCCAATATGTTTACGCATTTCATAAACATTGATATTACTTGCGTTAACATCGACTCCTTGATAAAGGATTTGTCCAGTAACCTTGGCAATATCAATCGTATCATTCATACGGTTTAGACTACGAAGAAAAGTTGATTTACCGCATCCTGAAGGCCCAATAAGAGCTGTGATTTTATTTTTCTCGAATTGCATGTCAATGCCTTTGATGGCTTCTTTTTGACCATAGTAGACATGCAAGTCCTTTGTTTCAAGAGCGAGCTCCTTCTCTGGGAAGGTAATAATATGACGCTCGTCCCAATTATATTTTGTCATGATAACTCCTTTAAGCGGATGTTAATTTCTTATGGAGGTAAGCTCCCAAACGACGTGCACCAAAGTTGAAAATCAGAATGAAAATCAAGAGCACTGCTGCTGAACCAGCAGATACTGCAGTGGCGTCAGGTGTCGTACCTTCTGAGTTGACCTTCCAGATGTGAACAGCAAGTGTCTCTGCTTGGCGGAAAATCGAAATTGGACTAGAGATGCTAAGCGGATTCCAGTCGCTCCAGTTAAGTGCTGGTGCAGATTGACCTGCTGTATAGATAAGCGCTGCTGCTTCCCCGAAAATACGACCAGAAGCAAGAACGATACCAGTAACAATACCAGGTAAGGCCTCTGGAACAACAACGTGTAAAATCGTTTCCCATCGAGATAAGCCTAGAGCTAGCCCAGCTTCACGTTGGGTATGGTGGACTGTTCGTAAGCTATCTTCAACTGTACGAGTCATTTGTGGCAAGTTAAAGACAGTTAAGGCCAAGGCACCTGATAGGATTGAAAATCCATACTGAAATTGGACAACGAAAATCAAGTAACCAAAGAGTCCGACCACTACTGAAGGCAGTGAAGAAAGGATTTCAATACAGGTACGAACAAAGTTGGTAAGTCGTCCTTTTTTAGCATATTCTGATAAGAAGATTCCTGCTCCCATAGAAAGAGGCACAGAAATAATCAGGGTAATAACCAAAAGGAAGAATGAATTGTAGAGTTGAACCCCAATTCCTCCACCAGCTTTGTAAGATGATGATCGACTAGTCAAGAATGACCAGC
>CAJPKC010000298.1 GCA_905370255.1 Streptococcus oralis
ACATACCTCTACTCCTCTTTTCAAAAGCCAGTTACTCATAGTTAATTCACTAAATCCAATTAAATTAATAGTTTCAGTTGTCCAACAAATAAATAAGGTTATAGACAAAAATATCTAAGGAGATAAAATGGCAGAAAATAAATGTTTTAAACTAACATACTCAGGAGAACTCACTGGAAAATTCATTTCTATACTACTCATCTCAATCGCAAAGCAACTAAAAGTTGAGAATGCTAATGAACTTCCACAAATTTTATTAAATAATTCAATTTATAGACAGTTCCTAAATAAACAAATCTATATAAAAAACCTAAAAGATCACCTTTTCAATCAATTAGGAGTAAAAATGGCTATCAAAATTATTGATAATAATACTAAGGATCTATATTTAATTGTAACTGATGTTACTAGATTTAGTGAGAATATTTCATTCTATCTAGTTGATACATTTACTACAAAAGAACTAGTTGATCATTTAGAATTAACTGATAAAAGATTAAGCCTTAAAGAAAGAATAGAAAAACACAAAATAGCTATAAGGGCAGAAATCGAAGAACTAAGATCAAATAGAAAATAAATTAAAATAATTTTTTTCAATGTATAATCAGCTATTAAAATTTAAATTCTTAAAGGATGCAAAGGCATCCTTTTTCTTTATTTTATAAACTCCGAAACCACAGATTTAGTACCTTTTTGGTACCTTATTACTTATGCATTACATAATACAAGTAAAAAATATAGTAAGACCTCCTTTGAAAATACGCTATTTAATAGTTATATAGGCACATAATATAAACTCTTTGTAAAATACGGTCTCAAATAAGAACCAACACAAAACCACTTCCCTCTTGGGAGTGGTTTTTTTGATCTCTGTTTCTTTTATTGTGAACGCACAAAATAAGAGGTTAGGATGTTGATCCCAACCTCTTTTTTCATCTTAATGGAACTGCATTCCACCATCTACGATAATGGTTTGTCCTGTAATGTAGTTTGAATCTGGTCCAGCAAGGAAGCTAACCGCTGCAGCGACATCTTCTGGCTCAGATAGGCGTTTCAATGTAATATCTTTTGCGAATGTTTGCATACCCCATTCGTCGTCTTTTCCTGCATTTTTCCCAACTTCGTGAGCGATATCATACATCATTGGTGTTTTAACGATACCTGGAGCATAAGCGTTAACAGTGATGCCTGAGTCAGCTAAATCACGCGCCAATGTTTGAGTAATACCACGAACAGCGAATTTTGTACCACCATAAACAGTCAAGTTTGGATTTCCAACAACACCTGCTTGAGAAGTAGCGTTGATGATTTTACCACCGTGACCAAGTGCTTTAAATTGAGCTTGAGCAGCTTGTGCTCCCCAGATTACCCCACCGACGTTAATAGCAAAGGTACGATTGAACTGTTCTTCTGTAATCGTATCTAGAGGTGTAGTCGGAGCGACACCAGCGTTGTTTACCACAACGTTCAAGTCTCCGAAATGGTCTACAACTTTTTGGAAAGCTGCAGCAACCTCTGCTTGTTTAGACACATCTGCTACAACAGCTAAAGCATTCTCTGCTGACAATTCAGCAACTGCTTTTTCAGCTGTTTCAGTATTATAGTCTAATACTCCAACCTTAAAACCATCTTGGACCAAGCGTTTTGCGATTGCAAAACCGATTCCTTGACCTGCACCTGTGACAATAGCTACTTTAGACATATGATTCCTCCTTTGGTATCCGTGATACCATTTCAACGTTCATAAAAGAACAGCAAAGGGTTATAAGTGAGTTGTGATAGACTTCTAAAAGAAGTCCTATCGCTTTTTAGTATATACCTTTGTGAAATTAGTGTCAAACAAAGACTGGTTTTTGGAAAAATGAATATTTTTCAAGATCAAAATAATCGAAAACTTTCCTGTGTGAGATTTAGAGTTAGAAAAATAAAACTATCGCGTAAAGGGGAAAGCGCACGATATTTTCCAAGCACTTTTCTTGAAACCCTTTCCTTCTTCTGATAGACTAATACATAGTTTGAAAAAAGGAGACTTATCATGAAAAAATTTGTTGCTGAATTAATCGGTACTTTTATGCTTGTGTTCATCGGAACAGGAGCTGTTGTTTTTGGAAATGGTGTTGAAGGACTTGGACACCTTGGGATTGCTCTTGCCTTTGGTTTGGCAATCGTAGTCGCAGCTTTCTCAATCGGAACTGTTTCAGGTGCTCACTTGAACCCAGCTGTTTCTATCGCTATGTTTGTAAACAAACGTTTGTCATCTTCAGAGCTTGTAAACTACATCCTTGGTCAAGTAGTTGGTGCTTTCCTTGCATCTGGAGCTGTATTCTTCCTCTTGGCAAATTCAGGTATGTCAACTGCAAGTCTTGGTGAAAATGCCTTGGCAAATGGTGTAACTGTCTTTGGTGGTTTCTTGTTTGAAACAATCGCAACTTTCTTGTTTGTTTTGGTGATCATGACTGTAACTTCAGCAAGCAAAGGTAATGGCGCTATTGCTGGTTTGGTGATCGGTTTGTCATTGACTGCTTTGATTCTTGTTGGATTGAATATTACTGGCCTTTCAGTAAACCCAGCTCGTAGCTTGGCTCCTGCTGTATTGGTAGGTGGCGCAGCTCTTCAACAAGTTTGGATTTTCATCCTTGCACCAATCGTTGGTGGAGTTCTTGCAGCTCTTGTTGCTAAAAACTTCCTTGGAACTGAAGAATAATTGAAACTTAAAAAGCCTTGCTTCTCATCTTGAGGAACAGGGCTTTTTCGTATGATACTCTTCGAAAATCTCTTCAAACCACGTCAGCTTCGCCTTGCCGTATGTATGGTTACTGACTTCGTCAGTTCTATCCACAACCTCAAAACAGTGTTTTGAGCTGACTTCGTCAGTCTTATCTACAACCTCAAAGCAGTGCTTTGAGCAACCTGCGGCTAGCTTCCTAGTTTGCTCTTTGATTTTCATTGAGTATAAGTACAAGAAAACTCAGACCGATTCGTCTGAGTTTTTTATGATCTTAAGTTTTCGAGATAGCGCTGGGCTGTCTC
>CAJPKC010000299.1 GCA_905370255.1 Streptococcus oralis
TTTTTTTGTTTGCCATCTTTTTCTCCTTTTCGTCTATTTAAGATAATAGGCTAGCTCCACAAGAAAACCGACGCGCGTTGCGTGGCAATGCAACCGAGCGTGTCGCAACCTCTTGCATCAAAGCTAAGGCTGTAATTTACAGCACCATAATAGAATAACACAAAGCCCCTGCGATTGCAAGGGATTTGACAGGATTTTTTTAATTTTTCGAATGAAACTGTTTTCTTATCGCTCCTTATCTCAAAAAAGCAAAAATGAAGAGCGAATTTTTATTTTTTCTTCTATATAATATTCGTTTTGATCTGAAATTTATCATTTGATTGATTTATCAAGATATCCGCTTTTGACTCGGTTTCTTTATAGTATTGCAGATACTGTTCTCGTCTCATTTGCTGACTAGCCAATATAAAGGATGCATCGCCATTTCTCACAGCCGTATCTCGAGCTAGACGCCTCTTTAATTCTGTCTCTTCATCCGTGTAGAAACAAATGGTTTTGTCAAAGAGTTCCTTGGGTAGAAAACCCACAGACATCCCTTCGACTATCAGAATTGGTTTTGCTCCCGATAAGACCTCACTAGCCTTCCAAGGTTCTTCGATAGTCAAGACATCCATACCCGCTTGCAAGGCTAGAATATCTCTCTGTAAACTCGCCAATTCATGTGCCACTGGTAAACATGCTGTCACCTTTTGGTTCGGTGTCTCTTTAGGCACTACCAAATGTCGTCCCGAAGTAATATAGGGATCTGTCTCTAGTAAATTTACCTTTTTAGCATCCAATGCTTGGTACAATTCTTGAGCAAAAGTTGATTTCCCTGAAGCTCCATGACCGTAGATACCCAGCGTTTTTACTTTTCCCGACTCTATTTCAGATACTAGTCTTTTTATTAACTCTTTTTTCTTCATTCTCTCTTGACCTGTTCATAGTTTTGCTTGCCATCGTTAAGCTTGTCCCAAATAACTACTTTTCCACTTTGCAGAGATTTTTGTACATCGATGATTCGTTGATTGGAAGAACCACGAAACTGGAGCATGAGATTGCGCTTGTTTTTGTCATAGCGACCATCGACTAGGATATCAATCAGCGATAAAAGCTCCAATTTGTCAGGCGTCTCCAACATCATTTCTTCCCAAGTGTAGCCCGTCCAAGACCAGATATCTTTTTCTGGTAACTCTTTTCGAATGCGTTTAACGAGAGGCAAAAGAATTCCAGTATTGAGGAATGGCTCTCCACCGAGTAGGGTCAAACCTTGAACATAAGGCTGGGCAAGATCTGCCATAATCTGTTCTTCCAACTCTGGTGTATAAGGAATCCCGGCATTAAATGACCAGGTCGCTACATTGTAGCAACCTTCACAGTGAAACATACATCCTGCTACATAAAGCGAATTGCGCACCCCTTCGCCATCCACAAAGTTAAAAGCCTTATAATCAATAATACGTCCCTGACTAAGCTCCTCACTCTTCCACTCGCCTGGTTTTGGTGTATTCCATGTCATACTTTCTACTCCAACTCTATCCAATAGCGCTCCGTTCCATTTCGAACATCCTCTAACTTCCCACCATTAGCTAAGATAACAGCTCGGCTGGCAGGATTTTCTGTGCTACAAGTCACAAGCGCTCGTTTGATATTCTTTTCCTTGGCAATTTGTAGACCTTGTCGGAGGGATTCTTTGGCGTAGCCTTTGCCCCTTTCAGAGGGACGGATGGAGTAGCCAATATGGCCAGCATGATTCAGCAATCCCTCATTTAGTCTCAGCCGTAAATTTAAAAAACCTAAAGCATGATCTGATTTATCAAACAATACGAACTGAATTGATGGAACACGATTTTTAGGCAATTTTATTCCCATTTCTTTATTAAGGTTAGTTTCTAGCCACTCCTCATAATCAAAGTTCTCAGCATCCCAAAATCCACCATCGTGGGCTGATTGAGTCTGTTCAAACTCTGCCATCATGTTTAGAATGGTTTCTTTATCTGCTAATGTTGGTCTGCGTAATTCCATGTATTCCTCCCGCTATGAGAAAAGTGAGAGGGGACTCTCACTTTTTCTTGTTCTTATTCAAAAATTGTTCTCTAAGGCTGGCTACTCGATCTTTTTTATTGACTCCACCCTTTGAATGCTTTTCGTGGAATCGTTGAACCAAGGCCTTACCCTTATCGTCTAATTGATATTTTCCCATGCTATCTCTTTCTAATTTCTTACTTCATGCCCTGCTGTTTTGATAGTAGAACCGTTCATGTGTTTGACACGCGCAGCAATTTCCTTGTGACGACCATTCACCATCGGACGTGCTTGAGGATTCCCTAAATAACCACAAGTTCGTTTAACAACATCTACTGTTTTAGGATCATTATTACCACAGTTAGGACAAGCAAATCCTCTCTCAGTTGGTTCAAAATCTCCTTCAAAATCACACTTGTAACAGCGGTCGATCGGAGTATTAGTTCCGAGATAACCTACACGGTCATATGCATAGTCCCACACAGCTTCCAAGGCCTTTGGATTTTGTTGGAGAACTGGGTACTCGCAGTAGTGGATAAAGCCACCAGATGCACCCGCTTCTGGGTAGACTTTCTCAAAGTCCAATTTTTCAAAAGGTGTTGGATTTTTGCGGACATCATAATGGAAGGAATTTGTGTAGTATTCTTTATCAGTAATGTCTGGAATAGAGCCAAATTTCTCTGTATCCAAACGACAGAATCGGTCCGTCAAACTTTCAGACGGTGTAGAGTAGATAGAGAAGTGATAGCCATATTGGTCTGACCACTCTTCTACTCGATGTTTCATGTCTCGAATGATATCAAGGGTGAATTCTTTAGCTTCTGGATTGGTTTCCCAATTGTTGCCAAAGAAGACTGTCGCCACTTCATAGAGCCCGATATAGCCAAGCGAAACAGTAGCACGGCGATTCTTAAAGAGTTGATCAACACTTTCTTCTTTCCCAAGACGACGGCCAAAAGCTCCGTATTGATAAAGAATTGGTGCATTAGCTGGAGTGGCTTCCTTGGTTCTTTCCACACGATA
>CAJPKC010000300.1 GCA_905370255.1 Streptococcus oralis
AATGAAATGATAGATGCAATAAAACGTGAAACAAGTTCATTTATCCTTAAACTAAGAGTTCGTAGCGAAGAAGATACAAATAATTTGACACATGAAGAAGTTTCAAATGTAAAATACGAACATAATGAAAATGAAATGATTGGTGACGATGTTTCAAATGATGCGGCAAACGAACCAAGACGTCCGCTTTCACGAAGAGAAAGAAGAGAAATGGAAAGAAAAAATAATTAAAAAAATGTGAGAACTATATTTTGGAATTACTTAAAATTTTATAATGTAAAATAGAAAATGAAATTAGGAAAAGTCAACTGCTTAAGCCTCTAGGAGAGTTTTTGACTTTTCCTTAATGAATGACTGTTTTATATAAGTAAAATTTTAGTAAATGAATAAATATAGTTTTCATGTTTCTTAAATTTTGAGATAGCCTCATTTAATTTTTATATTCCAAATACAAAAGAAGATATTTATGAATTTGTTATTTTAGCGACTTCAAATATGAATTCGTATAATTATGATTATGTGGCTTGGGATACAAAGTTGGAACAAGCCTATCAGAAAGCAACTCTTTCCTTTGGGAATACTCAAGAATTTCAATACATCCATCAGTTGTATAGCAAGGCTCAAAAGCATAAAAGACAAAAACTTTTTGCAAAAACTCTTAAAAGTTCTACAAAATGGCAATTTATTCTATCTTTTGGAATTGGAATGGGACTAATACTTATTGCTTCCGTTATAGAAAAAGAAATAGATGGCAATAATTTTATAGGGCACATTATTATGTTTTTTGGAGGTATTAGTTCGTTACTTGGAACAATTCTTATGCTTGGGTCTTTTTTACTTATTCCCTGGAGAAAAAGAAAAGAAAATAACTAATGGATTTAGACATTGAAAAGTTATAGGAGCAAGGTATGAAATTATTTGGTATGAATAAAACAGGCGGTTTCATGGATGAAATTCGTTGTGATGAACCGTCATATTTAATATGGAAATGGCATCCTAGAGGGGTTCCACAAGGTGCAGGTGATCGGGAAAATGCAATCCGCTGGGGATCCTCGTTACGTGTCAAAGATGGAGAAGTTGCTATCTTTGTGTATAAGCAAAAAGATGGGACGATACAAGATTATATTTTAGGTCCTCATGACCAGACCATTAAGACATCGAACTTTCCCGTTTTAGCAAGCATAGTAGGTGCGGCTTATGACGGTGGGACACCTTTCCAAGCAGAAGTTTATTTCATCAATCTTGCGCAACTTATCCAAGTGAAATTTGCAGTGCCATTTTTTGATGTTTATGATCCGAGATTTTTAGATTTTGGAGTCCCTGTTGCAGTTCGAGGGACAATTAGCTTTAAAATTTCTGATTATAAGGAATTCATTAAGCTCCATAGACTTCAAACATTTAATCTTAATGATTTTCAAAAACAAATTAAGGATGCAGTAGCTCGATATACTAAAAATATTGTTGCGAATGCTCCTGCGGAACATAACATTCCTGTCATTAAACTTGAGAATAAAATTACTGTAATAAGTGATACTCTTGAAAGTGTTGTCATAGATAGATTGGAAGCTACTTTTGGTGTCACTGTTTCAAATGTTGATATTGCGTCAATAGAAGTTGATAAGGCAAGTGAAGGTTATCGACAGCTTATTTCCGTTACTAAAGATGTCACAACGGCTAAAATCGAAGCTGAGACAACTGATTATGTTGAGCGAATTCGTATTCAGCGCGAAGAAGGACAATATGCACAGCATAAGCAGACGCAGTCTTCAAATCTGGGTGCCTTTCAAATTGAAAAACAAGCAGAAGTTGGGATTGCTGGTGCTGATGCATTAGGGCAAATGGGCTCTACTGGTTCAGGCGCCGTTTCTTTGGGTGGTGATGCAGGTTTTAATCCCGCTGCGATGATGGCAGGTATGGCGGTTGGTGGGGCTGTAGGCCAGAATATTGCCGGAACGATGAATAATATGATGACCAATACGCAACCACAGATGGGAATGACACCACCACCCCTACCTACAACCGTCTATCACATAGCTGTTAATGGACAAACATCTGGACCTTTTGATAGAAATACTTTGACGCAAATGGCTCTATCAGGGCAGTTGCTACCTTCAAGTCTAGTCTGGAAACAAGGAATGACAGAATGGACGAAAGCTGACTCCGTAGATGAATTGAAAGATTTGTTCATGCCTCCAGTTCCTCCAGTAAAATAAAAATAGTTCATTAGAACGGTTTAGAATGTAGGCAATCTTGTTTAACATAAAATAACTAGATAATTTCTCAAAAATGAATTCTATTTTTGAGTCAGTTGAGTAGATCTAAAACTTTCCGCTGTGAGAAAAGTGCCTGAAACGTAAATGTTTCAGGCACTCGGAATTATTGAGACCTTAGGCTCAATAATTAGTCATGGAACTACGAAGAAGTTCGCTGACGTCCGTCCTTGCCTAAGGAAAGTTTTTAGAAGATTTTATCTTCAATCTAAACAGTTCATTTGAACTGTTTTTTTATTTTCTCGTGTGCAAACTGTTCGGATGTTTCATAAAAAATGGTACAATGAAAGCTAGACAAAAGGAGTAGAGAATGAAGAAAACACTACGAAAAGAAACCATCGCAGCCATGAAAGAGTTGCCTCAATCAGTGAAAGCAGAGGCAGATAACCAATTAACCCAACGTTTCATCCAGCTTCCAGCCTTTCAGGAGGCAAAGACCCTTGCGACCTATCTGTCCTTTGACCACGAATTTTCCACAGCTGGCTTGATCCAAGCTGCTCTTCAACTTGGAAAACGCGTCTGTGTTCCCCGTACCTATCCACAAGGTCGGATGGAATTTGTGGAATACGATCCTGACATTTTGGAAAAAACTCGCTTTGGTTTGCTGGAGCCCAATGAAAAAGGAAAGCTTGTGGATCAGTCAGAGATTGATCTGATCCATGTACCAGGCGTGGTCTTCCAGTCAAAAGGCTACCGAATTGGCTATGGTGGTGGCTATTATGATCGTTATTTGGAAGATTTTACTGGAAAAACGGT
>CAJPKC010000301.1 GCA_905370255.1 Streptococcus oralis
TGTCATTTCCAGCCACATAGTCGCGGTAATATTTAATCAAGGCATCTGTAACCTTAGTATCTTCAGAATTACGTTTACCAGGGGCAGATACAACCACAAAACGACGTTCTGGGTCACTTTTGACAATATTTAAAACTTTTTCTAATTGACTAGCAGAGGCAAGAGAGCTACCTCCAAATTTAACAACTTTCATAAGAACTCCTAAAGTAAGTATTTTATACGATTATAGCAGAAAGAGGGGCTTTTTTCAATCTGGAAAATATCCTATACAATTGTTTGAAAGTCTCATCAGGAAAGCTTATAATAAAGATGTAGGAGGAAAGACTCTTCTAATGAAAGGAGTTGGGGGAAGATGATTAAAAGAGTGGTTTGTTTAATCTTACTAGTCCTTACCTTCGTGATGATTCCTACAAATATCGGAGCAAGGTCTCATCCTCTTCCCAGTGGTCGTTTGACCGGAGAGGAATTAGCGATGGAGTATGCTCAGGAGCATCAGATTTCAGTTGAGAGGGCTAAAATTATCTTATCTATTGGCTTGTCAGATAGTAAGGCAAGGACCTATCGAATTCTCTCTGAAAAGATTATCGTCAATCCTAACTATGAAGCTAGAGTCAAGTTTTATTGTCGAACAGATGAAAGTGGACAATTTAGAGGAATCACGAAACTCTTAGCTGCAAGTCTGGTCAACAAGGACGGGGATAAGGAAGCTCCTTTTACAGGGAATCTTTTTGCCTACCTAGAAGATTCCAATCGTATTTTTTACATGGTTTCAGGAGAATTCTACCATAAAGGATTCAACAAAGAACAGCTCTATCAGAGAGAAGGAGGGCGAATGCTTGAAGTGATTTATGATTTCATGGATGATACAAGTACTGGTTTTCCTGTATTTTTAGAGACCAAACTAAGGTTTTAAAATCGGCCGAGACACTTTCGGTCGATTTTTCTCTTGTCTTATAAACAAGAAAAAGATATACTTTGAAGATAAAATAATTTAATCAGCTTTTTAAATTAAAGGAGTGGCTATGAATCATATTATCTTTCAAATTCAAGACGATTTAGCGGTGATTACTTTAAATCGTCCCGAGGTGGCAAATGGTTTCCATATTCCTATGTGTGAAGAAATTTTAGAAGCACTGGAATTAGCTGAAAAAGACGATTCTGTTTCATTTGTTCTCATCAATGCTGCTGGTAAGGTGTTTTCTGTCGGTGGCGATTTAGTTGAAATGAAACGTGCTGTCGATGAGGATGATATTGATTCCTTAACTCGAATTGCTGAATTGGTCAATACTATTTCTTATAAGATTAAACAGATTCCTAAACCTGTTATCATGGAGGTGGATGGAGCAGTTGCTGGAGCTGCAGCCAATATGGCCTTGGCAGTTGATTTCTGTATCGCATCTGACAAGTCTAAATTTATCCAGGCTTTTGTAGGTGTAGGATTGGCTCCTGACGCGGGTGGCTTATTCTTGCTTACAAGATCGCTCGGTGCAACTAGAGCAACTCAATTAGCTATGACTGGAGAAGCTTTCACCGCTGAAAAGGCAATGGAGGCAGGAGCTCTATATCGTCTATGTACTAGTGAACAATTAGAAAAAACAAGAGAACAATTGTTGAAGAAGTTGAGACGTGGTTCTTCAAATTCCTATGCTGCGATTAAGAAACTTGTTTGGGAAAGTGAGTTCAAGCAGTGGCATGAATATGCTCAACTTGAATTGGAACTACAAAAATCACTATCCTATACGGAAGATT
Organism: Streptococcus oralis; assembly: GCA_905370255.1. The sequence continues at coordinate 1,750 of CAJPKC010000301.1, forward strand.
TTAAAGAAGGTGTTCGTGCACATTCTGAAAGAAGACGTCCAAAATTTATCGGGAAATAAAAAATACTTGCACTATTCTTTGAAGTTTGATATACTTTTTTTGTCAAATGTTTTGATTATTAAACTTTTTTTGATAAAGGAGGGAAGAGAAATGGACTACCAACAAGTCAATGACTATTTAACATCAATTTTTAACAACGTCCTAGTGATCGAGGAAGTAAGTTTGCGAGGTAGTCGTTTCAAAGATATCTCTATCAAAGAAATGCACACGATTGATGTTATCGGTAAGTATCCAGAAGTGACTCCAAGTCAAGTGTCCAAAGAGTTGATGGTAACTCTAGGAACAGTGACAACTAGCTTGAACAACTTGGAACGAAAAGGTTACATCGAACGCTTACGTTCAGATCAGGATCGTCGTGTAGTACATCTGCATTTGACAAAGAAAGGTCGACTCGTACATCGTCTCCATAAACGTTTCCACAAGGCCATGGTCGAAAGAATTATCGAAGGCATGAGCCCAGAGGAAATGGATGTTATGAGTAAAGGTTTGATCAATCTTTATCAATTTTTGGAGGATTTGAAATAATGGCTTTTGCAAAAATAAGCCAGGTTGCTCATTATGTACCAGAGCAGATTGTCACAAATGAAGATTTGGCTCAGGTTATGGATACGAGTGATGAATGGATTTCAAGTCGAACTGGGATTAAGGAACGTCGCATTTCTAAGACAGAATCAACAGGAGATTTGGCAACGGCAGTTGCAAAACAACTCCTAGAGAAGTCAGGGATTTCTGCTGAAGAGTTGGATTTTATCATTCTAGCTACGATGACACCTGACTCGATGATGCCTTCAACAGCCGCTCGTGTTCAGGCTAAAATCGGCGCTCATAAGGCTTTTGCCTATGACTTAACAGCTGCCTGTAGTGGCTTTATCTTTGCCCTATCAACTGCAGAGAAGTTCATCTCTTCAGGAGCTTATCGTAAGGGTCTAGTTATCGGTAGTGAAACCATGTCAAAAGCTTTAGACTGGTCAGATCGATCAACAGCTGTTCTTTTTGGAGACGGTGCTGGTGGCGTCTTACTAGAAGCAAGTGAACAGCCACATTTCCTAGCGGAGAGTCTCAATAGTGATGGTTCACGAAGTGAGTGTTTGACATATGGACAGACTGGTTTAACTTCACCATTTTCAAATCAAGAAAAGCCCGATGCTTTCTTGAGAATGGATGGTCGAGCAGTTTTTGATTTTGCGATTCGAGATGTTGCTAAGTCTATAAAAAA
>CAJPKC010000302.1 GCA_905370255.1 Streptococcus oralis
ATAAAGACACTGAATGATTTTTGGACTGTCCGAGGTAAAATTGTTCTTCGAGCTACATTGGCATGAGGCAAGCCTAAAAGCTCACTGCGTGCAAATACTAATAATACAAAGAAGGTTGTGATTTTAAGCCCCCCGGCTGTTCCACCAGGCGCCCCACCGAGAAACATTTGTAAGATATAAATCAGCAAAGTAACAGGCCGAGCCTGGGTAAAATCAATAGAAGCAAAACCCGCCGTTCTCATGCTAACTGTTTGGAAAAAACTGACTAGCAATTTATCAGGGATGCTGAGATTTCCAATCGTTCCCGGATTGTTCCACTCTATCAAGAGGGTTGAAACTGTTCCAGTAAATAAAATTCCAGCTGTCAAGAAGAGAACCAACTTGGTATGGAAGCGAAGCCGACGTTTTTTCTTGCTCAACTGCGTGGCCAGGTCAAACCAAACCATGAACCCTAGACCGCCTGTGATGATCAAAGCAGCAAGCACTAGATTAATCAAAGGATCAGTTTGAAAAGCTACTAAACTTGTACTTCCAAAATTATCAAAACCAGCATTACAGAAAGCTGAAATAGCTACGAAGATAGAGGTAAAAATTCCTCGGCCCCAACCAAATTCCGGAACAAAACGAAAACTTAACAGGAAGGCTCCGAGTCCTTCAACGATAAAAGTCGTCAAGAAAATCGAACGTATGAAAACCATTAAAGACTGAGTTTCTCCATAACTAAAGCTCTCCAGAATTGTTTCACGGCTACGAAGACTTAGCTTTTGCTTACTTTGAATATAAAAGACCCCTATAAAGGTCATGAGACCCAAACCACCAATCTGGATCAAAAACATACAGATTAACTGACCCCAGATGTTATATGTAGTAGCTACTGGTTGAGTAAAGAGTCCCGTCACACAGACCATGGATACTGCTGTAAAGAGATGGTCGAAATAGGTCGCTTGGGAGCTTGTTGCTTGCACAAATGGCAGACTCAAAAGGAGAGAGCCTGCGAAAATAACCAAAGCAAAACTTAAAAAAATTCGACGAGCAGGTGATAAACGCCCCAAGGTCGTGTTTATTTTTTCCGAAAATGATTTGAATAACATAGTTACATTGTACCATAAAACAGTTAAAGCAGTCACATATGACTAACGATTTCAAGACAGAGTTCTAAGGCCTTGTCAAAAGCTTCTGAACCCCAATCGCGGCTATCATAATTTTCTAAATCCGCTAGAGAGTCGGCTGTAAATAGAAGTTGACCCCAAACTACTCCTCGAAGCTGGGCAACTGCTGCAAGAGCTGCACACTCCATCTCCACAACTGCACAGCCTTCTTCCTTACGATAGGCAACTTTTTCAGCTGTTTCTCGGTAAAAACCATCTGTCGACCAAGTCATAACCTCTTCATAAGGAATGCCTAGTTGTTCCAAGACTTGCTCAATGGCAGAGATAGCCTCAATCTGCATCTCCATATAACGAGAAGGCGCTACATAGTGGTAGCTAGCCCCCTCATCTCGCAGAGCGCGAACAGGGACGAGAAAGGCATTTTCCTCTATATCGGCTAGGACTCCACAAGTACCAGTGGAAATGATTTGCTCCACACCATAGCCAATCAACCAATCCATAAACTGGGCGGCTGGGGCAGAACCGACAGGAGCTTGGGCTAGACAAACTTTTTCGCCTTTGTAGTCCATGACATAAACCGGGTAGGTCTTAGTGGCAGAAATGAACTCGCCAACACAGTCCGCCCCTATTTCCTGAGCATAACGGTCAATCTCCTCCTCCAAAAATGCATAGATGCACTTCTTTGGCAACTGTAAATCCAAGCCTTCATGATTGGGCATGATAACTGCCTGAGGATTATCATCAAACTCTAAAATAGGAATGGCATGTTTTTGAATCATAGAGTACCTCCTCTAAATTTGTACCATTATAACAAAAGCAAAACGAAAGTCAAGACGGAAGCCTAAGTCAAATCAGAAAAAACCTACCTTAAGTAGGAAACAACAATTAAATGCTTTTTTCGTCATAATAAAATTGCTATAGCTTAGGAATTAGTTTATAATAGATTGAATTTAAAAAAGGGAGAAATCTTATGAAATTCTATTCATATGACTATGTTCTAAGCCAAATCAGTCAACAGGATTGGGTCATGATTATTGTGTCGACGCTCTTAGTGATTGTGACTGGATTCTTTGCATTTAAGGCTTTCAAAGATAAAAGAGGGAGTAAGTTCCGTGAATTATCGCTCATTTCTATTTTGACGTTAATTGCTTTTGTATTGATTAGCATTACGAATCTTCAAAACAGCCAATCCAATGATAATCAATTTCGTAGTTCCTTACACTTCATCGAGATTGTATCAAAAGAGTTAGGTGTTGATAAAAAAGATATTTATGTCAATACTTCAGCTACTACTGATGGAGCTATTATTAAGGTTGGCGACAATTTTTATCGTGCCATTAGCGGGACTGACCAAGATAGCTATTTATTAGAAAAAATGGAACTCTATAAATCAGATGTTGAACTCGTGGAGGTTGAAAAATGATAAGCTTTTTTGCTACAATTGCAATTAAATTGGCCTTGGGGCTTCTTTCTCTTGTTTTTGTTATTAACGTAACAGGTAAAGGAAATCTAGCACCAAGTTCTGCAGTGGACCAAATCCAGAACTTTGTTCTCGGGGGTATTATCGGTGGGGTTATCTACAATAGTTCTATTACCATCATCCAATACATTGTTATCCTCATTATTTGGACTATTCTCATTTTACTCCTCAAATGGTTGAATACCAATGTTTCCTTCATTAAACATCTGATTGACGGAAAACCTACGATTATCATTAAAAATGGAACATTAGATCCAGAAGCCTGTCGCTCAAAAGGTCTAGCTGCTGCTGATGTTGCTCTTAAATTGCGCGCTCAAGGAATCTTTCAATTAAAGGATGTCAAGAGAGCTGTGATTGAGCAAAACGGACAACTAATTGTCGTAAGAATGGGTGACGAGAATCCTAAGTCCCCAGTCATCACAGACGGTG
>CAJPKC010000303.1 GCA_905370255.1 Streptococcus oralis
CCTACTTGGTCATTGATATTGAGACCATTTGGGCTTTCGCCAATAACTGTCAAACGTGCTCCTAGGTCAGCAAAGACTTGACGGGCACTTGTAGATGCGGAACCATTCGCAGCATCAAGAGCTACGTGCATTCCTTCCAGCTGGGTTCCAGTTGAAACTAAGTATTCTTGATACTTACGAAGTCCTTCTGGATAATCCATCACGGTTCCAAGACCTTCCGCACTTGGACGAGGGAGAGTATCAGACTCCGCATCCAATAAGGCTTCTATCTCTAATTCACGGTCATCATCCAGTTTATAGCCGTCATTCCCAAAAAATTTGATTCCATTGTCTAGAGCTGGATTATGACTGGCAGAAATCATGACCCCAGCACTTGCCCCTTCAGAACGAACCAAATAAGCTACACCTGGTGTCGCGATGACACCGAGTTTATAAACTTTAATCCCTACAGATAGGAGACCTGCTACGAGAGCACTTTCTAACATTTCACCAGAAATACGGGTATCTCGTCCCACGAAAACAAGGGGAGTTTCTTTCTCATGTTGGCTGAGAACGTAACCTCCGTATCGACCGAGCTTAAAGGCCAACTCTGGCGTCAATTCGACGTTTGCTTCTCCACGGACTCCGTCCGTTCCAAAATATTTACCCATTATGATATTCCTTTCGATGAATCTATATTAATTGCTATTATGTGATGAAGAACTGGTCGATGAAGAGCTGGAACTTGTTTGTTTCAACTCAACCTTCATGTAGAGTTCTGATGGAGAGATAATGACTGGTAAATCATTCCCTTCACTATCTACTGCCTTCATTGATACGGTTGCAGTGTAGGTATTGTTCAAGAGATCTCCTTCAGGGAAGATGGCTTCCACATGATCAATTTTAGCTAAAGTATCTTGGTCACTTGTCACAGATACTTCATCTTCAGAGAAAGTAACATGTGAGAGACTCCACCCTGGAGCAATCTGTTTATCAGGTATAGTGACGGAAACATCAAACTTTTTCGTCATCTTCTTACCAATTTTTGCAGTTACCCTCTGAGGCTCGATGGTTGCTGTTAAACCAGAAGGTAAGCCTTCAATATTTAATGTGATTTCATGCTGGCCTTCTTTCAGATCACTTAAATCAGCAACCACTTTAAATTTACGAGTACTAGCCTGCATCTCTGATGCTAAGGCAACACGGTTAGATCCTTTCAGAAAGACGGTCACTTCTGAACTAATCCCACTGACAAAATATTTACTATCGTTGTATTTTACATCAATCGGAATATTGGTAAGAGTATTGGTGTAAGTTTCAGAACTCACTTGACGGGCACTACTGTTATTCTGGAAATTAACAGAGGTTGCATTGATGAATAAGAGACTTGAGAAAAAGACGGAGGTCACGATATAGACAATTTTTCTTTTTGGAATCATTTGATACGTCCTCCAAAAATTCTTGATTTCAAATCTTTTTTTCCTTGATCTTCTGGAATAATGAAAGAACGCAACTCTTGTTCGAATTCTTCGATACTGAGGTCGTGTCTAAAACTTCCATTTCTCGTTATAGAGATACCACCTGTTTCTTCCGAAATAACAAAGGTGAAGGCATCACTTACCTCGGATAAGCCGATGGCTGCCCGGTGCCGTGTACCGAACTCTTTTGAAATCCCAGTACTTTCTGTTAAGGGGAGATAGGCACAAGATACAGCAATTTTATCATTGGTGACAATCACTGCCCCATCGTGAAGCGGGGTGTTGGGGATAAAAATATTAATCAGAAGTTCACCCGAAACATCTGCATCAAGGGGAATACCAGTAGAAATATATTCTTGAAGGGTTCTACTTCCTTGAATCGCAACCAAGGCACCAATCTTCCGAGGGCTCATATAAGCAACCGCTTTTACATAAGATTGAACCAATTTTTCTTCAGTACTAATTTGATTGGTTGAGAAAAATTCAGTGGCTCGACCTAATCGTTCTAATCCCGTCCGAATTTCCGGAGAGAAAATCACTACCGCAGCAATGACCCCGTATGTGATGATTTGGTTAATCAACCAAGAAATGGTCGTCAAGCCGATGATATTGGCAAAAAACTGTGCCAAGATAAAGAAGAGCACCCCGCGGACCAGAATCATAATCTTCGTACCAGCAATGGCCTTGATTAGATAATATAGAATCCATGCGACGATAGCGACGTCAATAATATTAATTACAATCCTCCAAGGGTCAGAAAACAAACTGGCCCAATATTGGAGATTGGTTAGTTGTTGAAAATTCATACTTAGACTTCCTACTCCTCTACAAGCAAAATCAAGCAGCTGTAGCAACAAATCGAACTTATTAAACCTAGTAACAGCCTGATTTCACCTTGTAATTAGAGTTCACTCAATTAACTTCTCTCTTTTTATTTTACAGTGGGTCTTAATGCTTAAAGACTTACCAACCCATTATATCACGTTTGTCAATATTTTTCTGTAACCTTCTTTACTTTTTTATGATAAAATATTTCTTATGAAGATAAATACAGCATTGGGCCTCTTGGCAGGCAAGTCCTCCCACTTTGTTCTCAGCAAAATGGGACGCGGCTCTACTCTGCCGGGGAAAGTTGCCCTGACATTTGATAAAAATATTTTACAGAACCTAGCGAAGAACTATGAGGTCGTGGTTATTACCGGAACCAATGGTAAAACTCTGACTACAGCTCTGACAGTAGGCATTCTCAAGGAAGCCTTCGGAGAAGTGGTGACCAATCCCAGCGGTGCCAATATGATTACGGGGATTACGACAACCTTCCTGACCGCTAAGAAAGGCAAATCTGGCAAACATATCGCTGTGTTGGAAATAGATGAAGCCAGCCTATCTCGGATTTGTGATTATATCAAGCCTAGCCTCTTCGTCTTTACCAATATTTTCCGTGACCAAATGGACCGCTATGGGGAGATCTACACGACCTACCAGATGATTCTGGATGCTGCAGCTAAAGTGCCTGAAGCGACTGTACTGATGAATGGTGACAGCCCCCTCTTTAAC
>CAJPKC010000304.1 GCA_905370255.1 Streptococcus oralis
CTTGAACGAAAAAACAGAGAATGAGTTTTTTAATCCTGCCATGTTATGGTGTGATTTTCTACTGTTTTAGAACAAGGAAAGGAGACAAACGATGCAAATTGACGATCATCCAGAACCGCACATACACAGCCAATCGCTGATTTGTGTCGTTCTGTCCTTATAAAGTGATTGGTCTCTGTGTATGAAACACATCATTCATACAGATAGGAGAAACCAATGAAAACTACAAAAGAAAGATTAGCAACAGCTATTCACACACCCTTAAACGAAACTCTATCTTTTTATAAGACAAGTCTAACAGGCTTGACTGAGGAGCAGGTGGAGAAAAATCGTGACCTATATGGCGAAAATACCATCACAAAGGGTCAAGAAGACAGTATCCTCAAAAAGATTTACGAATCCATTATCAATCCTTTTACAATCATCTTGCTGGTCATCGCCGTGATTTCCTTGGTGACCAATGTCTGGTTGGCAAAACCAGGTCAAGAAGATCCGACGACTTCCATTATCATCGTTGTCCTAGTCCTCATTTCTGGAGGCATTCGATTTGTCCAAGAACTCCGCAGTGATAAGGCTGCGACCAATCTTTCAAAAATGATTGTCAACACAGCGACTGTCATTCGTCAAGGAGAAATTCAAGAAGTACCTATCGATGATTTGGTAGTGGGGGACGTGGTTAAATTAAGCGCTGGAGATATGATTCCAGCAGATCTTCTTTTATTTGAGTCGCGCGATTTCTTTGTACAACAGTCGGGCTTGACAGGTGAAAGTGAATCGGTTGAAAAATTGGCCTTGACCAAGGCAACAGTTCAACAATCTGATAGTCTGCTCGGAGCCGCATCCTTGGCTTTTATGGGAACCAATGTCTTATCTGGCAGTGCCAAGGCCGTGGTTTTGGCGGTTGGTGATGATACCATGATGGGGGCCATTGAGCAGACTCTGAACACCTATGATGAGCCTACTTCGTTTGAACGAGAGATGAACAGTATTTCTTGGCTCTTGATCCGTTTGATGTTGGTCATGGTGCCCATCGTTTTCTTGTCCAATGGTTTAACAGATGGCGACTGGCTGGAAGCTGGCGTATTTGCTTTGAGTGTTGGTGTTGGATTGACACCTGAAATGCTTCCTATGATTATTACCGCTAGCCTAGCAAAAGGTTCTATTATCATGGCCAAGGAAAAAGTGGTTATCAAGAAACTCAATGCCATACAGGACTTAGGGGCGATTGATATTTTGTGTACAGATAAGACAGGAACTCTAACCCAAGACGAAATTGTCCTTGAATATCCCTTGGACATCCACGGACGCTTGGATTTGACTGTCTTGAGACGTGCTTATCTCAATTCTTATTTTCAAACGGGCTTGAAAAATTTGATGGACAGAGCTATCATCAAACGGACTGAAAAGGAAGCAAAAGAACACGCCCTCTTGCAAAATTTGGCTCAAACTTTTCAAAAAATAGATGAGCTTCCCTTTGATTTTGAACGTAGACGGATGAGTGTTATCGTTAAGGATGAACACGAAGTTGTTAGTTTGGTAACCAAGGGTGCCCTAGAGGAGATGTTGACGATTTCCAGTTATGCGGAATACCAAGGAGTGATTACTCCCTTGACAGATGTTATTAGAGAAGAAATTTTAGCAGAAGTCAGACAACTAAATCAACAAGGTTTGCGTGTCTTGGGAGTGGCCTATAAGTCAGGTTTGAGGGAAGGCCATGCCTATACAGTTGATGACGAAGGGGATATGATTCTAACTGGTTATTTAGCCTTCCTAGATCCTCCTAAACCATCTGCAGCACCAGCAATTAAGGCTTTGTTAGAACATGGGGTTCAAACAAAAATTTTGACGGGAGATAACGAAAAAGTTACCCAAGCAGTCTGTGAAAAGGTTGGTTTGGATATCAATCAGATGCTGTTAGGGTCTGAAATTGACCAGATGAGTGATCAAGAATTGGCTCAAGCCGTAGAGGAGGTAACAGTCTTTGCCAAGCTTTCACCTGACCAAAAAGCGAGGATTATTTTGCAATTTAAGGCTAATGGTCATGCTGTTGGCTATATGGGAGATGGGATCAATGATGCTCCTTCTATGAAAGTTGCAGATGTGGGGATTTCTGTTGATACAGCAGTAGATATTGCCAAAGAAACAGCTGATGTTATCCTACTTGATAAGGATCTCATGGTGCTTGAAAAAGGACTGGTTGAAGGTCGTAAGGTCTATGCCAATATGACCAAATATATCAAAATGACAGTGAGTTCTAATTTTGGAAATATCTTATCCCTATTGGTCTCTGGAATCTTTTTACCATTTTTACCAATGGCACCAGTCCATTTGATTATCCTAAATCTAGTCTATGATTTGTCTTGTATTGCCTTGCCTTTTGACAAGGTGGATAAAGATTTTTTGAGAAATCCACATACCTGGGAAGCCAAGTCCATCACACGTTTCATGGTTTGGATGGGGCCTATTTCTTCTGCCTTTGATATTTTGACCTTCATTTTACTTTATTTTATCATTGTACCCATGACGACAGGTCATGCCTATGTTCATGGAGCAGATTCGGCCGTAGGCTTTATTGTCTTGTTTCAGACAGGTTGGTTTATCGAGTCTATGTGGTCACAAACTATGGTTATCCATATGTTGCGTTCAGCCAAAATTCCCTTTTTACAAAGTCGTCCAGCTTGGCTAGTCCTTGTGACAACCCTATTGGCTGCAGCCTTTGTGACCTTCCTTCCCTACAGTCCACTAGCTAGCCTTCTCCATCTAACTCCTTTAAAATCGATTTATTTCATCTTTTTACTTTTCATCATTATTTTGTATATGATTAGCGTGACAATTGTGAAAAAAATCTATATTAAGAAATATAAAGAATGGCTGTAAATTTTATTTTGTCAAGAAAAAAGTACGAAAATGGCGAAAAAAGTCAAAAAAATTTAAAAATAGGTCGCAAGTCGGATGTTTTTTATGGTATAATAGACTAAACTGATAGTAACATGTAGCGAAAGGGGTAGGTA
>CAJPKC010000305.1 GCA_905370255.1 Streptococcus oralis
TATTTGTTTGCTGATTTGTATCTATTTTATCTTTATCAAAAGCATTCATAATCGTGATACTAGCAGTAAGCAAACCTATAATACTAGCAATCGTGGCGATGGTTTTTTGAAAGACTGTAAAGCCTTTTTTGATGTGTTCTGTTTTAGGTTTTGATCTTCTACGATAGTTAGACATAATAGCTCTCCTTTACTATGATTCATTATACCCAAAATCTTTAAAAAAAACTTAAATAAACCTGAACGGCCTTTCTTGTCGCCTGAACTGTTTCGTGTTACAATAGAAGCAGTGATTTTAGAAAGCGTGAGAAACCATGATTTACTTTGATAATTCGGCTACGACCAAGCCTTATCCAGAAGCACTTGAAACCTATATGCAGGTGTCTACAAAAATTATTGGAAATCCTTCTAGTCTTCATCGTTTAGGAGACCAGTCTACCAGAATTTTAGATGCATCTCGTCAGCAGATTGCAGATTTGATTGGCAAAAATAGTGAAGAAATCTTCTTTACCTCTGGTGGTACTGAAGGGGATAACTGGGTTATCAAAGGGGTTGCATTTGAAAAAGCGCAATTTGGTAAACACATCATCGTGTCAGACATTGAGCACCCAGCAGTCAAGGAGTCAGCTCTCTGGCTTAAAACTCAAGGGTTTGAAGTGGATTTTGCACCTGTAGATGAAAAGGGATTTGTAGATGTAGCTGCTTTAGAAAACCTACTTCGTCCTGATACGACCTTGGTTTCTGTCATGGCAGTTAACAATGAAATCGGCTCTATCCAGCCTATTCAAGCTATCTCAGAACTTTTAGCGGATAAACCAACCATTTCTTTCCATGTAGATGCTGTTCAGGCCTTGGCTAAGATTCCGACAGAAAAGTATTTGACAGACCGAGTGGATTTTGCGACCTTCTCTAGTCATAAATTCCACGGCGTTCGTGGTGTTGGCTTTGTCTATATCAAGTCTGGCAAGAAAATCACCCCCCTATTAACTGGTGGTGGCCAAGAGCGTGACTATCGTTCAACAACTGAGAATGTAGCAGGAATTGCAGCGACAGCCAAGGCTTTGCGTTTAGCTATAGAAAGATTGGAATTGTTTGCTAGCAAAACGAGTCAGATGAAGGAAGTTATCCGTCAAGCTCTTCTTGAATATCCAGATATTTTTGTTTTCTCAGGTGAGGAAGACTTTGCTCCTCATATTCTGACCTTTGGGATTAAGGGTGTCCGTGGTGAAGTCATCGTTCATGCATTTGAAGACTATGATATTTTCATTTCCACAACCTCTGCTTGCTCGTCCAAGGCAGGAAAACCTGCTGGTACCTTGATTGCCATGGGTGTTGAAAAAGATAAGGCTCAGTCAGCAGTACGCGTCAGCCTAGACCTAGAAAATGACATGAGTCAAGTTGAGCAATTTTTGACCAAACTAAAATTAATTTACAATCAAACTAGAAAAGTAAGATAGGAGCATTCATGCAATATTCAGAAATTATGATTCGCTACGGGGAACTTTCAACCAAAGGTAAAAACCGTATGCGTTTCATCAATAAACTACGTAATAATATCTCAGATGTTTTATCTATCTATCCTCAAGTCAAGGTAACTGCTGATCGCGACCGTGCCCATGCTTATCTTAATGGAGCCGACTATGCAGCAGTAGCTGAGTCTCTCAAACAGGTTTTCGGGATTCAAAACTTTTCTCCAGTATATAAGGTTGAAAAATCTGTAGAAGTTCTTAAATCTGCTGTCCAAGAGATTATGCGGGACATCTATAAGGAAGGCATGACCTTTAAGATCTCAAGTAAGCGAAGCGACCATAACTTTGAGTTAGACAGTCGAGAACTCAACCAAACTCTTGGTGGAGCAGTATTTGATGCTATTCCAAATGTGCAAGCACAAATGAAAAATCCTGACATTAACCTTCAAGTGGAAATTCGTGAGGAAGCAGCCTATCTTTCTTATGAGACCATTCGAGGAGCAGGTGGGTTGCCAGTTGGAACTTCTGGTAAAGGAATGCTCATGTTGTCAGGTGGGATTGACTCACCTGTTGCTGGATATCTAGCTCTAAAACGTGGAGTAGATATCGAGGCTGTTCACTTTGCGAGCCCACCGTACACCAGTCCAGGAGCCCTCAAGAAAGCGCAGGATTTGACCCGTAAATTGACTAAGTTCGGTGGTAATATCCAGTTTATCGAAGTGCCATTCACGGAGATTCAAGAAGAGATTAAGGCTAAGGCTCCAGAAGCTTATCTCATGACTCTGACTCGCCGCTTTATGATGCGGATTACCGACCGTATCCGTGAAGTGAGAAATGGTTTGGTCATCATCAATGGCGAAAGTCTTGGTCAGGTGGCAAGCCAAACTCTTGAAAGTATGCAGGCTATCAACGCCGTAACCAATACACCGATTATCCGACCAGTTGTGACCATGGATAAGTTGGAAATCATAGATATTGCTCAGGAAATTGATACCTTTGAAATTTCTATCCAACCTTTTGAAGACTGCTGTACGATTTTTGCGCCTGATCGTCCGAAAACAAATCCTAAGATTAAGAATGCGGAGCAGTATGAAGCACGAATGGACGTTGAAGGATTAGTTGAGCGAGCAGTAGCAGGAATTATGATTACTGAGATTACACCGCAAGCAGAGAAGGATGCGGTTGATGAACTAATTGACGACCTCCTTTAATCAGAAAAACCAGAGGAAAAGATAAAATAAGTAAAAAAAGTTAGTTAATTGTCCTAAATTTGGACGGAAACTGACTTTTTTTCTATTTTTATGATATAATTAGGTAAAATTTTGAATATAGAGAGTTTTCTGACAATGAATCAATCTTATTTTTATTTAAAAATGCGAGAGCATAAATTAGTGGTTCCCTACACAGGTAAGGAGCGCCGGGTACGTGTTCTCCTCCCCAAAAACTATGATAAAGACACGGATAGAAGCTACCCAGTTGTGTATTTTCACGATGGACAAAACGTCTTTTATAGTAAGGAATCTTACGTTGGACATTCCTGGAAG
>CAJPKC010000306.1 GCA_905370255.1 Streptococcus oralis
GTAACTTTGCCAACATCCCACCATTCGTTGAAAAATACGTCTGCGACAAATTGGGTATCCGTGCTCAAGAAATCTCTACACAGGTCCTTCCTCGTGACCTTCACGCTGAGTACTTTGCAGTTCTTGCGAGCATCGCAACTTCTATCGAGCGTATGGCGACTGAAATTCGTGGTCTTCAAAAATCAGAACAACGTGAAGTGGAAGAGTTCTTTGCCAAAGGTCAAAAAGGGTCTTCAGCAATGCCTCACAAACGTAACCCAATCGGTTCTGAAAACATGACAGGTCTTGCGCGTGTTATCCGTGGTCACATGGTAACAGCTTATGAAAACGTAGCCCTTTGGCACGAACGTGATATCTCTCACTCATCAGCTGAGCGGATCATCGCACCAGATACAACCATCTTGATTGACTACATGCTTAACCGTTTTGGAAATATCGTCAAGAACTTGACAGTTTTCCCAGAAAACATGATCCGCAACATGAATTCAACCTTTGGTCTGATCTTCAGCCAACGTGCCATGTTGACCTTGATTGAAAAAGGCATGACGCGTGAGCAAGCCTATGACTTGGTGCAACCAAAAACAGCTCAATCATGGGATAACCAAGTAGACTTCAAACCACTTCTTGAAGCAGATCCAGAAGTAACTTCACGCCTCACTCAAGAAGAAATCGACGAAATCTTCAACCCAACTTACTACACCAAACGGGTGGATGAAATCTTCGAACGCATCGGTTTGGGTGACTAATCATAAAATAAAAAAGCGAGATTGTATCTCGCTTTTTATTTGTGCTTAATCTTTTTTCTTGCTAAGTCCATAAGCTGTGAGTGCAGCCATCAAACCTGTAGCAATCAACCATTCTGAACCTTGGCTTCCTGTTTCAGGAAGTTTATTTTCTTTTGCTACAGGAGCTGGACCTTGAGGAAGAGCTTTGTTTTCCTCAGCAGGAACAGTTGCTGGAGCTGGTTTACTTGGAATCTCTAATTTCGGTTTTTCTTCTGCAATAGGAGCTGGCACATTTGGAATCTCTAGTGCTGGTTTTTCTTCTGCAATAAGAGCCGGAATATTTGGAATCTCTAGTTTTGGTTTTTCTTCTGCAATAGGAGCCGGTATATTTGGAATCTCTAGTTTTGGTTTTTCTTCCGCAACAGGAGCTAGTCCCTTTTCATCTCCCACATGCGTTACAGGAGTTCCGACTTCGATGATTTGAGTAACTGGTTCTTGAGCGACAACACTAGTAACCAATGTTTTCACTTCGCTTCCGTCAGCAGCAGTAGACACAGAATAGAAATGACTACGACGTCCTTTAACACCTTCGGTTACTACACGAGTTTTTCCCTTAGGCAATGCATCCGTTTCACGAGTAATGGTTGTAAACGGAATTTCTTCGTCCTCGATCACAACACGTGGTTTTGTATCCGCAACAGGAGCAACTCCTTCTTCGTCTCCGACGTGAGTGACAGGAGTTCCAACTTCAACCACTTGATTGACAGCTTCTTTTGTGACTTTGCTTTCAAGAACTGTTTCGGTTTCCTTACCATTTTCAGTAGTAACTGAGACGTAGATTGTACGTTCACCTTTGGCACCTTCAGTGACAACTTTTTCTTGTCCTGCTGGAAGGTTAGGATTTTCCTTCTTGACAGTCTCAAATGGAATTTCTTCCGTTCTTGTGATAAGCTCTGGTCGGTTTTCAACGTTGGCAGCAACTTCATTTTCGTCAAGACTTCCTGAATGAGTTGCAGCTGGTTTGAGGCCAAGTCTTGCAGCTTTAAGGTTAGCTACAAGTGTATCCAACTCAGCTTGTTTATTACGGTTGAGATTGTAGTTTAGTGCTTCTTTAGCAGCCTTGAGAGCATCGAGACTTTCTGTGCTATATCCTTCTAAGTTTTCAGGGATTTGAGCAAGTTCCTCGCGTAGAGCCTTGTAATCGGCACGGAAGTAGTCTTTGTTGTGATCTGCAAAGGCAGTCATGAGCTCAAAGATTTCTTCTTCTTTGTACTCAGCGCTTGGTCTATCTGCCCAGATAGCTACCATACTACCAACAG
This sequence comes from Streptococcus oralis, assembly GCA_905370255.1. The sequence continues at coordinate 2,045 of CAJPKC010000306.1, forward strand.
TAGGTAGATCAACCTCAGGATATTTAGTTGAAGCTAGCTGGTTGAATGGAGTTTTTTCAGTGTTTTCGATAGCTTTCTTGAGGAAGCCTCCACCATCTTCAGGTTTTTGACCGAGGATATAGTACCAGTCTCCGTTAGTGTTAAGGAACTTATACCCCTTGCTTGCTAGATATTGAGGAGATGCAAGGTTATAACCCCACCAACCTTTAGACCAGTAAGAGATGATAACATCTTTATCAAACTCAACATCGTCCTTATCTTCATAGTAGAAACCATCGTTAAAGGCCATTGGTTGAAGACCTTTTTCTTTAGCCATGGCAGCTAGACTATTAGCATAATCTGCAAACTTACCATAGAGTCCATACCACTTGAGGTAGTACCAACCTTGAGCGTTAGTAGCATCGTTGGCATACTCGTCTGTACCATAGTTAAAGATCTTAGTCTTGCCTGCAAAGAAGTCCATGTACTTGCCGATAAGGGCTTTTGTAAAGTTCATTGCTTCTTCGTTTTCAAGGTCCATCGTTGTTTTTGAGACTTTATCAAAATTAGCTTGAGGGTTTGCGATGCCTAATTTTTCCATAGCGACAAGCATAGCATCCATGTGACCTGGGCTGTTGATAGCAGGGATGAGCCCGAGACCCTTATCTTTAGCATACTGGATAAGTTCAGTAATTTCAGCTTGGCTCAGAGTTGTTCCATTTGGATCATCGTAGTAAGCTTTTGTTCCTTCAATGATGGCATTTTTCACATCGTCACTTGCATAGGTCTTGCCGTTTGCAGTGACCGTCATATCATCTAGCAGGAAGCGAAGTCCGTCATTTCCGAGGAGGAGATGAATGTCAGAGTAACCAAGTTCGCTAGCCTTATCTACGATCCGTTTGAGTTGATCTAGAGTGCAGTATTTACGTCCAGCATCGATTGAGATAACCTTGTTTTTCTCAAGTTTTTCACCTTCGCGT
>CAJPKC010000307.1 GCA_905370255.1 Streptococcus oralis
GGTTGATAGTAGTTATAACCATAATCTTGAGCCTGAGCATTATTCGCAAGAGCAAATGCTGGAATAATAGCCGCAGCCGCTACAACAGATCTTGATAAGAGTCTGAAACGATTGTTCATATTAATTAAACCTCCAAAGTGACCAACATCACTTTATTTTTTTGTGGGGGGGAATTTATTTTTTGTGCACAACTTCATAAAAAAGAATTTCACGAAAATACTGCCAGCTGACAGTTGACTGCTCCATCATTATCAAACGCAAAAAAACGAATCACTAGTTAGTGAATCCACCTGATTAAAGGTTGCACATAAATGTTTTTATAGCATTTGATTTAGAAAGAAAGAAGTCAATATGCTTGAAAATACTTTTTTATGCATATCTCACCCTCAAGACGAATTATAGCACAAGAAATTTTCGAATGCAAGCATTTTAGTTAACAAGGTGTAAATTATTTTTATGGGTAATTTTTTATAGTTCGTCTTTTTGTTTATTTTTCTATTTTTTATCTTTAAAAATCTATAAAATCTTCTTTTTAACGAACCAAAATAATGGAAAAATGTTTATAATTTGGTTTACACTGTGTAAATTATTTTTATTGTTTATTTATAAAAACTTCTCACCTTCTCATTTCGATTTTTTATTTAAGTTTATTTTAAGCTTATCTTAAGCCTTTTTTAAGCTTATCTTAAGTTTGTTTTAAGAATCAAAGAATCTGTTTATGCATTTCTTGCTTATGGGTTTTTATTTACAGAAATGAATAAGTGTTAAAAAGTAGTAAAAAATACTAGAAGCATTTATTCCAGCTTCTAGTATTTTGAATTTATTAATATTTTAGTTGTTTGATAACTAAGAGGTGGCTATCTTCCTCCCCAACCAAGCTGTGTGGCTCATTGGGCTCCATCGTCAAAAAGGAACCTGCCACTAGCCGCACAGTTTGTTCTCCAGCAGAAAAGCTTACATCTCCCGACAAACAAACAACTGTTACTAGTGCATCAGCACTGTGCTCTGGTACTTCTTTTCCTTTAGCAAGATGCAGATGATGGATGATTCTGCCTTCTTCTTGCACAGGTGTTTCTGCAAAATCATTATTGGGATTGGTAACAAAAAATTTCATTTTCTTCCTCCTTGTAACGGATAATAGGATGATTATTCTTCGTAATCACCGCCGGTAATGCCAAAGTATTCTTCTAAGGACTTGCCTGATTGAGCGATTTCTTTGGCTTCTTTACCAACATAGCGAAGATGCCAGCTCTCTGGTATGTAGCCAGTTGAACCTTCCTTACCCTCTAGATAGCGAACGATAAAACCGTATTTATAGGCGTTATCTAGAAGCCACTGACTGGCTCCAGCTTCTTGTACGAGATTGCCACTCTTATCAATCAAGTCAAAGGCTAAGCCGGTCTGATGCTCACTGTAGCCTGGCCGAGCCGAATAGCGGTCTGCAGCTGCCTTACCATCCTGATTGACATAATTTTGATAGAGTTCTGTCTGAGTATCATAGCTGCGAAAACCACTGTATTGGTCGCTAATAGCATAACCTTGTGCCTGCATGTCTGCAATCAGTTTGAGCAATTCTGCTTTAGCAGTCGCATTCTCACCTGGATTATAGGAAGCTGACAAAGGATAGTGCTTGTTGACTACGAGAATCTCATCATATTTCCCTTTGACACTGTAGTAGCTGCCGTTATAAGAAACATTTTGATCAAGAGTTTTGGCCTCGTGATTTTGCTCCTTTTTAGTATCAGCACTATCTGAAGATGGTGTCGTATCTTGGCTAGAGTTTTTGCCATTTTCAGCATCTTGTTTCTTAACCGTACTGGTTGAACTAGCCACTTGTTTATCAGAGCTATCTCCGGTAGTGTCTTTACCTGACGAACACGCGCCTAGAACAAGAACAGATGCTGCAAGACAAATTAGTTTACTGTATTTCATTGTCATAATATCAACCTTCTGAAACTTCAAGATTATAGATTACAAAAGAATCACCGCTAGGTTTCAAGTAATAAGTCTTATTTTTACGATTTACACTATTTGGAGTGTTATCGGTATAGTGGACCGTATAGTCCTCATATGTTGTCACGATATAGGAACCATTTTCTTCCTTGATTTCGCGGATATCCAAAGCTCCTGGCTCATAATAGTTAATTTTCGCTTTCTTAACACCACCACCAGTGGTCCACTCAACCATTTCTCGATATACTGCACTAGAGGTATCGTAGTATTGAGAATAGTTGTTGCTCCTATTAGAAACTGAGCTGAAAACAGCACTGCGGTAGTCATTAAGGAAAGTAGAGACTTTTGCCTTTTGAGCCTCAACCTTTTTCGCTTCTTCGTTCTTTTCTCTAATCTTAGAAACCACTTCCTTAGGAAGAGATAATTTCACATTAGTGGTGTCATCTTCCACAACAACTGTCTCTTTATTGGTAGTAAAGGTAGTATCAGAGATAGTAAACTTAGCATAAATTTCAAGTTCTTGATAAGGAACAAGCTGCAACTCAGGGGTCAAACTGCTACCACTCTCTTTACCATTAACAACGATTTTAATATCTGTTGCTTTTGAAGTTTCAGAAGGCATAGTAATTTTTAGCTGTTTCTTTTCAGACTTGAGATCGAGTTTGATTTCATTATCCTTAGCCGTAGCTAAATCAAGCTGAACCTTACTCTCTACATCTCCAACATCCGTCTTACCTTTGAGAGTAAAGTCTTGTTTGATAAAGTGATATTCACCCAATTTAGTGTCAGTGTTTTTCTTAAGAGTAATAGTTTTTTTCTCACCAGGTTTAATGGTAGCATTATCCAAATTGGTATTGACTTTAACTTTGACTGGATAGGAAACCATCTGATATTCCTGAAAAATACCAAATTTCTTACTCTTTTCAGTAACACCTAAAATCTTATTATTGTTGTCATCGATATAAGCAGATTTGCCATTTGACTCAACAATGTTATCTAGCTCAGTTTCGAGATTAATCTCCTGGCTCTCTAGATGCTCAACTAGCG
>CAJPKC010000308.1 GCA_905370255.1 Streptococcus oralis
TGTTCTTTGTGGACGTGCAACATGGGCTGGATCAGTTGAAGCTTACATCAAAGATGGTGAAGCAGCAGCTCGCGAATGGCTTCGTACAACTGGTTTTGAAAACATTGATGAACTCAATAAAGTACTTCAAAAAACAGCTACTTCATGGACTGAACGCGTGTAAATCCGAGTAAAAAATATAATAAAAAAAGTCTCACCATTGGTGAGACTTTTTAAGGTGTCGATTTAATAATCTTTGTTTGTTTGGACAAAGTTTTTAGGGTTTCTTGGCTAAGTTTTGAATCTGAAATAATCGTATCAATATCAGCGATATTATAGAAAGTATAAAAATCAAACTTATTAAATTTACTGTGGTCAGCAAGAAGAATCTTTTTATTAGCATTATTTAATGCTAGCTTTTGGACTTCGCCTTCATCTTCGCTAAAAGTAGCGATAGCATGATCTTTTATACCATTGCAACTAACAAAAGCTTTAGAGTATTGAAGACTTTCGATATCTTGGAGCGTTAAGGTTCCGACAAAGGCACCGGTGATTTCTCGATAATTTCCACCAATCAAAATTAAATCAGTCAACTTTCGTTCATTCAAGATAATGAAAACAGGAAGGCTATTTGTTACCACACGAATATTATCTATCGGAAGTTCACGCGCAAAGAACTCAAGAGTAGTACCTGGACCGATAAAAATCGTTTCTCTTTCTTCGACTAAATGACCAGCAAATTTTGCGATTTCTTGTTTTTCAGCAATCTGAAGACCTTGTTTTTCGATATTCGAGCGTTCATTTGCTAATAGAGAACCAGAACGAAGTTTTTCAGCGCCTCCATGCACTCGAACAAGTAGATCTTTGTCAGCTAACTCTTGCAGATAACGTCGAGCAGTCATATCAGAAATATCTAAACGATTCATTATTTCTTTGACTGTGATGGTTCCTCTTGTATTGACAATCTCTAAAATCACATCTAGTTTTTCTTGTTTTAGCATTGAATCACCCCCATTTTCAATATCATTTTATCACATTTTAAACATCTAAGCAACTTAAATAAAACAAAACTAAACAAAAACAAAAAACATCTGTGTTTGTTTTTAACTCAGATGTTTTTATATTTTTTAATTAGTTTAATCCGTAATTATAATCATCGTCCTGCATAGCTTCAACTTCACCAAGTAGATATCCGTTACCAACTTGAGAGAAGAAGTCGTGGTTGGATGTACCAGTTGAAATTCCATTCATAACAATAGGGTTTACATCGTCAGCTGAGTCAGGGAAGAGAGGATCTTGTCCTAGGTTCATAAGAGCTTTATTGGCGTTGTAACGAAGGAATGTTTTCACTTCTTCAGTCCAACCAACACCATCATATAAACTCTCTGTATAACCTTCCTCATTTTCATAAAGAGTGTAGAGAAGGTCGTACATCCAATCTTTTAATTTTTCTTGCTCTTCTTCAGGTAACTCATTGAAACCAAGTTGGAATTTATAACCAATATAAGTACCGTGAACAGACTCATCACGAATGATCAACTTAATGATTTCAGCAACGTTAGCCAATTTGTTATTTCCAAGATAGTAGAGTGGTGTAAAGAAACCAGAGTAGAAGAGGAAGGTTTCAAGGAATACACTAGCCACTTTCTTTTCAAGTGGTGTTCCGTTAAGGTAAATCTCATTGATGATTTGTGCCTTTTTCTGAAGATATGGGTTTGTATCAGTCCATTCAAAGATTTCTTCAATCTCAGTCTTGGTATTCAAGGTTGAGAAAATAGAAGAATAAGATTTAGCGTGGACAGATTCCATAAATTGGATGTTGTTAAACACAGCTTCCTCATGTGGTGTACGGATATCTGCACGTAACGCTTGAACCCCTGTTTCAGACTGCATGGTATCCAAAAGTGTCAAACCGCCAAAGACTTTTCCTACCAAGTCTTTTTCTTGATTTGATAACTTTCTCCAGTCATCTAAGTCATTAGATAAGGGAATACGTGTATCCAACCAAAATTGTTCAGTTAGTTTTTCCCATGTTGATTTATCGATGACATCTTCGATGGCATTCCAGTTAATGGCTTTGTAGTAAGTTTCCATTACAAATCTCTTTCTTTTGATTTTATTAAAATAGTGATGAATGTTCTAGCCTTGTGTGAATGGGTTACCGCACAAAAAGTCGGTACTCCGACTTTTTGATGTTACCTTATCTTTGCAAGCAAGATTCTAGTGAGATTTTAAATTACACAGCTTTCACATTGGTTAGCACCAACTTCACCGCCGTCATCTGTGTAGGTACGAACGTAGTAGATAGACTTAATGCCCTTGTTAAAGGCGTAGTTACGAAGGATAGATAGGTCACGTGTTGTTTGTTTGTTCTCTTTCTTCCATTCGTAAAGACCTGTTGGGATATCACTACGCATGAAGAGAGTAAGTGAAAGCCCTTGGTCTACGTGCTCAGTTGCAGCAGCATAGACATCGATAACTTTACGCATATCCATGTCATAGGCAGAAGTGTAGTAAGGAATAGTTTCAGTTGATAATCCTGCAGCAGGATAGTAAATCTTACCAATTTTCTTCTCTTGACGTTCTTCAATACGTTGAGTAATTGGGTGGATAGAAGCAGATACGTCATTGATGTAGCTGATAGAACCATTTGGTGCTACAGCAAGACGGTTTTGGTGGTAAAGTCCATCTGCTTTAACTTTATCACGAAGTTCAGCCCAATCAGCTGCAGACGGGATAAAGATTCCTTCAAAGAGTTCTTTAACACGATCAGATTTTGGAACAAATTGACCAGACGTATACTTATCGAAATAAGTACCATTTGCATAGTCTGATTTCTCAAAGTTGTGGAAGGTAATACCACGTTCACGCGCAATATTGTTTGATTCTACCAAAGTCCAGTAATTCAAAAGCATAAAGTAGATGCTTGTAAATTCAACCGACTCAGGAGATCCATATTCGATTAATTGCTGAGCAAGATAGCTGTGAAGTCCCATAGCACCAAGTCCAAATG
>CAJPKC010000309.1 GCA_905370255.1 Streptococcus oralis
GAAGGAACCTATGTAGAAGCCTATGCTCAGGGCATGCTCCAGTCGCCAGCTGAGGAAGGCCATCAAGGTGAGTATGGTGCTCTTGGTCTCAACATGGCTTATATGCGACCAAATGATGGGGACCAATGGTACAATCCTGATCCAACCAAGTTGCAAACACGCCAGCAGATTGACCACTACATGAAAGGTTATAATGAGGCCTTGATGCTTCTAGATTATCTGGAAGGAGAACGAGTTCTCGCTAAGAATGATCTTGCTTTGAAGAAGGCTTGGTTCAGCAAGATGACCAAGCAAATGCGCTATCAGGACCAGGATAATAAACTCCTTGCTCCAAACCAGTGGGACTATGTCCGTCCATTGACAGATGAGGAAGCCAAGACTCAGCTAAATTCTGTGGACGACCTAATCAAACATAACATCATCACCAATAGGCATTACCAAGGAACTTACCGACCAGAAGAACTCAAGACAGCTTATGTCAATGTCAAGATGGTGGATGCTATCTATGGTGGAAATACCAGTCAGGGAGCTCCAGGAGCCCTCTCCTTCAAGCATAATGCCTTCCGTATGTGGGGTTATTATGGCTACGAAAATGGTTTCCTAGGTTATGCTTCTAATAAGTACAAGGATGAGGCGTTAAGTGAGGGGCATGACACCCTTGGAGATGATTTCATTATCCAGAAGGTTTCGAAAGGCAAGTTCCAGAACTTAGAAGAATGGAAGAAGGCCTGGTTTGATGCTATTATTGCCAAGGCAAAACGAGGAATCCATAGTTTTGAAATTGATGGTCAGCAAATTGATTCTTATGAGAAATTGCAAGACTTGTTTGACCAAGCAGTAGAAACGGATTACCGAAACTTCAAGTATGGAGGCTCAGTTGCCAATTATACAGTAGCTCTGAAGAAAAAAGTCTTCCAAAAACTATTGCAGGTGACAGATGCATTTTCATCCGAACTCTTTCCTAAAGGATAGATAAAAAGTCGGTGTGATAAAAGAGAATGCTATGTTCAGATTTTCTTAGAAAGTGACATCTACTTTATCATTCTCAAAGAATAAAATTGCCAGATCTCCTGTTGGGGTCTGGCTTTTATGGTATACTTAGGATATGCATAGAAAAACAGTGATTGATTTTAGGGCTTTGGGCGAGAGATATACCTTTACCCAGCCTATCAAAGAGTTAAAAACCAGAGATTTAGCAAAAGTGACGGACTTATTAGCACAAGTGGAAAGCTACCAAGAACAGGGCCATTATGTGGTAGGCTATGTCAGCTATGAGGCTGCTCCAGCTTTTGAGGGGAAATTAGCAGTCCACCAAGCTTACTTACTGGGAGAGTATCTCCTCTATTTCACTGTTCATAACAGCGTTGAAACATCCAGCATTCCTCTAGCTTATGAGGAGGTGGATTTGCCATCAAATTGGCAGGAACTAACATCTCCAGAGGCCTATGAAAAGGCTATTGCCCAAATTCACCATCATTTAAGACAAGGCGATACCTATCAGGTCAATTATACTGTCCAACTCAAGCAGGAGTTGTCTGCCAATCCTTTTGCTATCTATAATCGTATGGTGGTGGAACAGGAAGCGGGATATAATGCTTACGTAGAGCATGATGATATGGCAGTGATTTCCATGAGTCCAGAACTCTTTTTTGAACAAAATGATCGTGAGTTGACAACTCGTCCTATGAAGGGCACAACTAAACGTGGCTTGAACGAGGATGACGACTTGAAAGAGGCCGCTTGGTTGGATCAGGATCCCAAAAATCGTTCAGAAAACATGATGATAGTGGACCTCTTGCGCAATGACATGAATCGTCTGTCTGAGGTTGGTAGTGAGCATGTGGAGCGTTTATGCCAAGTGGAGCAGTATTCTACAGTTTGGCAGATGACTTCAACTATCAAGAGTCAGTTACGACCGGATGTTGATCTAGTAGAAATCTTCCGTTCGCTCTTTCCATGTGGCTCCATCACAGGAGCTCCCAAGATAGCGACCATGGAAATTATCAAGAACTTGGAACCACAAGCTAGAGGAGTTTACTGTGGAACTGTTGGCCTCCTACTTCCCAATGGACGACGGATTTTCAATGTGGCTATTCGAACTATTCAACTGCATGGAGGGCAAGCCATCTATGGTGTCGGAGGTGGCATCACTTGGGATAGTACTTGGGAGTCAGAATACCGTGAAGTCCAGCAAAAGGCAGCTGTTCTTTACCGAAAACAGCCTCGTTTTCAGCTGATTACGACAGGGAAAATCAGCCAGAAAAAATTGCTCTTTGAAAAGCAACATCTAGAAAGACTACAAAAGGCTAGTCGTTATTTTGCCTTTCCATTTGATGAAGATAGTTTGAGAGAAGAAATAGAGAAGGAGTGCCAGTCTTGTGATCTCCAGCAAGACTACCGTTTGCGAATCAGTCTCAGCAAGTCTGGAGAAATAGGAATTGATCGACAAGTATTAACACCTCTTAGCCCTAGCTTCTGTCAGGCCAAACTTTGTCTACAGGAAGCTGATTTGCAGCAGGCCTTTACCTACTTTAAGACGACACACCGACCGCATTTGACAATGGGAGAGAATGAAACTATTTATCATACTGCTGATGGAAAATTGCTTGAAACCTCTATTGGGAATCTGGTCTTAAAAATGGATGGCAAGCTCTATACACCTCCTAGTCAGCTAGGCCTGTTACCAGGGATTTATCGCCAGCATTTACTTGAAATCGGGCAGGTAGAAGAGAAAATCTTGACCGTAGAAGATTTGAAACAGGCAGAAGTCATTTATGCTTGTAATGCAGTAAGGGGCTTATATGAGTTGGCAGTAAGGGAGAACTAAATGAAATTAATAGTTTTACATGGCCTAGGTCAGTCAGCAGATAGTTGGAAAGAAGTTCAGGATTTTCTTGCAGATTATCCATCGGAAGCCCTTGACTTATTTCCTTCCGGAGTTGGGACATACCAAGAAGCCAAGGAGCGCATTTATCAGCGCTTAAC
>CAJPKC010000310.1 GCA_905370255.1 Streptococcus oralis
GTTGGTACACCATCAAGACTTCCTGCATTGTCTTTGCCTTGAGGAAGTTCAGCAGCTGGAGTATCCGATGGAACTGTTGGTGTCTCAGCTGGCGCAGTCGGTGCCTCAGTCGAAGCTGATGGAGTCTCAGCGTTGTCCTTACCTTGTACACCTGGCGTTGTTGGGTCAACTGGAGTAACTGAAGGCTCTGTTGGCTGAGTTGCTGGTGCCTCTGTTTCTGTTGAAGCGCTAGGGGTTGTTGGCGTAACAACTTCTGTTGCTGGGGCAGAAGAATCAATCGGTGTAAGCTCGTCAGCTGATACAAATCCAGCTTGTGCAAGTGCGATAGTTGAAAGTGCTAATGTAGCTAATACTTGTTTCTTGTTCATTGTGATTTTTCCTTTTCTAATTTTTAAGATAATTTGATTCTTTTGGTTCTGTTTCTACAACAAATCCATATTTTGAAGAATCAGAAGCTTTTACATCAAAAGTTAATCTGATGCTAGATGATTTATCCCCTTTTTTTACAGACAAGATATAGGAAACCGTATATTTTTGAGTTTCTGAATCATAATTCAATTTCTCTAAAATAACGGACTGTAAAATTCCTTCTTTCGGTTTGGTAAATTTTGCATCACCTTCAGAAAGAAAATCTACTAGATTTTCTTTTTTGCCCGAGTAATAAGAAGGTAAGAAATAACGGCTAAATACATCAACTTCATTTTTCGTTGAGATAAGATGTTGAGTATTTTTTTGTTCCTGATATAAGAAATTTACTTTTTCAGACTGGCTTGATAGTTGAGCGAAAGCAAAAAATACACCAACGATATTTACTACTGCAAGCACTCCTAAAAAACCTAAGAATAGATAAAATTTCTTCAGAGAAACTGATTGCTTTTGAGATACGGAAGACACAACATCTGTTTGTTCCCTTGCATTTGGAGCAGGTGGTAGGCGATTGGGTTGTGAAACAGCCATCGTCTCACCTTCAGCTGGGAAAATAGGAAGAGAAGAATCAGACAATCCCATACTTTGTTTATATACAGGATAAATCTGGTTCTCAAAATACTCCCTTTTTTCTTGATAGCTGTAATTTGCAAATTCAGAGCGAGTAAGTATCGCTTGAATGAGGGGAAGCAAGAGGTTTTCATAGTCTTCAGTAATCAGAAATGGACTAGCGTAAACCTCTCCTTCTGTTACCACGCTTTTCCCTTCCAGATGGGCGATTGCTACTTTTTTCAGCTGAAACTGACCATACATCTGTTTCAACTCTCTAAATAACAACTCTGCCTGTTGAAATGTTAGGTAGGGGAAATTTTTTGAAATCCGCTGAGAATAACCTGAACTATGATCCAATACATCGATGATAGCAAGTAACTCACTATCATCCTCTGGACCTCTTCCATCTTCCCAGGTAATTTCTAGAAATAGATCATCTGTAATCGTACAGCGACCTTTATTAAAGAGTGAAAAAGCCATAAATCACCACCCCTTAACTTTTCACGAACTCAAAAATCCATTCAATAATACTTGGTCCCGCTGAAACACCAATAATTGCAATTGCAATTGATACCCAATGTTTTTTCATTGAGGCTTTTAACTCCCGTCCACCAAACGCATAAATGAGCGAGGTGACAACGGCAGCTAGACCAAATAGCGCAACACTGACTAGCTGAACTTTTGTAATTCCTTGTTTTGCCAAGTTATCCGACTTAACAAATGGATCGTCCGCATACACGGTAGATCCTGTTAGGAATAGGGAAAGGCTCAATAAAAACATCTGTGATTTTGTTTTTACTTGCTGAATTTGTCTTGTCAAATAATTTTTCATAGAAATCCTCCTTTGTTTTTTGACAACGTTAGTATAATAGATAATTGAAAAAAATTTTTTAAAGGGACAATCATTTTTTTAAGGTGAGTTTTAAGAAAATAATGCTTCACCAAATGACGTATTTTCAGCTTCGACCTCGAATAATATTTTTCTTTTGTCTTCACGGTGATACTCATCTGGTGCATCACCTTCTACCCAAAGATGGAAATGATACTCTTGGTTGGGATCAGATAAGTTCAGAAACTCTTTAGAAATTAAAGGAAGTACTTTATGCTTAATCACTCTTTCAAGTGGCCGTGCACCGTCCTTTATATTTGTTCCTACATCCAATAAATAAGTAACCAAACTTTCTTCGTAAGAGAGAGTCAACTTTTTATTCTTCATTCTTTCTTGAATTTCTGATAGCTGTTTGACAATAATTTCCTTATTCACTTCCTCGTCTAACATGTTAAAAATCAATTTATATTCAATTCGATTGAGAAATTCTGGTCGGAATTTAGTCTCCAACTCCAACGTCATGCTCTTTTCAAACTGAATTTTATCCCTATCGGTTAGCTTTTTAAAATTCCCTTTCAATTCGTACTGCTTAATAATTTTTTGAGAACCAATATTCGTAGTAATAATGACAATCGTATTCTTAAAGCTCACTTGCATTCCAGTTGAATCAGTCAAACGTCCTGCATCAAGCACCTGCAAAAATAAATCTACAACTTCCGAGTGTGCTTTCTCCACCTCGTCGATCAGAATAACGCTATAAGGTTTCTGTTTAATCTTCTCAGTCAATTGACCTTTCGTTCTAGTTTGACGATCGCCAATCAGCTTTGTAATATCTCCTTTTTGCTTATACTCAGACATATCAAAACTAATGATTGCCTCCTCATCATCAAACATCCCCTCTGCCAATGCCAGGGCAAGCTCTGTTTTCCCAACTCCTGAAGTTCCTAAAAACATGAAGGAAGACAAGGGCTTTCTTTGATCCTGTAAGCCAGCTTGTGCAACAGTTATAGCGTTCACAACAGCTTCTACAGCCTCATCTTGGCCTTTAACACGTCGTGACAGCTTTTCTTTTAAACCATCTAGCCTTTCCTTGTCACCTTTCAAAATCGTCGTGACAGGAATACCTGTTTTATTTTTCAGCACCTCTGCAATTTCTTGCTTACCTACATGGCCT
>CAJPKC010000311.1 GCA_905370255.1 Streptococcus oralis
AGGTAGCACTGATTGGACCCAACCAAGTGGTGTATACCGTAGCGGTTCTTACCTATATCTCAATAATGGTAAGAATAACTACAATTACTACAATTACTATTATGAGCCAAGTCCCGTCAGTCAAGATATTGAAGCAACAGAAGATAGTTCAAGTTCTAGTTCATCTAACTCAGAAGAGAATTCTGAACACACTGAACCTTCTGCCAAAGAAAATGAACAAAATCGCTAGTCAGATAATTTAAGTCCAAACAAAAGCACGATTGTTAATCAACAATCGTGCTTTTCAATTCAACTTACTTAGAAGCCAAAGCCCCCATCGGATCCCATGGAGCCAAGACGATTGGCTCTGCCTCATAAGCAGCCAATTCTTCCGCTGTCAACAGTTCCTTGCGGACAACGATTTGGTAGGTGTATTCGTCCATCCAGGCGTCAGAAGCAACAAAGTAGCCATCTGTTCCGACTTTATCTCCCCAAGAATTCTCAACCTTCCATTTGAGAGGGCGTCCAGCTTCGTCCAGGTCCACACCAGTCAAGACCATAGCATGGGTCATGAGACTTTCTGCATAATCCAAACGCCCTGCCTTATCTTGAGTCAGCTGGATATCCATTCCCGCTTCAAAGTCATAGACATCTGTTGCCAGGATTCCAGCTTTGCGGTTGCTGACTTGGCCGACATCCGATCCAAACCAAACAGTTTCCCCAGCTTTCATTTGGGCAATGGCCAATTCTTTCAAGCGCTCCATCGGAACGTTGAGGTAGCGGACTTCACGGCTACCGACCACATTCCCCAGCATCTCAACCGTATAGGACTGACCATAAGGCTTGTCTGCCGTAGGCGCATTGATAACAGAAACGTAGTCCTCCAACTGAAAATCCACATATTTTTTGTAAAAGCTTTGAGGTGTCAAGCCAGACTCTGTGTGGAAGTTATTGTCCTTATCGCGATAAGAGAAACTAAATGTACGAGGGGGCAAGCCCAGTGACATAGCTAAGAAATTAAAGATTTCTTGCAGGAGCTCTTCTTTCTTGCTTTGAACCGTTGCTAAATCTGCTCCAGTCGCAAGCAATTCGCGCAGGATCTGAGCATCTTGACGCAACAATTTGTTTAAGTAGGTATTGAGCTCCCGGCTATTGCTAGATGAGATGGATTCTGGATAGACAGACTTGGGTACGACCCCATATTTTTCAAAGAGGGAAACGACCATATCCCATTGACCACCATCTTGTTGAGGGGTTTGAAGGAGGAAGGCCACCTTGCGGCTGGCCAAATCCTGGTCCGCTGTCGCAATGCTTTGTTCCAAGAACCAGTTGGATTTTTCGTACTTGTCCCAGAAGAAGGTATGAGCTTGAGACAACTCAAAATCCTCTAATTGGAAGCTGGCAATCATTTTATGACGGAAGGTATTTAGAGCCGCAAACATCCAGCAACGACCAGAAGCTTTCTGGTCCGTCACCTTATCCTTGGTCAAATCAAGAGAAAAGACGGGGGTGTTTTCTACTGCACTTTTGCGTGTCTCTAAAGCTGCATGAATCCCATTGTGGGTGATGGCATTTTCAAGAGCCGCAAATTTCACATTTGCTTGGTAATTCGCATAGAGTTGATCTGTAAATTCTTGTGTTAATTCTGACATAAAATTCTCCTTTGTAAAGCTACTTACCATTATAGACCATTGTCTAAAATCTTCAAGTAAAAATTGTTTTAAAGGTCAGAAGAATGGATCGTGTAGATGATTTGATCTCCGACATAGCCTTTTCTAGCAACAGAATCTGGGAGAGTTTCGAGATATTGCATTCCCGCTTTTGCCATTACCCGTCCCGAAGCAGGGTTCAAACTGACATACTTGGCCTGAACTTCCTTGAATCCCACCTCTAGAAACAAAAAGTGTAAAACAGCCTGGAGGGCTTCTGTCATCAGACCTTGACCCCAGAAGTTTTTCCCTAGAATATAGCCGACTTCACACAGTTCTTTTTGTGGATCCTGAGAAACGACACTGATATCACCTATCACTTGTGCGGGATCATCTTTCTTACAAATCGCCCATTTGTAGGTATTTTCTCCTTGGTAATGAAGGAGCCACCTTTCGATCGAAGCCCGAGTCACTTTAGGATTTGGATGAGGATCCCAAGTCACATATTTAAGATTATCTGTGTCAGACGCCCAATTTTCAAACATTGCCTTTGCATCCTCTACAACAAAGCGTCTTAATAATAAACGGTTGGTCTCCAGTTCAATCGTACCTAATTTCCTCACCCTCTTTTCTCCTATCTGTTTAAAAAAAGTCGGCTCAACCGACTTTTTCTTTCTTATCAACGCCAGAAGGTATCAAATACTGTAATTGGTAAATGGCGTTTGTGTTGGCCTTTGTGCCACCAGCTTTCAATGGTTGCTTGAGCTTCTGGGCTAACGGATTTCCCTTCTAGGTAGTCATCAATTTCTGCATAGGTCACTCCAAGAGCTACTTCATCAGCGATGCCAGGCTTTTCCTCTTCTAAGTCTGCAATCGGTACCTTCTCATACAAGGCTGGATCAGCTCCCAGTGCCTGAAGCAACTGCTTGCCTTGACGCTTGTTGAGGCGATAAAGAGGAAGGATATCGGCTCCGCCATCTCCAAACTTGGTAAAGAAACCTGTGATGTTTTCGGCTGCATGGTCTGTCCCAATGACGGCTCCACTATAGGCACCCGCTAAAGCATACTGAGCAATCATCCGGCTCCGTGCCTTGATATTGCCCTTGTTAAAGTCTGAGACATCCGTTCCTGTCGCTTCGACAGCACGCTCCATGGCATCGACCGATTCCTTGATGTTCACGACTAGGCTGACGTCTGGCTGGATGAAGGCCAAGGCCTTTTGGGCATCTGCTTCATCCGCTTGGACACCGTAGGGCAAGCGGACAGCAACAAACTGATAACTAGCATCTCCAGTCTCTGCCCGCATTTCCTCCATGGCTAATTGAGCCAAGCGACCTGCTAGGG
>CAJPKC010000312.1 GCA_905370255.1 Streptococcus oralis
TATATGTTTTTGCCTCTTCTAACTTACCTAGTTCTCTTAATAAATAAATATACTGCTCCAAAAACTCAGGATTGTCCTTGAGTTCTGTTGCAAGGTCCTTATAGAGTTCATAGGCTGCATCCAATTTCTCAGTCTCTTGGTAACTTCTCGCAATCATCCATTTAGTCAAGAGATTCTCAGGCTCATGGACTGCTAAAGCGAGAATATCCTCGTATCTTTCTTGTTCCTGATACATAGTCGCTAAGCGCAATAAAATTTCTTCCTGGTCATCAGCATTCTCTTGAGCTTGTAGTAGATAAGCTTCTGCTTGTTCAGGTTGGTGTAACTCGTAAGATAACTGAGATGCAAGGAGTAAGAGACGGGTTTCAAAAGGATTTTTTGATAATCCTTGTTGCGCTATTTTCAGAGCTTCTTCTGTCTGGTGTTCTTTATGAAGGGCTTGGCTATAGCCGTACTCATATCCTTCAAAATCTGGGGAAATGGTGTCTATTTGTTTAAAGTATAAGACTGCTTTTTGGTAGTCCTCTTGATCAAAATAGAGACTGGCAAGTTCATAGGCTGTTTGGTCATCATATTCTAACTCTAAGGCTTTTTCTAGAAACTCAATAGCAGATTCGAACTTTCCAAGTCTTGCATAAGCAAGACCAATTCTCTGATAAGTCGAAATTCCAGTTTGATCATAGATAGCACGATTATCTAATTGGGCATAGCCCTGAATAGCCTCTAAATCGTTTCCTAACTCGCTATCTAATTCTGCTAGTCCAAATATCAAGAGAGGATCATTAGAGTAGCTACGAGCTTCTAAGAGCTTCTCACGCGCAACATCAGTCAGTCCTTCCATCTGATATAAATCAGCTTTTAAGGCAAGAGCTGATACGTACCATTCACTTTCCGGACCAATATTCTCTAAATAATCAAAAGCCTCCTCAATCAATCCATCCTCACCAGCTATTGCAGCTAGATTGATGTAGACTTCTGGAAATTTCGGTGCTAGTTTCTCATAGATTTGTGCTGCCTGTGGATAGAAACCAATCCCTTCGAGATATGCAGCAAGTTCAAGAAGAACTTCATCTGAATCTTCCTCTAGGGCTTTTTGGAAAAAAGATTCTGCTTTTGATAAATCTTGTTGCTCCAAGGCTTCGAGCATTTGTTGACTATTGTTCACCTTCAGTCTCCTCTACTGGTTCATAAAGTCCACTAACTCCTTTATACCAATCAAATATTGCTGAGATGACTACTTTTGCGGAAGCGTAGATTGGAATACCTAGCAATACACCCCAAATACCAAACATGGATCCTGAAGTCAACAGTACAAAAAGAATGGTAATTGGGTGAATATTTAATTGACTACCCAAAATCAGTGGAGAAACAAAACGTCCTTCAATAGTTTGCTCTACAATGAAAACGATAATAACTTTTAAGAGCATAACAGGACCAGCAATCAAACCCAAAACAAGGGCTGGAATCATTGCAAGAAAACTACCTAGATAAGGAACTAAATTGAGAAAACCGGCTGTAATACCTAAAGTAACAGCATAACGAAGTCCAATAATCTTGAATAAGATAATAAACATGATAGCTACGATTACAGCGACCGTAATTTGTCCTCTAACATAATTGGAAAGTTGTTGATTGACTTCTGAAAGAACCTTACCAACTGGTTCTCTCAATTTATTTGGTAAGAATTGAGTAATATAGTCTCTCAGTCCTTTTCCATCTCGAAGGAGATAAAAGAGCATAAATGGCATGATAATTAGAGCGACAATGACTTGTGACGTTCCACTAATAAGAGCACTCACCCAGTTAACAGCCTTAGAAGAAATATTACTTGCCCAAGCAGTTGCTTGTGTTGAAAAATTAGCTAAAACTTGCTCCAGTTGTGGTCTAAAGTCATCTGGCAAACGCTTGGTTACAAGGTCATTAATGACTCTATCAGCATCTTCGAGATAACTTGGGACATTTTGCGCAAAAATTACTACTTGACGTTGAAGGTTTGGAATTGCAACAGCTAGACCAATAATCAAGAGTACGGCAATAATGACGAAGATAATACTAATGGCTAAGACGCGGTTAATCTTGTACTTCTCCATCAGATCTACTAGTGGATTCAAGAGGTAGAAAAGTAGTCCCGATAAAATAACCGGCAACATGACTACTGATAAAAAGTCTATAACAGGGATAAATAAAAAGCTGATTTTACTGAGAATAAAAATATTCAGACCTAGTAACAAGGCCACCAAAAATACAGTAACAGCCTTATTATCTAAAAACCATTTAAAAAACCAAGATAAGGTAAAGTGTTTCTCTTTTTGTTCCATTTTTTCTTCCTTTCCTTTGTCCTAACAT
Organism: Streptococcus oralis; assembly: GCA_905370255.1. Next base: position 2,347 of record CAJPKC010000312.1, read on the forward strand.
TATACCATGTTTTAAGAAAAATAAGGGGTTTTTATAGTGTTTTAAAAAAGGATAAATTTAGCTTTTTGGCAAGAGTCCAGGACCGTTTTATGAATTAGAATTTTCATCTAGTAGACCTTTTTATGTTATAATTGAAGTATATTTTTTTAGAGGTATGAATATGAAAGAAACAGTCTATTTTGGAACTTATACACGCCGTATTTCCCAAGGGATTTACAAGGCTGATTTTGATACGGAAACAGGCAAACTCTCAAATCTAGAGCTCTTTGCAGCAGAACCAAGTCCAACCTACCTAGCCTTTGATCAGCATCAGCATCTCTATACTGTCGGAAGCCATGATGACAAAGGTGGAATCGCAGCATACAAAACTGATGGTGTCCTCCTGAATCACGTCGTTGAAGAAGGTGCTCCTCACTGCTATGTTGCAGTCGATGAGACACGGAGTCTAGTTTATGGCGCTAACTATCATAAAGGTCAAGTTCTAGTCTATAAACGTAAAGAAGATGGCTGTCTTGAATTGGCAGACAAAGTTCAACACACTGGCCATGGTCCACATGAAAACCAAGCTTCTCCCCACGTACACTACACCGATTTAACACCAGACCAATAT
>CAJPKC010000313.1 GCA_905370255.1 Streptococcus oralis
TCTCAACTGTCCCATGACCAAACAAGAGTTTATCGATTTCCATGAGGCCTTGGTTAACGCGGAAGAAGCGCCGCTTAACTCTTTTGAAAAAGAAAAGTATTTCGAAGGTTGTATGCCAATTGAAGTTATGGCCAAACGAGGCATCAAAACCATGCTCTATGGACCTATGAAGCCAGTTGGGCTTGAGTATCCAGATGATTACAAAGGACCTCGTGATGGGGAATTTAAGACCCCTTACGCAGTCGTTCAGCTTCGCCAAGACAATGCGGCGGCTAGCCTCTACAATATCGTTGGTTTCCAAACTCACCTTAAATGGGGTGAGCAAAAGCGGGTCTTCCAAATGATCCCTGGTTTAGAAAATGCGGAGTTCGTTCGTTACGGCGTCATGCACCGCAATTCTTACATGGACTCGCCAAATCTCCTCGAGCAAACCTACCGTTCTAAGAAACAACCAAACCTCTTCTTTGCAGGTCAAATGACAGGGGTAGAAGGCTATGTTGAATCTGCAGCTTCTGGCTTAGTTGCTGGAATCAATGCAACTCGCCTTTTCAAAGGAGAAGAAGCAGCTATTTTCCCTGAAACAACTGCTATCGGAAGCTTGGCCCACTATATCACCCATGCCGACAGCAAACATTTCCAACCCATGAATGTCAACTTTGGAATTATTAAGGAGCTAGAAGGACCACGTATTCGAGATAAGAAAGAACGCTATGAAAAAATTGCCGAACGTTCCTTGCAAGATTTGGCTCAGTTTATGGAAAAATAACCCAAGAAAGGAAAAAGTTTGGAGAAAATCCAGACTTTTTCTTCTAAAAATGGTATAATGAATAAAATTTAGAATATAGAGAGTTTTCTGACAATGAACAAATCCTATTTTTATTTAGATATGAAGACACACGAGTTGAAAGTGCCTTATACCGGAAAACTCCGTCGTGTGCGAGTCTTATTACCTAAGAATTATGAAACAGATACCGATCGACGCTATCCTGTTGTCTATTTTCATGATGGCCAGAATGTTCTCTATAGCAAGGAAGCTTTTGCAGGTCATTCCTGGAAGGTGATTCCAGCCATCAAGCGCAATCCTGATATTAGCCGCATGATTGTCGTTGCTATCGATAATGATGGTTTCCAACGCATGAATGAATACTCTGCCTGGAAGTACAAGGAGTCCAATATTCCCGGAATGCAATTTGGTGGCAAGGGCGTTGAGTACGGAGAGTTCGTTATGGAAGTGGTCAAACCTTTCATTGACCAAGAATACCGAACGCTTGCTGACAGAGAACATACAGCTATGATTGGCTCCTCGCTTGGTGGAAATATCACCCAATTTTTGGGCCTAGAGTACCAAGATCAAATCGGTTGTTTAGGGGTCTTTTCATCCGCTAACTGGCTGCACCAAGATGCCTTCAATCATTATATCGAGCGTAAAAAATTATATGCAGATCAACGCATTTACATCTATGTGGGGACTGAAGAGGCTGATGATACAGATAAAACCCTGATGGCAGGGAATATCAAGCAAGCTTATATCGATTCATCTCTTCGTTATTATCACGACGTCATCCAACAAGGGGTTGCTTTAGAAAATATTGCCATTCGGATTCAATCTGGGGCTATTCACCACGAAGAAGCTTGGGCTGAACATTTACCAGAATGCCTTCGTTTTTTGGCAGAAAATTGGGATTAATGGACTCAGAACAAATCAATAGAGAGAAAGAGGGAACCTATGAATATTGAACATCTAAGCCACTGGAGTGGCCAACTCAACCGTGAAATGTATTTGAACCGCTATGGACACGCAGGTATTCCTGTTGTGGTCTTCGCTTCATCAGGTGGAAGCCATAACGAGTACTATGACTTTGGTATGATTGATGCTTGTGCTCAGTTTATCGAAGAAGGTCGGGTTCAATTCTTCACCCTTTCGAGTGTCGATAGTGAAAGCTGGCTTTGTGATTGGAAAAATCCTCCTGATCGAGCAGAGATGCACCGTGCTTACGAGCGCTATGTGATTGAAGAGGCCATTCCTTTCATCAAGCACAAAACAGGCTGGTTTGACCCGATGATGACGACGGGTTGTTCTATGGGAGCCTACCACGCCCTTAATTTCTTTTTGCAACATCCAGATGTCTTCAACAAGGTGATTGCCTTGAGTGGTGTCTATGATGCTCGTTTCTTTGTTGGAGATTACTACAACGATGATGCTATCTATCAAAATTCACCAGTAGACTATATCTGGAATCAAAATGATGGTTGGTTTATCGATCGTTACCGTCAGGCTGAGATTGTCATCTGTACAGGACTAGGTGCTTGGGAACAGGACGGCCTTCCTTCTTACTACAAGTTAAAAGAAGCCTTTGACCAAAAACAAATTCCTGCCTGGTTTGCAGAATGGGGGCACGATGTTGCCCATGACTGGGAATGGTGGCGCAAACAAATGCCTTATTTCCTTGGTCACATGAGTCTATAAAAGGAGTCGCTTATGAATTATCTTGTAATTTCACCCTATTACCCACAAAATTTCCAACAATTTAGTATTGAACTAGCCAATAAAGGAATCAACGTTCTAGGGATTGGGCAAGAACCTTACGAACAACTAGATGAACCATTGCGCAATAGCTTGACTGAGTATTTCCGAGTTGATAATCTTGAAAATATAGATGAGGTTAAACGTGCAGTAGCCTTTCTTTTCTATAAACATGGTCCAATTAATCGCATCGAATCTCACAATGAATACTGGCTAGAGTTGGACGCTGCCCTTCGTGAACAGTTTCATGTCTTTGGTGCCAAACCAGAAGACCTTAAGAAGACTAAATTCAAGTCTGAAATGAAGAAACTCTTCAAAAAAGCAGGAGTTCCAGTTGTGCCTGGTGCTGTTATTGAAACAGAAGCAGATGTTGATAAAGCTGTGAAAGAAATCGGACTTCCAATGATTGCCAAACCTGACAATGG
>CAJPKC010000314.1 GCA_905370255.1 Streptococcus oralis
AGTCTGTCCACATGGAAGTCAATCACCCAGATGAGATTAATACCCTCTTTGATAGTGCTATCGTTTATGCTAAAGGTAGCCGTCTCATGCATATGCTTCGCCGTTGGTTAGGTGACGAAGCCTTTGCCAAAGGACTTAAAGCTTACTTCGAAAAACACCAGTACAACAACACTATTGGACGTGACCTCTGGAATGCACTCTCTGATGCTTCTGGTAAAGATGTCTCTAGTTTCATGGATACTTGGTTGGAGCAACCAGGTTACCCTGTTGTTAGTGTAGAAGTTGTTGATGACACTCTTATTCTTAGTCAAAAACAATTCTTCATTGGTGAACATGAAGATAAAGGGCGTCTTTGGGAAATTCCATTGAACACAAACTGGAAAGGACTTCCAGACACACTCTCAGAAGAGCGTATTGAGATTCCAAATTATAGCCAGCTTGCTGCTGAAAATAATGGAGCTCTTCGCCTTAATACAGCAAATACGGCACATTACATCACAGACTACCAAGGACAACTCTTGGACCAACTCTTAGAGGAATTTGCTAACCTTGATACTGTAAGTAAACTTCAAATTTTGCAAGAACGTCGTCTTCTTGCTGAAAGTGGCCGTATCTCCTATGCAAGCCTAGTGGCTCTTCTTGATCTTGTCGAAAAAGAAGAAAGCTTCTTAATTGCGCAAGCTAAGTCTCAAATCCTCGCTGGTTTGAAACGCTTTATCGATGAGGATACAGAAGCAGAAGTGCACTACAAAGCTTTGGTACGTCGTCAATTCCAAAACGACTTTGAACGTCTTGGTTTCGATGCCAAAGATGGAGAGTCAGATGAAGATGAAATGGTTCGTCAAACGGCACTTAGCTACTTGATTCAAGCAGACTATCAACCAGCAGTCCTTGCAGCTGCAAGTGTTTTCCAAGCTCATAAAGAAAACATTGAAAGCATCCCCGCAAGTGTCCGTGGTCTTGTCCTCATTAACCAAATGAAACAAGAAGACAGTCTTACCCTTGTTGAAGACTATGTCAATGCTTACGTCACAACAAATGACAGTAACTTCCGTCGTCAATTGACTCAAGCAATTTCATACCTTAAAAACCAAGAAGGTCTCGACTACGTACTAGGTCAGCTTAAAGACAAACATGTCGTTAAACCTCAAGACTTGTACCTCTGGTATATGAATTTCCTCAACAAATCATTTGCTCAAGAAACCGTTTGGAACTGGGCAAAAGATAACTGGGATTGGATTAAGGCAGCCCTTGGTGGTGATATGAGCTTTGATAGCTTTGTTAATATTCCAGCATCAATCTTTAAAACGCAAGAACGTCTTGATCAATATATTGCTTTCTTCGAGCCACAAACAAGTGATAAAGCCTTAGAACGTAATATCTTAATGGGAATTAAGACAATTGCCGCACGAGTAAACTTGATTGAAAAAGAAAAAGCAGCCGTTGAATCTGCTCTTAAAGATTATTAATAAGAAAAACAAGCTTTCCGTGAAGGAGAGTTTGTTTTTTGTGTACGATAATTTACATAAATATAGTTATGTATCTAAAAGAATAACAAAACAACTTTAGCATAATTAAATTTATGTAAACCAAAAACAACCACTCCAAATAGGAATGGTTGGGATAGCTAATTATAAATTGTCTAGAGCATTTTTTTGCTCATCATTAACAATATGCGTATATAGATCGGTAACTTGAGTGGAAGCATGGCCAAGTTGGTGACTAACTAAAACTTGAGACTTGGTAGCATCATAAAGACGTGTTGCCAAAGTATGTCGTAGTTTATGGGGAGTCACACGTATCTTGAAATCCTGAGAATATTTGGCAACCATTTTTTCGATACTTGAAGCATCAATACGGTTTGGGACCCCTCGATATTCCGTTAAAAAGAGGGCAACATCTTGCTTTTCAGCCTTATAGCGTTTATCACGTATACTGAGATAAGTTTCAAGATAGGGTTTTGCAAAACTTGCTACATTAACGGAGTCACGTTTGCCACCTTTTCGAGTAACATCAATGACCATCATTTTTAGATTGATATCTTTAAGATCCAGATTAACAGCCTCGGAAAGTCGAACACCTGAAGCCAGCAGCAAGGCAATAATAGCTAAATCACGTTCTTTATTCTTATAAAACGAAGATTTAGCGCGATTTGAGAGCTTGACTTCGTATTCATTTTCTACATAATCAAGGAATTCCATGGTTTCATCGCCAAGAAAGAGTTTCTGTTTGATATTCTCAGCACGTGCAGCTAGAGTTTCTTTCTTTTTCTTAGTAGAAACTTTTTTCATAACGTTACGATAGAAATATGGCTCGCCGTCAGGTCCCTCGACCTCCTCCGTTAAATACTTATAGAGACTAGATAGAGCTGAAAGCGTCCGATTAATAGTTGTTTGTGAAACTCCCTGTTTCTTGGAATAGGTATTTAAAGATGGACGTTCACGTAGATAAAGCACAAATGACTCCATATCTTTTTTAGTTAGATTTTCCAAGGTTTTGATGTCAATTGAGGCAATATCATCAGCATCTGAAATACCTGAGTCAATCAACCAGTCAAAAAAGCGTTTATATTCCTTAAGGTATTCGTATAAAGTCGTAAAAGAATACGGTACCGATAGTTTAGACTGATAATACTCAAGAACAAACCAGGGCATTAGAGATTTGTATTCCTCAATTTTTTCGAGTAAGAGTTCACGTTTCATTTGTTTTTTCTCCAAAGTTACTTAATAGAAGTATATCACACCCTTATCTTTCTTTCAAGAAAATTACAGTTTTTCGGAAAGATGAGGGTTTATTCTTTTAGTACTTTATGTTTAAAATGATTGCAGTTCAAGAATCTGTTAGCAATTTGATAGAAATTCCGTAATAGTTATTGTATAACTGTAGTAGTTATTGTATAATGACCTTAGAAAATTCAGTTATAAATATAGGGGGATGAAAAAT
>CAJPKC010000315.1 GCA_905370255.1 Streptococcus oralis
GTATTTTACTTGTAACAGTAGCTGCCTTATCTTTGGCAGCTTGTGGTAACGCATCTAAAGAAACATCATCTGCACCAGCTACAACAGAAGCTAGTCAAAAAGCTAATACAGAAACCAGCTATCCTGTAACTATCAAAACTTATGATGCTAAAGGAAATGAAGTCGAACAAGTCTTTGAAAAGGCACCTGAAAAGGTCATCACCAACAACCTCTCAACAACTGAAATCCTACTTGAACTCGGTTTGCAAGATAAAATTGCTGGCATGCTCAATCCTGATAATGCTGTAACTGGTAAATACAAGGATGCTATTGAAGCCATCCCTCACATTGGCGATAAAAAATCTGTCTCACAAGAAACAGTTCTTTCTTATGAACCAGATGCCTTGATGGGACGCAACATGATGTTTTCTGAAAAGTCAATGGGAACCATTAGTGCTTGGAATGAAAACAAAATCCCTGTTTATACGCAAAAAGCTTCACTTTCAACTATCCAACAAGATTTAGGAAATATCGTAGAAGATGTGAAGAATCTTGGTACCATTTTCAATGTCCAAGACAAGGCGAATCAATACGCAGAGCAATTACAAGCTAAAATCGATGCGGTTAAAAAAGCCAACCCAGAAACACAGGGTGAAAAGAAAAAGGCTTTGATTATGGTGGCCTACAATGATGAAACCTTTGGTGCCTACAAGTCAGCCCTTCAAGAAAGCTTGCTTAACCAACTTGGTTATACCAATGTTGCAACAGGAACATCTGGCTTGACCTTGGAAAATCTAGTATCAATGGATCCAGAGTTGATTATCTATGTAACTAGCGATCGTAATCAAAAGTTGGATGAAAAAGCAGTGGATTTGATGAAGGCAAACACTGTTTTGGAAAATGTCCCAGCAATCAAGAATCAAAAAATCATGACCATCTCTTACGATGAGTTGATGGACTACGGTCCTGCAGTGATTGATTCACTTGAAAAAATTAATGACTTTATCAAGAAATAAGGAGTTTAACTGGGAAGGAATTCAGGTTAGGGTCAGCCTTCCTTCAAACTATGACTCTAAACAAGCCTACCCAATTGTACTTCTAAACGATGGGGAACTGGACTATTTGTCAGACCTATCTCAATCCGTGATTTTAGTGGGTTTGATCCCAGAAAGCCGTCTGAACGACTTCACACCCTGGCAGGCTAGAGCTTTAAAAGAAAGGGCTCCGGATTTTGGTGGGAAGGTAGAAGCCTATCATGAGAAGCTCTTTCAAGGAATTCTAACAACTCTAAAAAAAGACTACTTGATAGATGAAAGCAGGATTGCTTATGGTGGCTATTCACTGGGTGGTCTTGCTGCTGTCTATAGTCTCTATAGTAGTTATCTTCCTGCGACCTGTATCTTTTCTATCTGTGGTTCCTTCTGGTATCCTGATTTTACAGAATTTTGCAGGGAATATGACTTGATACAGAATCAAAGCCTGATTTATCTGCAAAATGGTCAGACAGAAGGTGCCAATCATTCCAATCGTCTGTCTAAGGCTCCTATTTATGCCAGAGACATTCATGATTTGATTTCAGAGAAAGTCCCTTCGACTTATTGCACATTTGATGCTTATGGGCATCATGAAGCTCTTAAGGAACGTTATCATCATTTTTGTGATTGGCTGAAAGACGAATGGAAGCTTAAGTAACCCTATAACACTCCTTGTTCATCATAACTAGGAGTGTTTCTTATGTATGCTTGGTTGTTAAAATGTTCATGGTATTATTCTTGACGGAAATCCATCCCCTGTAATAGACTAAATTATGGTATAATGAGTAGATAGATAGAATCGAGGAAATTATGTCATTTACACAATTTAAATTTAAAAAATATATAGAAAAAGCCTTGGAGGAGTTGAAATTTGCGACTCCTACCGAGGTTCAGGAAAAGTTGATTCCCATTGTCTTGGCAGGTCGTGACTTGGTTGGTGAATCAAAAACAGGTTCAGGTAAGACTCATACTTTCTTGCTTCCAATTTTCCAACAGTTGGATGAAGAGAGCGATAGCGTGCAGGCAGTTATCACAGCTCCAAGTCGTGAGTTGGCGACTCAGATTTACCAGGCAGCTCGCCAGATTGCGGAACATTCTGAAGTAGAAATTCGTGTTGCCAACTATGTTGGTGGAACAGACAAGGCGCGTCAGATTGAAAAACTTGCCTGCAATCAGCCCCATATCGTTATCGGAACTCCAGGTCGTATCTATGATTTGGTAAAATCTGGTGATCTAGCTATTCACAAGGCTAAGATTTTTGTTGTCGATGAAGCTGACATGACCTTGGATATGGGATTCTTGGAGACAGTTGATAAGATTGCAGGAAGCCTTCCAAAAGACTTGCAGTTTATGGTCTTTTCAGCGACAATTCCGCAAAAATTGCAACCATTCTTGAAAAAATACTTGTCAAATCCTGTCATGGAGAAAATCAAGACCAAAACCGTTATCTCTGATACCATTGATAACTGGTTGATTTCGACTAAAGGTCGTGACAAGAATGCCCAGATTTATGAATTGACTCAAGTCATGCAGCCATACTTAGCAATGATTTTTGTCAATACAAAAACTCGTGCAGATGAATTGCATGCTTACCTGACTGCGCATGGTCTAAAGGTAGCGAAGATTCATGGAGATATTGCGCCTCGTGAACGTAAACGAATCATGAATCAGGTGAAGAACCTTGATTTTGAGTATATTGTTGCGACTGACCTGGCTGCGCGTGGGATTGATATTGAAGGGGTTAGCCATGTTATCAATGATGCCATTCCTCAAGATTTGTCCTTCTTTGTTCACCGTGTTGGACGAACTGGACGTAATGGTCTACCAGGGACAGCCATTACCCTTTACCAGCCTAGTGATGACTCTGATATTCGTGAGTTAGAGAAATTAGGAATTAAGTTTATACCTAAGGT
>CAJPKC010000316.1 GCA_905370255.1 Streptococcus oralis
CTAAAACCATCATTTCTCCTCTGTCAAACTTCCTCCATTATACCATAAATAAAGGGAAATTTCAGTTCTACTCTTCTCTTGAAAAATTGCTAACTACAGTGATATTACGGTTAGGAACAAAGTGGAGGGCTTGGTCATCACCTCTTAGTTGAGTAGTTCGAATTCCAACACTAACTACTTACCCCGATACAGTAATGGGACCATTTGTCAAAACGAACTCATCTCCCACATCCAACTGACGTTCAAAGAGAATAAAGAAACCATTGATGACATCTGAAAGGAAACCTTGTGCCCCCATACCAATCGCAACCCCAGCAATCCCAGCACCAGCTAGTAAACTTGATACAGGCAGTCCTAGGATAGATAAAATGCAGTAGACTAAGAAGAAATAGAGAATGTAATTAAAGACATTTTCAAGCAAACGCGAAATTGTCTTCTGTCTTCCCGCGTCCCGATTTGAAAATTTAAGCGATGGTTTCACTCTTTTCTTTACAGCCGCATGAAGTAGCTTTTTAGCAATATAAAATAGTACAAATAAAATTAAAAGAGAAATCACTTTGGTCAAGAGATTCTCAAATACTGAGGTTAAATCTAGCTTATTAAAATAACTTTTAAAAAATTCTTGCATGTAAAACTCCTTTCTACTATTATACCATAAAACGATATCTGAACCAGTTTGGTAAATATTCATTCTGCCTATACTATTATTAGATTCACTTGATTTCAAAACATATTTATACTATAATCAAACCACTACATGGAGAACAAATTATTTTCTCAATAACTCTCTTGGAATAGACCTTTCTACCTCACCTACTACTAAAACTTTAAAGCATTTATCTCAAGGAAGTATTCTATGTCTATCACACAACGCACTCTTAAACTAGTTCTTGCAACCTGTTTTGCTTGTTTACTAGCCTACTTTTTTGATTTGTCATCAGCTGTATCAGCTGGTATCATTGCTATCTTGAGTCTTTCTGATACTCGAAGAAGCACGATCAAGCTAGCCCGCAATCGTCTTTTTTCAACTCTTCTAGCTCTCTTAGTTGGTGTTATTGCCTTTCAACTAACTGGTTATCATATCTGGAGCTTTGGACTCTACTTAGCAGTCTATGTTCCCCTTGCCTATAAACTGGGTTGGGAAATTGGAATCACTCCTAGTAGCGTTCTGGTTAGCCATCTCTTAATCCAACAATCAACAGCACCAGCACTTTTACTGAATGAGCTCTTACTCTTCCTAATCGGTACTGGCTTTGCACTTCTGGTCAATCTCTACATGCCTTCACGTGAAAAAGAAATTCAACATTATCATACGCTTGTTGAAGAAAAACTCAGAGATGTTCTTCTACGGCTTTCTTACTATCTGAAAAGAGGAGATGGCCGTAATCAGGCTCAACTTGTAAATGAACTTGATCAACTACTTGAGGATGCTCTTAAGTTAGTTTACCTCGATCACTCTGACCATCTCTTTCACCAGACAGATTATCATATTCACTACTTTGAGATGCGGCAAAGACAAACGCGTATCTTGAGAAATATGGCTCAACAGATTAACACATGCCAACTAGCTGCTAGTGAGAGTTTGATTGTTGCTCAGCTCTTTTCAAAAACAGCTAGCCAACTGAGTCAAACCAATCCAGCCTACGACTTATTGAATGATATTGAGAGCTACCTAGAGGTGTTTCGCAATCGATCTCTCCCTAAAACTAGAGAAGAGTTTGAGACACGGGCTACGCTTCTACAACTCTTTCGTGAATTAGAGCATTTTATCCAGATAAAAGTAGATTTCTACAACCGTTATTCTGACAAAAACAGTAACAAATAAAAACTTCTATCGGCAACTGAGTTGCTGATAGAAGTTTTTTGTTATGAATAGATTTAATTTTCGCGCTTCTTTCGAATCGACATGAGACTGATATCTCTCAAACTAAAGTAAGTAAGAGCCAGCATTCCCAATGTAATAAAGATTTCTGCTGGAAGTTGGAAAATCTGTAGGGCAGACAAGAGCAACAAGATTACGAGGGCAACAAGTCCAAAGACTAATATTACAACATTGACCGTCCCCTTGATACTTTGAGGTGTCGCAAATACATAGAGTAGTAATAAGAGTATCCCTATGATTAAATAGACCATCTTTATCTCTTTCTAGCTCTTATTCAGCTGATTTTTTCTTTTTGTTTGCTTTCTCACGCTCTGCCTTGTTAAGGATTTGTTTACGCAAACGAATCGATTCAGGCGTTACTTCCATGTACTCATCGTCGTTCAAGAACTCAAGTGATTCTTCAAGTGTCAAGATACGAGGAGTTTTGATAACCGCTGTTTGGTCCTTAGTAGCTGAACGAACGTTGGTCATTTGTTTTGCTTTCGTGATATTAACAGTCAAGTCATTTTCACGAGAGTTTTCACCGATGATCATTCCTTCGTAAACCTCAGTACCTGGGTTGACAAAGATAGTACCACGTTCTTCGATAGACATGATAGAGTAGGTTGTTGCCTTACCAGCATCGATAGAAACAAGGGCACCACGGTGACGTCCACCAATTTCACCTGGAATCAATGGCAAGTATTGGTCGAAGGTATGGTTCATGATACCGTAACCACGAGTCATTGACAAGAACTCAGTTGAGTATCCAATCAAACCACGCGCTGGAACAAGGAAGACCAAACGAGTTTGACCATTACCAGTTGAAATCATATCCAACATTTCACCCTTACGTTCAGAAAGGCTTTGGATAACAGATCCTTGGTATTCTTCTGGAGTGTCGATTTGAACACGTTCAAATGGCTCACATTTAACACCATCGATTTCTTTTACGATAACTTCTGGACGAGATACTTGAAGTTCATAGCCCTCACGACGCATTGTTTCGATAAGGATTGACAAGTGCAATTCTCCACGTCCTGAAACAGTCCATTTATCTGGTG
>CAJPKC010000317.1 GCA_905370255.1 Streptococcus oralis
ATCTCCAGCATCACGCATGGTCACGACACCCACAACAACCTTATGCTGATTGATAACAGGGAATCGACTACTTCTATTCTTACGAACTAAATCTAAATAATCTTTTACAGTATCCGTTTCTTGTAAAAAACCATATTCATGACAAGTGCGATAGATTTTTTCAACCGTTAAAATATCTGTCTTTATTTGTACATTTGACAAAGCTCGGTTAATCATGGTTGCAATGGTAAATGTGTCATGTTTACTGCGTAACACTGGGATATTTTTCTTATTAGCAGCATCCAAAACATCTTTATGAACTTCAAATCCACCTGTTACCAAGACAGCATTTTCATTCTCAAGTGCCAATAATTGGATTCGTGTTCTGTCACCGACAATAAGTAGACCGCCATCATGAAGATAAGAAAGAATATTCTTTTCTGTCATAGCTCCAATGGAGAATTTACTGAATTCTCTATCTAAACCAGCTTGACCAGCTAAAACTTCCGAACCAGTGACCTCTGCGATTTCTGCAAAGGTCAATCTTTCAATAGCAACTTTTTTTGACTTTACTCGAACAGTCCCACTTCTAGGACGTGTTTCAACTAAACCTCTATTTTCAGCCTCTTTGATAGCACGATAAGCCGTACCATCACTAACTCCCAAGCGATTGGAAATACTCCGAACGCTAACCCGTTTTCCGACTGGTAATTCTTCTAAATAAGCTAAAATTTCTTGGTGTTTACTCATTTAGCTCTCCTTTTGTATAGCGAAATTCTAGATAATCCCGCATCTTACGAGTATATCGATCACTACCCTTGAAACGACGATATAAAACGAAGCCTGATTTTTGTGCAACCTTTTGACTAGCACTATTTTCTAAATGCGTCACAATAGAAAGTTGCTTTAATTCAAACTGATCCATAGACAAATCGCGTAATTTAGTAACTGCTTCCGTCATATATCCCTGAGACCAATAGTCTTTCCTTAAAAAATAGCCAATTTCCGCTTCTTTCCTTATTTCATCAAGCTTTTCAAACTTAATTGCTCCAATCATCTTCTGTGCTTTCTTATCACAAATCGCCCAAATTCCCAAGGGTGATTTCATAAAGTAGTTAGCAAGAGCATATTGACTTTCCTCAATGCTGGCTTGCCTAGGAAAAATAAATTGGAGATTTTCAGGGTCTGATGCTAGAGCATGAAAGTCATCTACATCTGTAAAAAAGAATGGACGGAAATACAAACGTTCCGTCTCATAGAAAGAATACATTGCTAATTTTGTCCAGATATTCATTGTGTTCCTCAAAATGGCTAATCTTCGATTAGCTCAATATCTGCTCCAAGGTTACGTAATTTTTCAATAATATTTGAGTAGCCTCTTAAAATGAACTCTACACTAGTAATTTCTGTTCTACCTTCAGCCATTAATCCAGCAATAACCAAGGCAGCTCCTGCACGTAAGTCAGTCGCTCTTACACTTGCACCGTGTAAAGGATTGCCACCCTTGTAGAAAATATGGTCATTCGTTGTAGAAATATCTGCATTCATTTTGGCTAATTCGAAGACATGGTTCACACGTTTTTCATAAATTGTATCAATCAGTGTTCCTCGTCCTTCTGCTTTCAACAAAAGAGGAGTAATCGGTTGTTGAAGGTCTGTAGCAAATCCTGGATATGGAGCAGTCTTGATATTAACAGCTTTTAGATTTTTTTGCTCTTCAACAAAGATACTATCTTCAGAAACAGTCATGTGAACTCCCATCTCTTCAAGCTTAGCAATAAAGCCTTCAAGATGCTCGTAAAGTACATTATTGATACGAATCCCTTTACCTACCGCAGCCGCCAAAGAAATATAAGTACCAGCTTCGATACGGTCTGGAATAACGTGATGGCGCGTGCCATGTAGGGACTCAACACCATCAATAGTAATCATATCCGTACCTGCACCACGAATATGAGCTCCCATATTATTTAACAAAGTAGCTACATCAATAATTTCAGGCTCTCGAGCAGCATTTTCAATGACTGTACGTCCTTTAGCTTTTACTGCTGCAAGCATCGTATTAATAGTTGCTCCGACACTGACAGTATCCATATAAATACTTGCGCCTTGTAACTTTGAACCATTAGTTGAGAGATTCATATTATCTCCCTCGTATGTTGTCTTTGCTCCCATAGCTTCAAAGGCTTTTAAGTGCAAATCAATCGGACGAGGACCCAAGTCACATCCACCAGGTAAACCAACTGTTGCTTCACCGAAACGTCCAAGAAGACTACCGTAGAAATAATAGGATGCTCGAAGACTATTAATCTTACCATATGGCATTGGTTTATTCTGAACACCACGAGGATCAATTTCTAAAACGTCATCATAGCGCTTAACACTAGCACCCATAATTTCCATAATATCAACCAAACTAGCGACATCAGAGATATCTGGAACACAATCCAAAATAACTACATCATCTGACAAAATAATAGCTGGAATCAGAGCTACTACACTATTTTTTGCTCCGCTAATGGTAATCTCACCCTTTAATGGGCGTCCACCGTTAATGACAATTTTTTTCATTAGTTACTATATACTCTTTCACTATTTATTAAGAAGGTCTCACCCTATATTATACCATATTTCTTTCTTATTATCTATCATAATAAATCAAATAAGTTCCTTAAGATTTTATTGATTCAGAATAGTTTTTGAAGTAAACTTAAAAAATAACTGATACTAATATTGTACAAGAAAAAAAGCTTTCCAAAAATCTCGGAAAGCCTTATTTAATGCTACTTCTAGCTTCCTCGCCTTTATATTTCAAGGCTCGGGATAAAAAGGTTCACTGGACCTTTTTATTTAGCGATTGGGTAAACAGAAACTTGTTTCTTATCGCGACCTTTACGTTCGAAACGTACTACGCCTTCAACTTTAGCGAACAAAGTATCGTC
>CAJPKC010000318.1 GCA_905370255.1 Streptococcus oralis
AAATGTGGATGCCTACATAGCAGATTAACCGTATCCTTGCTTGGCTCAATCCCTTTGATTATGCCCAAACGACGACCTATCAACAGGCGCAGGGTCAAATTGCGTTGGGTAGCGGTGTAATTTTTGGTCAAGTCTTTAATGTGTCTAATCTCCTTATTCCAGTCCTCGAGAGTGATATGATTTTCACAGTAATTGCGGAAGATTTTGGATTTATTGGTTCAGTTGTTGTGGTTGCACTCTATCTACTCCTCATCTATCGTATGTTAAAGATAACCCTCAAATCTAACAATCAATTTTATACCTACATCTCAACTGGATTTATCATGATGCTCTTGTTCCATATCTTTGAAAATATTGGTGCGGTTACTGGTCTTCTGCCTCTGACAGGGATTCCTTTGCCCTTTATTTCCCAAGGGGGATCCGCTATTATCAGTAATCTAATTGGTGTCGGTTTGCTGTTATCGATGAGCTACCAAACCCATTTGGCTGATGAAAAGAGTGGTCGAACAAGATTCAAACGTAAAAAAGTTGTATTGAAAAAAGTGAAATAAGGAGGTCGCTATGCCTAAAGTTGCAGTTATCCTAGCAAATGGTTTTGAAGAAATTGAAGCCTTGACTGTCGTAGACGTCTTGCGTCGCGCAAATATCACCTGCCATATGGTAGGATTTGAAGATACAGTGACAGGTTCACATGCCATTCAAGTTCAAGCTGATCGAGTGTTTGATGGTAATTTATCAGAGTATGACATGATTGTCCTTCCAGGAGGTATGCCTGGCGCTGCCCACTTGCGGGACAATGAACAATTAATCACTGAACTTCAAAAATTTGAGAAAATCGGTAAAAAGGTGGCAGCCATCTGTGCTGCTCCAATTGCTTTGAATCGAGCTGGTCTCCTAGAAGGAAGAAACTTCACCTGCTATGATGGAGTACAAGAACAAATTGCTGACGGTCACTACCACAAAGAAACAGTCGTAGTGGATGGGAATGTTATCACTAGTCGTGGGCCAGCAACAGCTTTAGCCTTTGCTTACCACTTGGTTGAAACACTGGGCGGAGATGCTGAGTCTCTAAGAAATGGCATGCTCTACACAGACCTATTTGAAAAATAATGAACAAACTGAGGAGAATCTTTCTTGATGGAGAAGATTCTTCTCTTTTTTAATGGCAAAAACCAAGGTAAACATCGCTTTTTTTATAAAAAAATGGTATAATGAAGGGTATGAAATATCACGATTACATCTGGGATTTAGGTGGAACCCTGCTTGATAATTATGAAACTTCTACAGCAGCTTTTGTAGAAACATTAGCAGAGTTCGGGATTGAGCAGGAACACGATAGTGTTTACGAAGCTTTGAAGGTTTCGACTGCCTTTGCTATCGAAAAGTATGCTCCAGGTATTGAAAACTTTCTTGAAAAATATAAGGAAAATGAAGCCCGAGAGCTTGAACATCCAGTTTTGTTTGATGGGATTCCTACTCTTTTAGAAAATATTTCGGACCAAGGTGGCCGTAACTTCTTGGTTTCTCATCGAAACGATCAGGTATTGGAGATTCTAGCGAAAACTGAGATAGCTCCTTACTTTACAGAAGTAGTGACGGCTAGTTCAGGTTTTAAACGCAAGCCTGATCCTGAATCGATGATTTATTTACGTGATAAGTATCATATAACGTCAGGTCTAGTCATTGGTGACCGTGCCATTGATGTAGAAGCAGGACATGCTGCAGGCTTAGATGCCTATCTCTTTGAGGATGTTGTGTCCTTAAAACAAGCAATAGACATGTAAGAAAAAGGGGAAAAATGACAGAAGATATTAAAAACCAACAGGCACAAGATTATGATGCCAGTCAAATTCAAGTTTTGGAAGGTCTGGAAGCTGTTCGTATGCGTCCAGGTATGTACATCGGTTCAACTTCGAAAGAGGGTCTTCACCACCTAGTCTGGGAAATCGTAGATAACTCTATCGACGAAGCCTTGGCTGGATTCGCTAGTCATATCGAGGTCTTTATTGAGCCAGATGATTCGATTACAGTTATTGACGATGGTCGTGGGATTCCTGTTGATATCCAAGAAAAAACAGGACGACCTGCCGTTGAAACAGTCTTTACTGTTCTTCACGCCGGAGGGAAATTCGGAGGTGGCGGCTACAAGGTGTCAGGTGGATTGCACGGTGTGGGCTCATCCGTTGTAAATGCTCTTTCAACACAGTTGGATGTTCGCGTTCATAAAAATGGAAAGATTCACTACCAAGAATACCGTCGTGGACATGTTGTTGCAGACCTTGAGGTGATCGGGGATACAGATAAAACAGGAACAATTGTTCACTTTACTCCAGACCCAGAAATTTTTACTGAGACAACGACATTTGATTTTGACAAATTAAATAAACGGATTCAAGAGTTAGCCTTTTTGAACCGCGGGCTTCAAATTTCTATTACTGACAAACGTGAAGGACTTGAACAAACCAAGCATTATCACTACGAAGGTGGGATTGCGAGCTACGTTGAGTACATCAACGAAAACAAGGATGTTATCTTTGATACACCAATCTACACAGATGGTGAAATGGATGATATTACAGTGGAAGTTGCGATGCAGTACACAACGGGTTACCACGAGAATGTCATGAGTTTCGCCAACAATATTCATACTCATGAAGGGGAACACATGAGCAAGGTTTCCGTACAGCCTTAACTCGTGTTATTAATGACTATGCTCGTAAAAACAAACTTCTAAAAGATAACGAAGATAACTTAACAGGTGAGGATGTCCGTGAAGGATTGACAGCCGTTATCTCTGTGAAGCATCCAAACCCTCAGTTTGAAGGAAAAACTAAGACCAAACTTGGAAATAGTGAAGTTGTGAAGATTACCAATCGCCTCTTCAGTGATGCATTTTCTGACTTCCTCTTGGAACATCCA
>CAJPKC010000319.1 GCA_905370255.1 Streptococcus oralis
CCCTAACTCAAGGGCGTGGATACGTGATTCTGGGCGGGACACCTATACTAGCCCAGATGGTAAGCCCCGATGATATGGAGAATAGGCGTTAGTCATACCAAGCATGGATAAATAACGTGTGGGTCTAGGTGTCACTTCAGAGGAATATAGCACCTGAGACCCACATTTTGGTTATTTTAGTAGATTCTATTTCCTGGCAGTGGTGGTATTCGATTTTCTGAAATCTTGTATTGGTTTTGTTCAGGATGGGGAATCTTGTTTATGGGTGCTCACTACTGGTTGTTGGTTCCGGGCGTGGGTTCGGTGAAGGCACCACAGGGCTACCAGCGGGATTTCCCGCACGAGGATCAGGCACCGGTTCCTGCACTGCAGGCTGCTGCACAAACACAGGCTCGTTACCGTACAGCAGTATAGGAACGTTGGGAAAGACTGTTACTTATCATGACGGACTTTGATGATTTGCATAGCGATACGCGCCCGTATCGAAGCAGCCCATCCAGATGCCGCCAAGAACCATGCTTCTGCTGTCCAGTACCCGACTAAACCTGGAATTATCACCATACACCCTGGAAAGCCCACCCATATTACTACAGCCACTACCGCTACGCCGAGCAGCACAAACATGATGGCTGGATGTATTTTCAAGACTCGTTTAGCTATGACGGATACGAGCATCATCCCTGCGGTTACCAGTGCTGCTGGGTGCATGAGTGTTCCCACATCAAATGATTTTCCATAGATGTAGATGGGAAACACGGAGGAAAACATAATTACAAACCCTAGCCCGATGGTAATTATAAAGACGAGGGCTATGTTATCTCGGGCAGGCTCTTTGGCTTTTTCTACCTCCTGCTCCGCTTTTACCCTATTCCAATACTGTTGTAACTGCTCTTCAGACATCCTAGACTGCTTACGCATGATCAGCAGTCCTAAGAAAAACATACTCGGACGTAAACCAGCCATCATCCCAGCCCAACACAACACTGCCAATAAACGATATGGCGTGGGCAAAAGGAGCACAGCGGGGATAGACCCAAACGAGCACAATAAAAACACACCGAAAGCCCGAAAGGGACGATGTATAAAATAAAAAATACAGACATCGGCTACAATCACAACCGGGGGAATCAAGAGCACCATCACGTACAGTAACGGATATATGTGCGACGGGTACTGGTGAATCTTCTGATTGACAAACCCTATTAGAGGAACCGCAATAAGAACTTGCAACAGTATGAAGACGGGGAATCCTGTCCACCATTGCACCTGTTTCCAGACTTCGATATCGATACCAAGAAAAATTTTATTATGAGAGCGACCTGCACTCTTTTTTGCAGGACGCTTCTTTGTAGTCTTTTTTTCGCTCAAGGCTTAGTTTTTGCTTTGATCTATAAGTTTGCCATTAGTTATCCAAGGCATCATTGCGCGAAGTTTTTTGCCAGTTTTATTTAGCAAACTTCTCTCAGCTATACCGCGCTCAGCGTTCATTCTAACGTAACCTGCTTTTCTCTCTAGGATGAAGTCTTTTGCAAATTTACCATTTTGAATTTCTCTTAAAACTTCTTTCATAGCTTTCCTGCTCTCTTCGCCAACTACTCTTACACCACTTACGTAGTCGCCGTATTCAGCTGTGTTTGAGATAGAGTAGCGCATATCAGCCATGCCGCCTTGATACATTAGATCAACGATTAGGTTTAGTTCGTGTAAGCACTCAAAATACGCCATCTCAGGCTCATATCCAGCCTCTACAAGAGTGTCAAATCCAGCATTTACAAGTGCGCAAAGACCACCGCAAAGCACAGCTTGCTCGCCAAATAAATCTGTTTCAGTTTCATCTTTAAATGTTGTCTCAATGATGCCAGTTCTACCGCCGCCTATACCGCAAGCATAGCTTAGAGCGATTTCTTTAGCCTTTCCGCTTGCATTTTGCTCAACAGCGATCAGATCAGGTATGCCGCCACCCCTTACAAATTCGCTTCTAACTGTGTGTCCTGGTGCTTTTGGAGCGATCATTATGACGTCTATGTTTGCTGGAGCTTTGATCTGTCCAAAATGAACATTAAAACCATGTCCAAATGCGATAGCAGCGTGATCTTTTAAATTTGGCTCGATCTCGTTTTTATAAATTTGAGCTTGAAGCTCATCTGGTGTTAGGATCATAACTACATCAGCGCCTTTTGTAGCTTCGCTTACAGTTTTTACTTCAAAGCCCTTTGCCTCAGCTTTTGCCCAGCTTTTACCACCTTTTGCAAGACCGATTACGACACTTACGCCATTGTCTCTTAAATTTTCAGCGTGTGCGTGACCTTGTGAGCCAAAGCCGATGATTGCTACTTTTCTACTCTGAATAAGGCTTAAATCGCAGTCTTTATCATAATAAACATTTATAGCCATTGTTTCTCCTGTTGTTAAAATTTGGCGAAATTATACATTTTAGCAACAAAAACGTTGCTGAAACTGATATAAACTTAATTTTAAGTTTTTTGATAATTTATTTTGCTAAAATACGCAGAAATTTAACCAAAAGAGACGACTTAATGAATGAATCTATTCTAAAAAAAATCAAGACATTACCTCCGCTAGATGACACTGTTATACAAATTCAACGTATACACGCTGACGAAAACAGCTCGATAAACGACCTTACAAAAGTGGTCGAAAAGGATCCGATGTTAACAGCAAACATCTTACGTTCTGCAAACTCACCGCTTTACGGTTTCTCTCAAGAGATCACGACTATCGCGAGAGCCATTTCACTTTTTGGTATGGCTACTATCCGCGGCTTTGCATTATCACGTGCTATCAGACAAAGTTTTTCTATCAATTTAGAACCTTATAGTATCACAGGACAAGACTTCTTAAATATATCTATAATGCAAAATACATTCATGTATCATTGGAATTCAAAAATTAATACTA
>CAJPKC010000320.1 GCA_905370255.1 Streptococcus oralis
AAGCAGCAGCGGGCGTTGAAGCTCTTAAAGACGTGATTCGTTCAGTACGTAACTCTCGTGCAGAAGTGAACGTAGCTCCAAGCAAACCAATCACTATCTTGATTAAGACAAGCGACAGCAAGCTCGAAGCCTTCTTCAATGACAATGTCAACTACATCAAACGCTTCACAAACCCAGAACACTTGGAAATTGCAGCAGATGTAGAAGTACCTGACTTAGTTATGTCAAGCATCATCACAGGCGCAGAAATCTACTTGCCACTCGCTGACCTTCTAAATGTCGAAGAAGAATTGGCTCGTCTTGAAAAAGAATTGGCCAAATGGCAAAAAGAACTCGACATGGTTGGTAAGAAACTTAGCAATGAACGCTTCGTAGCTAATGCCAAACCAGAAGTTGTCCAAAAAGAACGCGACAAACAAGAAGATTACCAAGCTAAATACGATGCGACAGTAGTGCGGATTGATGAGATGAAGAAGTTAAAATAAGGAAAATAATATGGTAATTACAAAATATGAATCCTACTATAATAAAATAGTTGAGAAATTAGAAGTCATTAAAACTGAACAAAGTTATGCAAATTTATCACTTGCTTTTGCTCATTGGTTTTTAGAAAATCAATATGAGATGTCTGAACAAGAGGTTGCAGAATCTATAATCGATGGAGATGGTGACAATGGAATTGATGCTATCATTCATAATGCGGAAAATAAGTCTTTAGAAGTATTTCAGTTTAAGTTCCCAAGTAGTGTTAAAACATTAAATGATGAAATTAAACAGGGTGATATCCTAAAAACTCTGAATGGTTTTAATATCCTTGTAGAACCATCTAATAATGTTTCTGTGGAGCAATCCAATTCCTCTTTTAAAGATTTTAAAGAGTCATTAAATGATGCAGAAATACAATATTTTAAAATTAATTTTGTATCTTTTAATAAAGGAATTGTAGCTGAGGCTAATAGAGAACAAATAAATAATTTTCTTTCTATTTTCAGAAGTAATACAGGTGCGAAGATAGATGTAGAATACTTTTCGAAAAATGAAATTTCCAATATTTATGAAAAAATTCAACGCAACACATCACTAGAAGTAAAAATACCATTTAAAACCATGCAACCAGCATACTCAAATAATGGAATTATCTCATCTGTTGGCGTAATCAATGCAAAAGCTCTAGTTGAGAGCATTAAAGACGTTATTGGTGTCATTTTTGATGAAAATGTAAGATTATTGGAGACAAATTCATCAGTTAATAATGGTATAAAAAAGACAGCATCTTCAGAAGAAGCAAGTATGTTCTATTTATATAATAATGGAATTACTTTTATTTGTGATGGATTCATACAAAGTCCAACGTCACAACTATTGACAATCGTTGGTGCTTCTATTGTCAATGGTTGCCAAACAGTTACAAGTTTGTATCAATTAAACGAAGAGAATAAGTTGAGCGAAGATGTAGATATACTGACAAGAATTATTGAAATTTCTGATTACGAGCAACGTTCAAAAATTACTGAATTTTTAAATTCGCAAAATCCTGTCAAGAATAGTTATTTCATTGCTAATAATTCAATTGTACGAGACTTACAGACTGCACTTTTAGAGCATAACTATTTTTTAGAACGACAAATAAATGAAGCAAAACATAAAGCAAAATATGTTGATAGTGATATTATTAAAAATAAAGCCATTATAAAACTGGAAAACGTTATACAATATTACACTGGATACTATATTAACAAACATGCAGCTCTTGCTAAAAGACAGAAAGGAGGGTTATACTCACAGGACATAATTAATGAAATATTAATGCATATGACTGCTGAAAAGGTCATTGAATCATATACTATGTATGAAGAAATTGCCAAAGTGATTACTTCCTATCGTAAAAATAGACGTAACAAAAATAATTCGGAATTTGCAGATTTCATGGGCATTAATAATGAGGAATTTGTAAAATTAAGCGATGATTATCTGTTTATTAATACAGCCGATATTTTATTACTAAATATCGTTGGGAATTTGAAAAACAAAAATCAACAGGATTCTAATCAAGAATTGATAAAAAAAGCTATCGATTTACTAAAAAATACTATTGATTCAAATGAAGAATACCATAAAACTCTTCCTTCATCTATTACAAAAAATCAAAAGATTTATTCTGAAATTCAAATGAAAATTCTTAACTAAGTAATAAATAATTGAATACTATACAATGTCCATATTTTTTATATTAGTAGTTATTATATATTCATTATAATCTAGATTGTTTTACCCTAATTTATTATATAAACTTAAAGAGATTGGAATTGATTTTAAAATCAGATATCTGAAAGCTAGATTACTTATCTAGCTTTTGAATTTTAACGATTTTGTACACTATATATTCCTATGAAATTATTCAATTTATACTAGAAAAGTCAATATTTTAGAAAGCAGGTTACTGCATGACAAATTCTGTAAGTTCTAACCGACCTGAGAAGTACAACATTGTAGTTTCTTTCTTATGGTGTTGAAAAATTGAACAAACCAATGAATATGATAGGTATGGTTGTCAGTCTGATTGTTTAAATGATTCAAATTTATATTTTGCTAATCGTGGAACCTTATCCGCCTCTATGTATGTGGTGACATAAGAATTTTTTATGACAACTTCTTTGAATAGTCTCTTATTTTGAAAAAATAGAATTTTTTGGGCTGTAAAATGAAATTGTGATTAAGATAAATATTTGACTATTTTTTACAAGCCCAACTTTCAGTGTTGAGCTTGTTTTTTCATATTCAAAAAGGTTCGTATAGGGCTCTTAATTTTTCAAAAGAATTTACTGAAAACTCTTGAAATTCAAGAAAAAAGGAGTAGACTAATAGGTGATTAAACCTAGGAGGCAAGTCGTGAAATACTACGTTCAATTCATGTTGA
>CAJPKC010000321.1 GCA_905370255.1 Streptococcus oralis
GAGATGTGGATAAGAAGCAGGGATTTGCTCACGAGGCTGGTAAAGGGATGATCATCGTGGGCAATAAGGGGGATACGCTGGATAAGGACAACCACACCATGAAAAACTGGGAAGAGGATATCCGTGAGCAGTTCCAATATCTGCCTTATGCACCGATTATCTTTGTGTCAGCTCTTACCAAGCAGCGTCTTCACAAGTTGCCTGAAATGATCAAACAAATCAGCGAGAGTCAAAATACCCGTATCCCATCAGCAGTTTTGAATGATGTGATTATGGATGCTATTGCCATCAACCCGACACCGACAGACAAAGGGAAACGCCTCAAAATCTTCTATGCGACTCAAGTTGCAACCAAACCACCGACCTTTGTTATCTTTGTAAACGAAGAAGAACTGATGCACTTCTCTTACTTGCGTTTCTTGGAAAATCAAATCCGCAAGGCCTTCGTCTTTGAAGGAACGCCAATCCATCTGATCGCAAGAAAACGAAAATAAAATGATAAGAAGAAGGTAAACAGACCTTCTTTTTTGTAGATGATACCAAGAGCGTAGATCTAAATTTGTCATCAAATTAACATCATTTTCCTAGTCCTTGTCACGGTTTTGTAATGGAAACGTACTTTCTTTGTAAGATTCAAAATGCTATAATGCTCTAAACAATTTTCCTTGCATAAGGAGGTTATTATGAAAAAAGATAGATTGTTAAAGAATCCTTTCTTGGTGCGTCTACTTGGATTGCTGATGGCATTTTTCTTCCTATCAGCATTCACTGCACCTGAAAAACCAGACTATGGTATCTATGACCCAAATCATTATTTGACAGAGGAAGTAGTTACTCAGATTCGTGATTTGAATGAAGCCAATAGTCAAAAGGCAGAAAAGCTTCAAATAGGTGTCTATATCGTAGATAGTCTGGAAGGAGAAAGCATTGAAACGGTGGCTAATGAAACTGCCAGGGCTTGGAAGATTGGCTATTCAGGAGATAATTTTGGAAGTCTCATTGTAGTAGCCGTTCAAGACCGTAAATCAAGAATTGAAACCAGTAATAACACCGCCATTAGAATAACGGACTATCAAACCAAGCAGATCTTGGCAGCCAGTCGTACAGATTTTAAAACTGGTGACTATAGTAAGGGAATTCTAGCGATTGCCAAAGGCTTGGACAATCAGTTTTATAGAGGAAGTGGAACATTTCCATCTGATGTATCCTCTGAAATCAAACGTTATTCTGATAGCATCAGTGGGAAAAAATCGAGTCGCAATAGTAGCTCGTCCAGTCATCGTAAGAACAGTGACCCTATGGACAATGTGTTCGGAGTCGGGATAATCATTTATTTCATTATCGTATTTATAGCCATTATTAGAGGAGGCGGCGGTGGCCGAGGAGGAGATTCCTCTGACGGAGGATGGTGGTTTAGTGACTCATCCGACTCAGGTTCATCTTGGTCCGACTCAGGATCAGACTCCTCTAGTAGCTGGGACGGTGGTGGCTTCGATGGCGGTGGATCATCCGATGATTGGTAATGTTCGTGTAAAAAATTAAGGAAATAAGTAGGTTTAGATATGAAAAATAAAGGAATTATTTATGTGTTGGGCATTTTGCTGGCTATTATCTTGCTTGGCGGTTGCTCAGTAGTAGGCACTTATAACGGACTTGTCTCCGAACAAACCAAGGTCGAACAAGCGCAAGCTGATGTAGCGACAGCTCTTCAACGTCGTTCTGACTTGATTGGAAATTTGGTAGAGTCTGTAAAAGGCCAGATGAACCATGAGACAGAGGTTTTCACCAAGATTGCGGAAGCTCGTGCTAAAATTGGGAATGGCTCCGTGACTTCAAAAGAAAATCAAGAGGCTCAAGGAGAGTTGAGTTCAGCTATTTCACGTTTGATATCGCTAACAGAAAATTATCCAGAACTCAAGAGCAATCAAAATGTGGAACAACTCATGACGGAATTGGCTGGAAGTGAAAATCGTATCTTTGTAGCCCGCAAGGATTACAACAAAGTGGCAACAGAATACAATCAAAAATTAAGAAGCTTCCCAACAGTTCTTTTCGCTAATATGATGAACTTTAAAGAGGCAGAAACCTTTAAAGAAAGCGAAGAAGCTAAGACAGCTCCAAAGGTTGACTTTGGTAATTCTACAACCAAAGAGTAGGCTTGAAATTTCTAAAAGAAAATCAATGATTAGCAATAGTTTGAACATTTACAAAAAAAGGCTCTAAATGAGCCTTTTTTAGCTTGTATAAACACGGATTCTTTCTTGAAAAAGCTGGGCAAATATGCTACAATAAAAAGAACATTCTAAAATATTCAGAATTTAAAGTAAGGAAAAAAATGGCAAATTTATTAAAAACAATCATCGAAAATGATAAAGGGGAACTTCGCCGCTTAGAAAAGATGGCTGATAAAGTCCTCAAATACGAAGATGAAATGGCTGCTTTGACAGACGAGCAGTTGCAAGCTAAGACAGAAGAATTTAAGCAACGTTATCAAAATGGTGAAACGCTTGATCAACTCTTGTACGAAGCCTTTGCGGTCGTACGTGAGGGAGCGAAACGTGTTCTTGGGCTCTTCCCATACAAGGTTCAGGTTATGGGTGGTATCGTTCTTCACCACGGTGACGTTCCAGAAATGCGTACAGGTGAAGGGAAAACCTTGACAGCGACAATGCCGGTATACCTTAATGCCCTTTCAGGAAAAGGTGTACACGTAGTTACCGTCAACGAATACCTTACAGAACGTGACGCGACTGAGATGGGTGAGTTGTACTCATGGCTTGGTTTGTCAGTAGGGATTAACTTGGCTGCCAAATCTCCAATGGAGAAAAAAGAAGCTTATCTCTGTGACATTACGTATTCAACAAACTCAGAGATTGGTTTCGATTATCTTCGTGATAACATGGTCGTTCGTGCT
>CAJPKC010000322.1 GCA_905370255.1 Streptococcus oralis
TTGTACGAAGTGTTTCAACCGTTTTATCACCAACGATATCTACTGGAGCTAATGGCTTACCATCTAGAGTGTTACGTCCAAGGAAGACATTATTACTCTTGGCATTTAAGTTCACCCAATCACCATTGTATAGTCTAAAGAAACCATTTTTGTTTGGTGTGTCTGCGATGAATTTGTTATCTGTAGCTGTTACTTTAACAGTATCGTTGAGACGGTTGATACCAAAGAAAGCTTGCATTATGTCTTTGATAACTGCTCCATCTGATCTACGAGTGACATCGTAACGTTGCCAT
The DNA here is from genome assembly GCA_905370255.1 of Streptococcus oralis. The sequence continues at coordinate 294 of CAJPKC010000322.1, forward strand.
GGCTCATTGTCTTTATACTTGAAGGTATTGCTATTAACATCAATAGTAGATGCGTTAGTACTTTCAATAGCAACTGCATTTTTCCATCTAGACTTAATCTTAGAAACGGTCAACTCATTGTTGTCAATGTTGATGCTTCCTCTAGTCTTGGTAAATGGTACTTTTGTAACCTTGTTTACACGTTTACCAGTTGTACGGTCAATAACACTTGCTACATAAGTTGTATCATCATTGATGTAAATCGGTAACTGCTTGATGTCATCTACTTCAATCTTGTTTCTTGAAATAGTGATGTCACCTGAACCGCCACCTTCAACACCTCTAGATGCTTGAGCAGTATTGTTGTTGACAGAGATGATATAGTCTGTCGAATCACCAGTGATGGTGTTTCCTTCAATGTTTAGACTATAATCATTTGAACTTTCGTTATTTCTAAAGAGGATACCAAAGGTTCCTAGTTGTCCATTTTCAAATGGTTTTGTCAAACCTTCAATGGTGTTATTTGAAATAACGTAACGACCTTTATCAAGAGGTTTGGTCCATTTATGGTTTTTCTCATTTGTCAGGATAGAGATGGCTGTGTAACCACGGTAACGAGCTGGATCATCATCATCGTTTTCCAACTTAGAGTTTGGATCTTGTGTTACCTTGTTGTTACGAATAATGACATCCGTCATCGGATTGGCACGGTTATAGACCTCGATACCATTCAAACGATCTCCAAGTGAGACGTTGTTTTCGATGAGAATCTTATTCCCGTCGTGAATATCCAAGCCTTTACGGTAGTTGTAGTTTGTATAGTTTCCAGTATAGGTAATACCATCATTATAAGACCCTGCCATTGAGGCTACACCATATCCAGTACCACCGTCCAACACGTGACCGTTGTATGACAAGATGTTATTGTCTACCACAAAATTACGTTGGTAACCGAACATAACACCAGCAACACGGTTGTTATGAAGGAAAGAGTTGGTTACCTTGTTACCATCCATGATAGGAACATCTGGATCTCCGATAGACTTGACTTCGTTTGAAACCTTTTCAGATATGCTGCTGTAACGGATTGGTTTGCCGCTAGCATCATACTCTTGAGCTGTTGCCTTGCTTGAACTAAAGAAGACACCGGCTCTGTTGAATTTCATAGCACGAACATCATTGATCGTAACATTTGAAGAATCGTTTACGTAGATACCGTTTGAACGTCCAAAGTAAGATTTCCCTTTACGGTAAAACTCATTATCCTTAGTGTAGTCTGATGAATCATAGGCATGCTCAACAGTTAAGCGGCCTACAGTAAAGTTATTCTGATTTTGAATGAGGACCGCAGACTCGTAACGGTTATCCGTCAAGTTTGTTTCAGGATCGTGCTCTCCATCTTGCTTTTTGTTAAACACGATTTTTGTATTGTTACGACTTGGACCACTACCAATCAAACCTTTTACATTGGCATAGTTCTCATCGATAACCAAGGTTTTCTTCAAGAGGACATTCCCTGAAACCATTACGGCAGCTCCTCCCTCAACCTCATTGGCTGCTTTCAGAGCCTTTTGAAGAGAATCACTTGCTTCAACATTACCAGTCGTATCTAATCCAAAATCTGTAGCTTTTACATACTTGCCGTATGTTGCATCTTCGTATACTTTTGTATTGGTAGCTGTAGCTCTTCTGCGACGAACCTTAGGAGTTGTTGATTCATCTTTAGGAGCTTTCGGTTCCTCTTTAGGAGTCGTTACCCCCTCTTGAGGTGTCTCTAACAACTTTTTCAGTTCTTCTTCAGGTGTTGTTTCAGCTGCTGGTTTTTCTACCTTAGGTTGTTCTGCTTTTGGCTGTTCAGCTGTTGATTGCTCTTGGACAGGTTGTTCCGCTTTTGGTTGTTCTGCTGCTGGTTTTTCTTCAGCAACTTCATTCTCAGCAGGAGACTTGTCTGCTTCCTTTTCTGCCACTTCCGTTGTAGAAGTAGAGTTTTCCGGAGTTAAAGCTGCAGGGTTTCCCTCATTAGCAACCGGCTCTTTCTTATCATTAGCAGTGGCTTCACTCTTTTGATTTGTGTTCTTATTTAATGAAGTTGCTTTTTCATCCTGATTTTGAACAACTGTGTTATTTGAGAAATCAGTTGTATCAGCTTTAACATGCACTTGACCTAATTGGAAAGTGGTTAAAATCCCAATTGTCAATAGTGAATATTTTGTTGATTTTCTGATATTCATGTTGTATTTCTCCAAGCGCTCATTTAGCAATCATATCTAGTCTGACTGATTATCCTAAGTAAATATTTGATTCTATCCTACATGAGGATGCAACATACTTATTCAATACAAGAATACAGGGATAAAGGTTTAAAGTCAATAAATTTTAATCAAAATTTTTATTTCTCTAACTAACTCTTTTCTGACAAAGTATTTTTCTATACTTTTCGTCTTTTTAATACTTTCATTCAAAAAGACCAGGAATAAATCCCTGGTTCATTACTTTACTATTAAGAGCCTAATTTTTCAAATACTTCCGAGAAGTTTTTGCTAATAGTTTCAAGCGAAACTTCTACTTCCTCTCGCGTTTGGTTGTTCTTAACCTTGACTTGTCCACTTTCGACTTCGCTCCCTCCAAGAG
>CAJPKC010000323.1 GCA_905370255.1 Streptococcus oralis
AGATAGGGAACCGCGGATATTATAGAGGTATGGAGAGATTTCGTTTTTGAAACCTGTTCCCTTGTCTTTAGTTTTATCCTTATCGTGCCAGATAGATTCGCCACCTGTCCCATCCCCTTTTGGATCTCCGGTTTGAATCATAAATCCATCAATTACACGGTGGAAAGTAACACCATTGTAGTATCCTTCTTTAGCATGAGTAAGGAAATTTTCAACTGCAAGAGGTGCCAGTTTTGGAAAAAGTTTGATACGAATATCACCCAAACTTGTGTGAAGGATAGCTTCAGCTTCGTCTTCAGCTACTTCCTTAGAAAGTTGAGGGAAGTTAGCATTTTCATTTGTTAAGGCGTCTTTCAAATCTTTTTCTGCTTGGGCAGCAGCTTTCGAACTCTCTTCAGCAGCAATCTTAGAATCCACGTAATCATCACCACGAAGTGTACGTTGGATACTTGTACATCCACCAAGGGCAAAGGTAGAAATGAGTAGTAGTGTAGCTAATTTTTTCATGTTAATCCTCTCAAAAATCATTTTTTCCATTGTACCCTAAAAAGAAGAGGATTTCAAATATTCAATTGTGATGATTCCGATAGTACATACAATTTTATGGCCTTACTTACACCATTTTGATCATTAGAATCTGTTACTGTATTTGCGCAAGTTTTAACTTCTGTAGGAGCGTTTCCCATTGCAACACCAAGTCCAGCAGTCTCAATCATTGGAATATCATTATAATTATCTCCAATCGTCATAATTTCAGTAAGTGATAGTTGATAATACTTGGCTAATTCTAATAAAGCTTGTTTTTTGGATACTTGATTATGTGTAACTTCTAGATAGTTATCTTTAGAGAGATAGAAGTCGGTTTGAGGGAAATCCATGGTTGCTAATGTCTCTTTAAGTTTCTGGATAGTAGATGCGTTATCTATTAGTAAAAGTTTATGAACAAGAGTTTTCTCGTCTTTTATAAAATCTGCTAAAGATGTAACTTTTGGACTTTCTCCAGTAATAGTTGCTTCGATTTCTACCCATTCATCAATAGTATTCACAAGCCAATCTTTTCCAGAATAAACATTTATAGAAACTGTCGGGAATTCTTTTTTCAAAAAGTCATGAAGTAAGAGCAATTCGCTTTTATCAATAGAATACTGACTTAGGATTTTATCTCCTAAACTGATGAGTGCTCCATTATAGCAGGCAATGGGACAGTCGGTGATGCCAAGCTCTTTAGAAATTGGCGCTATACCGAGAGGAGATCTAGCAGAAGCTAAAACAAAAGGAATATCACATTGTTTTAAAAGTGGCATCAGTTCTATCAAATGAGAATCTACTTGGTGATTTTTATCCAAAATAGTACCGTCAATATCACTCATGATTAACTTTATTACTGACATATTTTTCTCCTTTTTATTAAAATAGAATAGTTGTTTTGCCATCTAAAGATTGTTGAATTTCTAAGTCGGGTTCTTTGTCTGTAATCCAATAATCAAAATCAGTAAGTTCGGAAAGAATATAATGAGAGTGTTTGTTTATTTTGCTAGTTTCAGCTAACAAGACGCGAATTTTACTAGTTTTAAATGCTCTTTTTTTCATGAGAACATCTTCTTGATCCTCAAAACTAACTTGTCCGTCTGAAAGACTAGCTGCACCAAAAAATGCTAAGTCAAATTTAATTCTATTCAAAGATTCGGATTCTTCTAATGAGTAATAGAAACGATTCTTTTTATGAAATCGTCCACCGATAATGTGAAAATCGACATTTTCATTTTCTCCTAAGACCAGTGCATTATCCAATGAATGGCTGAAAATAGTAACTTTTTTATCTGTTATTTTTGCTAACTCAAGTACAGTTGTTGAAACATCATAGAAAATTAATTGTGAATCAGAAATGAGTTGGGTAGCTAAATGAGCAATTTTCTCTTTTTCTTTAGAAGATTGTTCTGCTCGACCTTGGAAACCAAGAATCCTTTGCTTTTGAATTGGCAATAAACCTCCATGAGTTCTTTTTGCTCGTTTCTCCTTTGCGAGAATTGCAAAATCTCTACGGATGGTATCTTTGGAAACATGGAAATGTTCAACCATTTCTTTTGCTGACAGACTTCCTCTATCCTCTAAAAGTTTTATGATTTCTTCTAATCGTTGTTCTTGGTACATAGGAATTCCTCCTTTTTTAAATACTATACTCTTTCTGTAAGTGTTTGTCAATAATTATAATGATTTGTAAGTCTTTTGAAAATTTACAAAAAAAATCAACCAGTCTTGGTTGATTAAAGATTCTTTTTAGGATGGCGGTCAATGATTGCCTGATGGTCTTTGAGCGCTTGTTCCCCTTTAGGGGTCAGTTTATAGCCACGGATGGAGAAACACTGGGATAATTCTTCTTCTGAAAAATGGTCATGAAATGCTTGATTCAAGTCGGCAGCCTTCATCTTAGAAAGTCCGGCAACCCCCTTCTTTTTAAGGATATTCTTTTTTGTAGTGGCATTTAGATGGTCAAGCGAGTCAAAGGCGGTTTCGATAGTAGCATATCCTTTTTCAACAAGCGTATCTAAATGTTTTGGGATATCAATGCCATAAGAATTACTATATTTTAAAAGAGAACATTTTCAAAGGATTTTTCTTTTGGCTCAATTTCTAATTAATCATTGAACTTAATGCTAGGTCTCGAAAAGAATTATGCTTCCTCTTTCTGTCTGAGTTCAAAGAGGTCTTCTACTTTCAGATTAAAAACTTGAGCAATTTTAAGAGCCATTTCCAGCGAAGGATTGTAACGGTTATTTTCCAAGTGAAGAATTGTCTCGCGTCGCATGCCGATGAGGGCGGCTAACTCCTGCTGGGTCATGCCTGTGGACTCACGAACAGATTTGAGATTAGTAATAATATTGCTTTATTTGGACAT
>CAJPKC010000324.1 GCA_905370255.1 Streptococcus oralis
AAAAGACAATAGCCAGAGCCAAAAGGATAGCTGGTAGGGTAAATGTCAAAATAAGGTAACGTTTTTCTTTTAAATTACGAAGTAGTTTCATAGAGTATTCACATTTCTTAAATATATTTTTAGTATCGATTAGTCTCAGATAAGATTATATCAGAAATATTAAAATGTGCAACATTAACATAAAGCTTTTTTGACATCAGAAAAACCAACTTAAAGAGTTGGTTGATTGTCATTATTGCTGTGGATTATTGAAGTTGTTGAATGGCACTTATACTTCTGTTGGTTGACATAGTAGAAAAATTAAGATAAAAATACCGACAAATGGAATTAAAGGAATAAAAATATACAGCCAATTACAGCCAGCATCACGCAAACGACGAACCGTTATAGCAATACCAGGTAAAATCGCAGCCACACCATAGGCAAAAAAGATAAGTAGGAGGTAAAGTGAAATAGTAAATACCGCTCTTGATCCTGTTGTAGATAGTATTCTTTCAAACACTGCATCGAGCAAATAATAAGCAAAGAAAATCAATACATGTGCCGAATATGCAAACCAGTAATCTGAAGGTGTTGAACGGCCCGTAAAATCAACATAGCCCTTCCAAAATTTTTTGTAGGCTTCAATCATAATTCCCCCCCTTTTTATGTTACTCTCAGTATAACAAGAGAAGAGAAGCTTGACAAATCAACTAAAAAACAGCCATACTAGGCTGTTAAGTCATTATTATTGCTGTGGATTATTGAAGTTGTTAAATGGATACTCAACTTTAGTTGGTTTACATAGTAAAACAATGAAGATAATAGGACCTACAAATGGAATAAATGTAACAAAAATATACGGCCAATTGTAGCCAGCATCACGTAAACGGCGAACTGTTACAGCAAGACCAGGTAAGATGGCAGCAACACCAAAGGCAAAAAAGATAAATAGGATGATGAATGAAATAACAGCTAAAAAGCTTGATTCTGTAGCACCTGCAATGCCTCCAAAGATTGCCAGCAACACATAAAAAGCAATAACTGTTAACATATTTGCCAAATATGCAAACCAGTAATCTGAACGTGTTGAACGTCCCTCAAAATCTACATAGCCCTTCCAAAACTTCTTATAAGCTTCGATCATAATAAAATCTCCTCATTTTTTGATACTTATAGTATAGCAATAAAAAAAGAATTTGACAAATTGACTAAAAAACAGCCTAAGGAGGCTGTTAAGTAACTATCATTGCTGAAGATTATTAAAATTGTTGAAAGGAAATTCTACTTTTGTTGGTTGACAACACAAAACCAACAGTACGATATCACCTATAACAGGCGCATAGCGTAAGAAAATCAATGCCCAGTGAAAACCGGCATCACGTAAGCGACGCACCTGAAGGGCAATAGATGGAATATAGTTAGCAAAACAATATAGCATTGCAAACCCATACAGTAAGCTGAGAATAACATGATAATGACTATTCGGACTATCAAAAACACTTACAACTATAACTATGCTAAATAAAATGATACCTACAATAGTATTCGCTAAAACTGCCAACCAATAGTCTGAGCGAGTTGAACGTCCTGTAAAATCGAAATAGCCCATCCAATACTTCTTATAAGCTTTAAACATGGCAAAATCTCCTCATCCTTGATACTACCAGTATATCAGAAGACCTGTCGTCTAGCAAACCAACTAAAAAAGCTCCTTCATGGAGCTTTATGGGTTATTCTCTAATTTGTCCTTGTCCGTTAATATAGAACTTGGTTGACGTTAGGGCCTCCAGTCCCATTGGACCACGGGCGTGCATTTTTTGGGTTGAGATTCCGATTTCAGCACCCAGTCCAAAGACGAATCCATCTGTAAAGCGGGTTGAGGCATTAACATAGACAGCTGCAGCGTCAACATCATCTTGGAATTGCTCCGCACGACTGATATCCTGAGTCACAATAGCCTCTGAATGCGATGTCGTGTAAGTATTGATCCATTTAATAGCCTCATCAAGGCTATCTACCACTTTAACAGACATAATATAGTCAAGAAACTCTGTCGCAAAATCTTCTGGTGAAGCGGGTACGGATTTTTCCATAAGTTTCAAAGCCGTTTCATCCGCACGGAACTCAACAGCCTGAACTTTTGAAATAGCTTTTTCCAAGTTAGGCAAGAAGTCTTCCGCAATATCAGCATGAACAACGAGAGATTCTGCAGCATTACAAACACTTGGTCGTTGGGTTTTGGCATTGATGACAATCTGTGTCGCCATATCTAAGTTAGCATATTTATCCACATAAATATGACAGTTACCAACACCCGTTTCAATGACTGGAACCTTGGCTTTTTCTTTAACCGTTTGGATGAGACGAGCTCCACCACGAGGAATGAGCAAGTCAACATACTTGGTCGCCGCCATGAGTTCCTCTGCTACCTCATGAGAGGTATCTTCAACCAGCTGAACGGCATCTGCTGTGATACCCGCATTTTCCAAAGCCTTTCGGGCCACTGTAACCAAGGCCTTGTTGGAATTGATAGCATCACGTCCTCCTCGGAGAATGATAGCATTATTGGTTTTAAAGGCAAGGCTAAAGGCATCAATTGAGACATTGGGACGGCTCTCAAAAATCATAGCGATAACACCCATAGGAACACGCTTTTGAACGATTTTGAGACCATCCAGATTCGTATAGCCACGAACCACTTGACCAATTGGATCCTGAAGGTCTGCCACCTGACGAACACCCTCAGCAATCCCTGCGATACGGTCTTCCGTTAAGAGCAAGCGGTCTTGCATAATCTCTGAAATACCATTTTCCTTGGCATTTGCCATATCCTTAGCATTTTCAGTGATAATATAGGCACTCTCAGCTACTAGAGCTTTAGCTACCTGATTTAGAAGGTCGTTTTTAGCTG
>CAJPKC010000325.1 GCA_905370255.1 Streptococcus oralis
CAAAACCAGACGTTCTCATCCTTGATGAACCTATAAATGGACTTGACCCAATCGGTATCAAAGAGTTTCGTCAAATGATTCAACGTCTGAATCAAGAACTAGGAATAACAATTCTCATCTCTAGCCATATCTTGTCAGAACTCTATCTGGTTGCCAATCGCTTTGGAATTCTTGACCAAGGGAAAATCATTCGAGAAATCAGTAAGACCGAATTTGAGACACTTAATGAAGACTATATCGTTCTAAAAACAAGTGACAAAGAAAAAGCTAGTCAAATCTTAAAAGACAAAGTGCATCTTGAATTTAAAGTTGTTAATTCAGATAATGAGATTCATATTTTTAGTCATGAACAAGATGTCAAACGCATTCTCAAAGAACTTACTCTAGCAGATGTTGATGTGGATGAGATTTACTATGCTCGTCAAAATCTTGAAGAATACTTCACACAATTAGTAAAATAGGAGGAAAACCATGATACATACAATTCAAGCAGACTTTTACCGTCTTTTCCGTTCCAAAGGATTTTGGATTACAGAGCTCGTTCTCTTTACACTCATGTTAATGGGGGCTACTTTCGGAGCTACAGGACAGATCATATCCGTCAGTACAAGTACAAACGCAGAAACCGAACTGCCAAGCAAGGGATGGGATGGTATACAAGCCCTTATTAACACCTCTAGCAATAGCTCAAACCTAGTTTTCCTCTGTATTATCCTTGCTTGCTTAGTTCTAGGAGTTGATCTTATCGGAAAACTCTATAAAAACAGTTTGACAGTGGGTGTTTCTCGCACAGAATTCTTCCTAGCCAAGTCTGTAGTATTAGCAAGTATCGCTCTAATGCAAATTCTTGTTAGCCTAGTTATTGCTTTCGTACCAGCAACTATCCTAAACGGGATTGGTACGATGCCAGAAGGATTTATTGGCAATCTCCTTCTAACAATTACTATTCAATTCCTCTGCCTTCTAGCTTGGCTATCTATTGTGTCCTTCATTCTCTATGTGACTCATTCTTATTTGGCTGTTTTCATTGGCTATTTAATTAGTTCTATCTTACTTTCAATGCCAATGCTTATCTTTCCAGATATCGAGATTTTGCGCTATTTATCCTTGAATTTTGCCTATGCTATGACTGCCTATAGTCAAGCTGTTCTATACACCATTATCGTTACAGTGACTGTTATTCTATTCTTTACCATAAGTGGACTTGCTGTTTTCAAGAAGAAAAGCTTATAAAAATGACCTCCTCTATTTAAAAAGAGGAGGTTCTTTGTTTTAAAAGAGAATTCTAACTGTAAACCAAGCACCATCAGTACTTAGTTGTAGTTCTGCACCAAGTAGATGGGATAATTCTTCTGTAATATAAAGACCTAAACCAGAGGATTCTTCTGTATCTGAGAGGTTTTCAGAGTAAAATCGTTGACTGAGATTTTCAATTTTACGAATCGGTTGTTTAACCAGATTAGCAATTTCCAAACAGATGTGGTTATTCACTTCCTTAAGAGAAAATCTCGCTTCATCCTTACCATGTTTTAGAACATTGCCAATAAGATTTTGTAACATACGATCTAATAAATCTGGATCTGTTAATAAATAGAGACCAGGTTCTACTTGCAAATCAAGGTTAATCTTTGCCGTCTGAAATGAATCATAATAGGTTAGTAATTTTTGTGTCATAAATGTCGAGACTTCTAACTCAGATAAATCAGGTTTAACTGCTCCTTCCATTAACCGACGATAGTCCAAAAGAGCCTCTAGCCGTTTTGAAACTTGATTGAGATGATGGGAAATTTTTTTCAAACTCTCAGACTCAGGATTTTCTGTTTTAAGCAATTGCTGAGTATAACCTGACGCAATCGTTAAAGGTGTCCGAATATCGTGGGCAATATTGCTAATAGCCATGTCTAAAGTCTGCTTCTCTCGCTTCATAATCAAGCGTGACTGCTCAACTTCTTGAAAGAGATGATTGATTTGCTGGTAAAGATGTAAAAAATCCTTGGAGAAAGTGGACACTCCGATTCTCTTCATACTTCCAGTCAGAATCTTGTCCTCAATTTGTTGGCTCAAGTTTACGAGTGCTAGATGATAGCGAATCAAGCCTATCGTCAATAGGATAATAACCAACAGTAGCAGAGAAAGTAAAATATAGATCATTGCTCATCTCCTTTTAACCGAACACCAACTCCCCAGATAGTCTCAATATACTCTTGCTCTGGATCTAGTTGGCTTAGTTTTTTACGGAGATTACTTAAATGAGTGTTGAGAGTATTGTCGCCTGGTAAATAAGGATCCTCCCAGACTAATTCATAGAGTTCTTCTTTCGTGAAAATTTTATTAGGATGTCCCAGTAAGGTTTGGAGCATCAAACATTCTTTCTTAGCTAGGAGAATAGTTTCCTGGCAATTTTTGATTTCAAAACTATCTGCATCAAATTGAATATTTTTTAACTGTTGAATCAACTTGTCTGGATGTTCGATTTCAGTTGCTTGCTTGTCATTTTTTTGACGTAATTGTACCGTAACCCTGGCAAAAACTTCATCCAAATCAAAAGGTTTTACAATATAATCATTAGCACCATCTAAGAGATATTGGCTGATGAGCTTTTTATCGCTTAGGGCAGTTAGCATGATGACAGGAACTGAACTATCGTGTCTAATGGCTTTTAAAACCTGATCACCATTTTTTCCCGGAAGCATAATATCTAACATGATTAGATCAATGTCACCTTGTTCAAATCGAATCATTCCTTCAGTACCAGAAAAAGCCTGAATCACCTCATGCTCCTCAGAAAGAAGAGTTCTCAAAATTTCTTGAATCTCATTATTATCTTCAACGATAAGTATTCTAGCCATAAACACCAACCTTTCTAATAGTATTATATCATGTT
>CAJPKC010000326.1 GCA_905370255.1 Streptococcus oralis
TTCGCCACTTTCAGAACGTCCAAAGCTAATCGGCTATTGATCCAATAATTCAAGAAGTTGAGAAGGTTCTGCTGGGCTTATTTGGTTTTTCAAAGCGATATAAGTCGCAGCGCGATACATAGCGCCCGTATCGAGATAAGTATAACCGAAATCCTTAGCGATAATTTTCGCAACAGTATTTTTACCACTTGAAGCTGGACCATCAATCGCAATCTGAATTGTTTTCATAGTTGCTCCTATCTTATCTTAAGAACATCACCAGGATTTGCAAACCATGAACCTGTTGACATATGTGATGGGTTCAAAGCTTCTAGCTGTGCAATAGAGATTCCAGCTCTAGCTGCAATTGCAGCTTCACCTTCTCCAGCCAATACAGTAATTGTACCTTCAGGATCTGTATGAGCCTCTGTAGTATTTTGTTGTTCGCCAGACTCAGTAGTAGCTACCGTAGTTGTTTCTGTCGTTACAGTAGTTACTTCTTCAACTTTAGGATTTGCAGAATCATAAAAATCCTTCAAAGCTGATGTTCTATCACTTCCACCCGAAGATAGGTATACTAAAACAATAATCATACCTATAACAACAATAAAGAAAATGATAGCCAGGGTTGTTAAAATGTTATTCGCTGTAAGAAAAGCCCACTTTCCACTTCTAGAATGGTGCTCACTTCTCGACTCTTCCTTGTTTTCCTCATAAATATCTTCTTGCCACGGTTCCTTTTCCATACCTTACTCCTTGAGATTTTTTTAGTTTCTTATTACAATATAAATATGAAGATTAGACTTATACCTGAACGTTGCATCGCTTGTGGGCTCTGCCAAACTTATTCAGAATTATTTGATTACCATGATAATGGTATCGTCCGTTTTTTCGATGATCCTGAACAATTAGAGAAAGAAATTCCTTGTAGCGACGATGCTTTAGAAGCCGTTAAAAATTGCCCTACTCGTGCTCTAATCATAGATGAATCTTAAAATTTGGTGGGCCATAGATTTCTAATTTCCACTCCCTCTAGTGTAGCATAATTTTCTAGAAAATTATAGTCTTTTGCTAGACTAATTTTATACAATTTTACATTTAATTGTTCCAATATTTCAATAATAAATAAACTGTTCTTTTAAGACGTTTTTCTATCACACAAGCACATATAAAGTATTAAAAAAGAGGACTTACTTCCTCTTTTTTGTTTAATCAAATGATTAGTCTTCAAATCCATTTGGATGTTGACTTTGCCAACGCCATGCATCTTGACACATTTCTGTGATGCCAAGCTCTGCTTCCCAACCTAACTCTTCCTTAGCTTTTGCTGGATCTGAGTAGCAAGCTGCAATATCCCCTGGGCGGCGTTCAACAATACGGTAAGGAATTGGGCGACCAACTGCTTTTTCCATATTTTGGATAATTTCAAGGACAGAATAACCTTTTCCTGTACCAAGGTTATAAATGTTGAGTCCTGAACCTTTTTGAAGTTTCTTAAGTGCTGCAACATGCCCTTTTGCTAGGTCAACGACGTGGATATAGTCACGAACACCTGTTCCATCTTCAGTATCGTAGTCATCTCCAAAGACTTGAACTTGTTCCAACTTACCAACTGCAACTTGTGTCACATATGGCAAGAGGTTGTTTGGAATACCGTTTGGATTTTCTCCTAGGTCACCACTCTCATGCGCCCCAATTGGGTTGAAGTAGCGAAGTAAAACAACATTCCATTCTGAGTCTGCTTTATAGATATCTGTTAAGATTTCTTCAAGCATTAGCTTGGTACGACCATAAGGGTTGGTAGCTGAAAGTGGGAAATCTTCGAGGATTGGAACTGTATGCGGATCTCCATAAACTGTTGCTGATGAGCTGAAGATGATGTTCTTACAGTTTGTCTCTTCCATAACTTTCAAGAGACTGACAGTTCCTGCGATATTGTTATCATAGTAGGCAAGTGGGATACGTGTAGATTCTCCTACAGCCTTCAAACCAGCAAAATGGATGACTCCTGTTGGTTCTTCATGTTTGAAAATATCACGAAGTGTATCTGTATCACGAATATCTGCTTCGTAGAAAGGAATTTCTACGCCTGTGATTCTTTCAACTACTTCAAGACTTTTACGACTACTATTGACCAAATTATCCACGACAACAACTTGGTGTCCGGCTTGAACCAGTTCAATGACAGTGTGACTTCCAATAAAACCTGCTCCACCCGTTACCAGAATTTTTTCTTGCATTTTATTTCCTCAATTCTTGGATTATTTTTTTCATTTTACCATTTTTGATAGGGAAAGTCATTTACTTTCCTAATACTACCGTAAAAACTAAGTAAAAGATTTACGATTGTTTCTTTTTAATATATCTTTCGGTCGGATAATCAGCCGGATCTAATACTCCACTTCTCCCCTGAAGCATTTGAGCTAAATGATAGCCTATAATAGGGCCGGTCGTTAAGCCTGAAGATCCTAGACCACTTGCTGTATAGACTCCTGATAAGTTTGGAACCTGTCCAAAGAATGGAGAGAAATCACTTGTATAGGCACGAATCCCCACGCGCTCACCACTTATCATTGTATCTTTTAAGTTAGGATAAAATGGACTCGCTGCCTCAGCCATTTGCTGAAGTAAATTTTCATCAACTGTTAGGTCAAATCCCATATCATTTTCATGAGTAGCTCCTAGAGACAACTTCCCACCTGGAAATGGAATCAAATCCCACTCCCCTTCAGGCATAACTACAGGGTAAGCTCCCATGTCTTGTGGCACTTGGTAATCTCGGAGTTGCCCCTTTTGAGGACGAACATCCACCTCATAGCCTAAAGGCTCTAACATGTGTCCAAGCCAAGCTCCTGTGGACAAGATAACTTGGTCAAACATTTGGTTGTCTATTTGAT
>CAJPKC010000327.1 GCA_905370255.1 Streptococcus oralis
AACGTATCCTTATGGTGGAGCGATTATTATGGCTGCCTTAGGGGCTGTTAAAAGTGGCGCAGGCTTGGTGACAGTAGCAACGGATAAAGAGAATATTCCAGCTCTGCATAGTCATCTTCCTGAGGCTATGGCTTTTGACATCGATGATAAACAATTACTGGAGCAACAGTTGCAGAAGGCTAGTATTGTCTTAGTTGGACCTGGACTAGTAGATGATGGGCGTGGAGAAGAGCTTCTCCAAACAGTGTTTTTTCATTTAAAGCAAAATCAGATCCTCATACTGGATGGTGGTGCCCTATCCATTTTAGCGAAGACGAGAATGAAATTTCCTAAAGCCCATCTTGTCTTAACTCCTCATCAAAGGGAATGGCAAGCCTTGTCAGGTTTAGATTTGGCTTCTCAAGGAGTTGAGGAAACAGGAGAGGCTTTGACGATATTTCCTTTAGGGACGATTTTAGTCCAAAAAGGTCCTGCGACTCGAATCTGGCAAGCTGGTCAAGTTGATTGTTATCAGCTGAGTGTTGGTGGCCCCTATCAGGCAACTGGAGGAATGGGTGATACTTTGGCGGGAATGATTGCTGGTTTTGCAGGGCAATTTCCACAAGTTAGTCTCTATGAAAGGGTGACGGTAGCAACATATCTGCACTCAGCAATTGCTCAAGAATTAGCTGAGGACAACTTTGTCGTTCTACCAACCACGATTAGTCAACATATTCCTGCATTCATGAAAAAAATACAAAAAGACACCTGAGTTTTTCAGGTGTCTTTTGACTATTAGAAGAGGCCTTTGACCTTATCTACAAGACCGTCAAGTCCTTCTGAGCCTGAAACCAAAGCTTGTGCTTGGCTTAGGTACTCACCGAGTTGATCCTTGTTTTCTTCAACAAAAGTTTTTGCTGCAGAAAAATCTTTGTTCTCAATGAGTTCTTTTACTTGGTTAAACAAATCTAATGGGTTCATGAGTTCCCTCCTTTTCTACAATTTAATTCAATCATTTTTTTTCGAATCTTGCAAGAAACTTGACTCTTCAAATAAAGTTCAGGGGTGTCAAATGGTGCAAATTTTGATATAATTTTTAGTGATGAATTTTAGAAATAATCGGTACGTGGTTGTAGATTTAGAAGCTACAAGTACCGGAAGCAAGGCAAAAATCATCCAAGTGGGAATTGTAGTCATTGAAGATGGTGAGATTGTTGAACAGTATGCTACTGATGTCAACCCTCATGAACGCTTGGATTCTCATATCAAAGAATTAACGGGTTTGACTGATAAACGTTTGGCAAAGGCTCCAGAGTTTTCTCAGGTGGCTGGAAAGATTTTTGAACTGGTCAAAGACGGTGTTTTTGTTGCGCACAATGTTCAGTTCGATGCTAATTTATTGGCAGAATTCCTCTTTTTTGAGGGTTATGAATTGCGCACGCCTCGTATCGATACAGTGGAGTTGGCTCAAATATTTTACCCTCAGCTTGAGAAGTATAATCTCGGCATTCTTTGCCAAGAGTTGGGGATTCCTCTAGAGCAAGCCCATACAGCCCTATCTGATGCCCAAGCAACAGCAGAACTCTTTCTTTGTATGAGACAAAAGATGTTTGGACTGCCAAAAGGGTTGTTGGAGCGCTTATTGAGTTTATCAGACAGCTTACTCTATGAATCTTACCTAGTCATCGAGGAAGTTTATCAGAAACAGTCTCTCCTCGTTGAGCATGATTTGGTAGAAGTGCAGGGCTTATTCTTAAGAAAAGAGAAGCCTGTCCTTTCTCCACGCAAACTCTCAAAAGATTTCCAAACTAATATTGCCTTGCTAGGTTTGGAAGAGAGAAGTCAACAAGAAGAATTTGCCCAAAAGGTTCAAGAGTTTTTACAAGGGGAAGCCATTTCCTTTATTCAGGCTCAAACAGGAATTGGGAAAACCTATGGTTACCTGCTACCGGCCTTGTCACTTGAGAATGAAGGGGGAATCCTACTCAGTGTTCCGACTAAAATCCTTCAAAATCAGGTGATGCAAGAGGAGGCTAAAAAACTAGAAGAGATTTTCCATATCTCTATTCATAGTCTTAAAGGTCCTCAGAATTACTTGAAGCTAGATGCCTTTCATGCAGCGCTAGAGGAAGAAGAGTCCAATCGTTTGTATACTCGTTTCAAGATGCAACTTCTAGTTTGGTTGACAGAGACAGATACAGGAGATTTAGACGAGATTGGTCAGCTATATCGCTACCAGCAGTTTTTACCGAACTTGGCTCATGATGGCAACCTTCACAAAGACTCTCTCTTTTGGCTAGAGGATTTTTGGAAACGAGGTCAGGACAAGGCTCGTTCTTGCAAGTTGCTTGTGACCAATCATGCTTACCTCGTTACTCGACTTGAAGATGATCCGAGTCTTTTAGAGGGACGTTTCTTGATTTTGGATGAAGCCCAGAAAATCTTGTTGACCTTGGAAAATCTTTCTCGAAAATCTTATTTGCTAACGGATTTGCTAGATCAACTAGACCAAGCTCTATCAAGGGAAGAAGGCATGCTTGAAAGACGCTTGCTAGAGAGTATTCGTTTTGAGCTTTCTTATCTGCTGGAGCAGTTTCTATCTGGCAAACGGAAGATGTGTCCAGCTAGTAGCATTGACAAGCTCCGACAAGATTTTTCTGAGTTGAATTTACCAGAATTTAAAGACTATCAGAGATTTTTCTCGTCTGAAGGAGAATTTTGGTTATCAGTTTCAGAACTATCTAGTAAAACAATCGCGATTCATTCTAGTCGCGATCCACGTTTGCTATTTTCTCAGATATTTCAAGAATCCTGCTAGCTTCTCGGAATCTCTGCAACCCTAGAAATTAGTAGCAGCGTTTCTTTGACCGAATTGTTAGGATTCACGCACGC
>CAJPKC010000328.1 GCA_905370255.1 Streptococcus oralis
TGCAGGTCATACAGTCACAGAGCCGGGTAATTTGGTTATAGCTTATCAAGATGGTAATTCTGTTATGGTTTGGCAAAGTCTATTGGGACTCCTAATCAATCTTGCCTATGTTGTTATTGTGCTTGTGGTGTCTAGTCTCATCTATATGGTCTTGATGAGCCGCATTATTGCCGAATCGACAAATGAGATGCGTAAGGGACTTTTTGGCAAGCTTTCTCGCTTGACTGTTTCCTTCTTTGACCGCCATCAAGATGGGGATATCCTGTCACGTTTCACCAGTGACTTGGATAACATCCTCCAGGCTTTCAACGAAAGTCTAGTGTCTGTTATGACCAACATTGCTCTTTATATTGGCTTGCTGATTGTCATGTTTGCAAAAAATATCACCTTGGCTTTGATTACGATTGCTAGCACTCCGATAGCTGTCATCATGTTGATTGTCATTTTGAAATTGGCAAGAAAATATACCAACCTCCAACAAAAGGAAGTTGGGAAGCTCAATGCTTATATGGATGAGAGTATCTCTGGACAAAAAGCAGTTATCGTTCAAGGTATCCAAGAAGATGTGATTGCTGGTTTTGTTGAGCAAAATGAACGGGTTCGAAAAGCCACTTTTAAGGGAAGAATGTTCTCAGGAATTCTCTTTCCTGTCATGAACGGGATGAGTTCGGTCAACACAGCAGTAGTTATTTTTGTAGGATCAGCTGTCTTACTGAATGATAAGAACATCGAGACAGCAACTGCTCTGGGTTTGATTGTCATGTTTACTCAGTTTTCGCAACAGTATTACCAGCCCATTATCCAATTAGCGGCGAGCTGGGGAAGTTTGCAACTGGCCTTTACAGGTGCAGACCGTATCCAAGAAATGTTTGATGCAGAAGAAGAAATTCGTCCTCAAGATGCTCCAGTATTTAACGAATTAAAAGAAGGTGTGGAGATTCGTAACGTGGACTTCTCCTACCTGCCAGGGAAACCGATTCTAAAAGATGTCAGCATTTCAGCTCCAAAAGGGAAAATGATTGCGGTTGTTGGTCCGACAGGTTCGGGGAAAACAACCATCATGAACTTAATCAATCGTTTTTATGATGTGGATGCAGGTAGTATCAGCTTTGATGGAACAGATATTCGCGAGTTTGATTTAGACAGTTTGCGAAGTAAGGTAGGAATTGTCCTACAGGATTCTGTTTTGTTTAGCGGAACCATTCGAGACAATATTCGTTTTGGTGTCCCAGATGCCAGTCAGGAAATGGTCGAAGCAGCAGCCAAGGCTACGCATATCCATGAATATATCGAAAGTCTACCAGATAAGTACGATACTCTGATTAATGATGATCAGAGCGTCTTCTCAACCGGTCAGAAGCAGTTGATTTCTATCGCCCGTACCTTGATGACAGATCCACAGGTCTTAATTTTGGATGAGGCAACATCAAACGTGGATACTGTAACAGAGAGCAAGATTCAAAATGCCATGGAGGCAATTGTGGCAGGAAGAACGAGTTTTGTGATTGCCCATCGCTTGAAAACTATTCTCAATGCAGATCAGATTATTGTCCTTAAGGATGGTGAGGTTATCGAACAAGGAAATCATCACGAATTACTCAAGCTTGGAGGCTTTTACTCCGAACTGTACCATAATCAATTTGTCTTTGAATAAGCAAAAAAGTTGTCCTAATTTTGGGCAACTTTTTCTGATAAAAAAATTTTATCACGGACTTAAAAAATACATATTAGACAGGAGTGGGGAAGGATGATAAGATAAGATTATCAATAGAAGACGAAAGGAAATCAGTGATGGCAAGAACAGTTGTTGGAGTTGCAGCAAATCTATGTCCCGTGGACGCAGAAGGAAAAAATATTCATTCATCAGTCTCTTGTAAATTTGCTGAGAGTATTCGTCAGGTTGGCGGACTTCCTTTGGTCATTCCGGTTGGTGATGAGACACTTGTCCATGACTATGTAGAAATGATTGATAAGCTCATCTTGACTGGGGGACAAAATGTTCATCCTCAGTTTTATGGTGAGGAAAAAACAATTGATAGCGACGACTATAACCTAACTCGCGACGAGTTTGAGCTAGCTCTTCTACAAGAAGCCTTGCGTCAGAACAAGCCAATCTTAGCCATTTGCCGTGGCGTTCAGCTTGTCAACGTTGCCTTTGGTGGGACACTCAATCAGGATATTGAAGGTCATTGGCAAGGTCTACCTTTTGGGACTTCACATTCTATTGAGACAGTGGATGGCAGTGTAGTGTCTAAATTATTTGGTAAAGAAAGTCAGGTTAATTCAGTGCATCGTCAGAGCATTAAAGATCTGGCACCCAATTTCCGTGTGACGGCTGTGGATCCACGTGATCAAACTGTTGAAGCAATCGAATCTATCGATGAACACCGTATTATTGGTCTCCAGTGGCATCCAGAATTCTTGGTCAATGAAGAAGATGGCAACTTAGAATTATTTGAGTATTTATTGAATGAATTGTAACGACTGGAAACCTAGTCGTTTTTTTGTCTTATTTCGTTCAAATTTTAATATTGTAACATTTTTTACGCAAATGTTTAAATTATGATAAAATTTGGAAAAATTCAGTATAAAAACTTGAAAAAATCTAAGGTAAGGGTTATGATAGAAGAGAAGAAATTTTGGAGGAATATTATGTCACATATTAAATTTGATTATTCAAAAGTATTAGATAAATTTGTTGCACCACATGAACTAGATTATATGCAGCCTCAAGTGACTGCAGCAGATTCTGCTCTGCGAAATGGTACAGGTCCTGGGGCAGAAATGACTGGCTGGTTGAACTTGCCTGAAGAATATGACAAAGATGAATTTGCTCGTATTCAAAAGGCTGCTGCTAAAATCCAATCTG
>CAJPKC010000329.1 GCA_905370255.1 Streptococcus oralis
CTTATTATCCTTCCAGTGGTAGGCAATCCGTTGGGCAATAGTTTCAGCGTTGAATTCTTCCCCTTCTCCGATATTAGCCTTTTCTTTTGTATAAGCATTCATCGTGACAATGTTATAGCCACTTCCATCCGTATACTGGACGCTGTCGCCACCATCTACGTCTGTAAACTTAATCCAATTATCAGGAATACTAATATAACCGTAATCATCAGACCCGACACGCATCGTACCAGTTGTCTTTGACGAATCTTTTTCTCTACGACTGCTACTACTTGTATCGCTGTCATCTCTCAGGGAAACCCGACTGGAAGAATCAGATGGTTTCCGACTGCTATAGCTCTTGATAAGGCTACAGGAAGACAGGGAGAGGCCGGCTAAGATTATCAGGGAGAGCAGAAAGTACTTCTTTTTCATGGTCATTCCTTCCTAAATCTAATAAATTTTACTAATACTAGTTTACCATATTTTTAGGACGAAAGGAAAGAGAGACATTGTCGCATCCGATTTCTTTTCCGTTTATAGGACTATACTTTTTTAGCAGCCTTATTCCACTGGTACCATCCGACCAAACTGTTGATTAAATAGATCAAATATTTCCCTTGAATCTGAAGACTTTCACCCCACCAGAGGTAGATAGAAAAAATATTTGTCGCTGCCCAGAAAATCCACTGTTCGCGATAAACAGCCGTCATCAAGATTTGCCCTACACCATTTGTCGCATCTGTGATTGAATCACGATAAGTACGATTGGCACCCACAGACTGATAAATCAAGCCAAAGACCAACCACCAAAGCACACTGAGTGATAGATATTTTGTCCATCCTTTGGCATCTAGCTTACGAGCAACAAACTCTTGCTTTTCTTTCTTGAACTGACCTTGGTAAATCCACACCAAGAGTCCAATTGGCTGCATGATGGTAAAGTAAAGAGTCGTCAGGACCTCGCCATAGAAGCCTTTCTGCAAGGCCAAAATCAAGTAAATCACAGAATTAATCAAACCAAAGAGGTAATTGCTAGCCCGTCCTTCAGAAACAAAGATCACACAAATAATCCCAGTCAGACTGCAAATCATACCCGTCCAATCCACGATGCGATGTTCATATATCAGCTCCAGCCAGAGCGGAAAACTCCCTAGAATCAAGAGATAAAAACATTGACCTAGACTGCGATGAGCAAACAAATCGTCCCAGATAAGCTTCAAGGTACCAGAAAAGCCGAGCTTCTTCATACTAGTCACCATTCGTTTATAGCCACCAGACATTTCAGAAAGCGTCAGCTTCATGTTTGCGATTTTCTTTTGGATATAAGTATTCATTCTTTCTCCTTTTGTTTTTTAAGAGCCGTGTCAAATTGACTTACGGATGCAACGCTCTATTATTTTCGAACACGCACAAGATTTGTCTCATACAGTGTTCACATTTTATCATATTCCTATTTCAGAAAATGTCAAGTAAAATCAAAAAAAGATTTCCTAACGTTCGGATTTCAAGAAAAGACCTACAAATTTTTGTAAGTCTTTTTACTTAGATTTGATAGTAGTCGAACGTTTTTTGATTAGTTACAATCTTTTTGTGAAGCTAATTAGCTTCTACACTGAAAAAACAAGAGACTTAATAAATAGGCCTCTTGTTTTTTTAAACTATTATTCGCTGACTGCTCCCTTGCCATCAAGGCTCCAAGTATCTTTCATGTTTGTAGTGAAATCATCAAGAGTTTCTTCGTCGCCTTCAAAGGATAGTATATAGACTTTGTCATCTTTTTGGAAAATCAATGTATTAGCAAGTTGTCCCGATTTCAGAATGATGTTTATTTGAAAGGCTTCTATTCCTGAGACAGTACTTTTAGAGCCCCACATCTTCTCAATATTATCTTTTTGACTCCAATTATAGGCTACATGCTGAGCAATTGTTTCTGCATTGAAAGTCTCACCATCTGCTACTTCAGCTTCTGCCTTGGAAACAGCATTCATGGTAACGATATTATAAGCAGAACCGTCGGTGTATTGGATAAGTCCCTCAACCTCAGCATCAAAAAATTTAATCCATTTGCTTGGAATATCGATATAACCAAACTCAGGAGAGCCGACACGTTTTGTTTCTTGACTGGCTTTGCTCTTGCTCTTTTTAGAAGAAGAATTTGAAGAATTCTTTTCCACTTGTGCAATAGAACTAGTCGATGAGCTTGATTGTTCATCATTTTGGTCAGATTTGGCACAAGACATTAGAGTAAGTGAAGTCAATACAAGGACTGCACCAAGTAAGTACGATCGTTTCATGATTTTCCTCCTTTTTGGAACACGCTAACTAGGAATTAAAGAGATTATTCATCATCCATACTCAAGACACTGAGGAAGGCTTCTTGGGGGACTTCGACAGAGCCGATAGCTTTCATGCGTTTTTTTCCAGCCTTTTGTTTTTCTAGGAGTTTGCGCTTCCGGGAAACGTCACCACCATAACACTTGGCCAAGACATTTTTACGCAAAGCCTTGATGTCTGTCCGAGCCACGATTTTATGTCCGATAGCGGCCAGAATGGGTACTTCAAACTGCTGACGCGGTATGATTTTCTTGAGATTGTCTAAAATCAGCTAACCGCGCTCATAGGCAAAATCCTTGTGAAAGATAAAGCTGAGAGCATCAACCTTGTCGCCATTGAGGAGAATATCCATCTTCACCAGCTTGGACGAGCGATACTCAGAAATTTCATAGTCAAAGCTAGCATAGCCACGAGTAGAGGACTTGAGCTTGTCAAAGAAGTCAAAGACGATTTCAGCAAGTGGGATTTGATAGATGACATTGACCCGATTATCATCAATATAGTCCATGGTCACAAAATCACCGCGCTTGCGCTGAGCTAACTC
>CAJPKC010000330.1 GCA_905370255.1 Streptococcus oralis
GTTGAGTGAGTTGTGTGGTGGTTTGAAATATATTTACAATTATGAGGGTTTAAAATGCTAATTCAGGTCTAAAAAGTACTATTCTGAATGCCTTTGTAAGTGTCAGTGAATCAAAGGGTTGTAAAAGTGATTTGCAAAAGGTGCTTAATTGGACTTCAAAAGGGCGTTAGTAAGGGTCTTAAAGGGCACCTTTTGCAAGCCAAAAGAGCCTTAATAGAACCGCTATTAAGCCTTGATTGAAATTGGTGCTGTGAAATATTATTACAAAAGATGGCTTTTAGTACGAGTTTTGTAGTTCCCTTTTTTGCTTTTATTTCCTTCTTTTTGAGTTGCCTTTCTTTCTGTCTTTTTGGCGTATCAAAGTAGGTTTTAGGACTCATTATGTGAAGTGGAGGATGCAAAAATAGTGGGGTAAAATGGGGCAACTGGTTTTAAATGAAAGTAATCAGCGCTGTTGTTGACATGATTTTTTTCTGTTTAAACATATATTTTTTGCAAAAAACGCAAGCTATTCCAAATGGTTTCGTTATTTTTGCATTTTGTTAGGAGAGAATTGAGTACATGGGTGCAGAAATAGAGAAGACGATAGACATAGACAAGATTCTAAGAGATAAGATGGGGGCGAAGGCTAAATTCGTTCCTTCTTTTGCTGTCAATTGGTTAAAAAGAATCCTTCATGAAGATGAGGTTAATCAGTTTCTATGGGATAGTCGTGGTTTGTCAGGGACAGAATGGCTCACGGAGTGTGTTCGATATCTTGACATGACGCTGCAAATCGAAGGTTTAGAGAATCTTCCAGATAAGGATGATGGTAAACTTTATACCTTTGTGTCAAATCATCCCCTTGGTGGACAGGATGGTGTAGCATTGGGATCGATTATTGGTAAGCACTATGATGGCAGATTTCGCTATCTGGTTAATGACTTATTACTCAATCTTCCGGGCTTAAAACCAGTAAGTATTGGCATCAACAAAACAGGAAAACAGAGTCGTGATTTCCCTCGCATGGTTGAGGCTGGCTTTAAAAGTGATAATCATATCTTGATGTTCCCTGCTGGACTGAATAGTCGTAAGATTAATGGGAAGATTCATGACTTAGAGTGGAAGAAGACATTTATCGCCAAGAGTGTGGAGTATCAGCGTGATGTAGTTCCCATCTTCTTTGGCGGACGTAATTCTGATCGATTCTATCGTATTGCACGTTTCAGTGATAAATACGTTAAGAAGGTGAATATAGCGATGCTGTTCCTTGTCGATGAGATGTACAGAAACGTTGGTAAAACGTTCCGTGTTGTAATAGGGAAGCCAATCCCTTGGCAGACGTTTGATAAGAGTCGCACATCGATGGAATGGGCTCAATATGTTGAAGACATGGTTTATGAGCTCTGAGATTTAGCCTTATTAAATGACAGAGTAAGGGGTTCAATCACGCGATTAGATTTAGAGAAAGAAAAAGATAGATAGAGAATATGGAAGAAGAAATCATCCAACCCATTAGCAAGGAGCTACTCAAGAGCGAGTTGACTCCTGAACGGATGCTTCGTTCGACGAACAAAAGTCACAATGAAATTTATGTTGTGACGGCTAAGACTGCGCCAAACGTGATGAAGGAGATTGGACGTCTGCGCGAAATAGCTTTTCGTTCGGCTGGGGGTGGTACGGGCAAATCGATGGATGTCGATGTGTTCGACACGATGGAGAATTGTTGTAGACAGTTGATTGTTTGGAATCCTGAAGCGGAAGAGATTATCGGTGGATATCGTTATATCTTTGGTAGCGAGTGGGAAATAGACAAAAACGGACAGCCAAAGGTCGCAACAAGTCACATGTTCCATTTCTCTGATAAGTTCATGAAGGAGTATGCTCCTTATACAGTTGAGCTTGGGCGTTCTTTTGTTTCATTGGATTACCAGAACGTTCGTAAGAATTCTAAGAGTATATTTGCGTTAGATAACCTCTGGGATGGACTTGGAGCGTTGACGGTGTTGTACCCTGAATGTAAGTATTTCTTCGGAAAGATGACCATGTATCCTTCTTATATCCGTCGTGGTAGGGATATGATTCTTTACTTTTTGAAGAAGTATTTTGATGATAAAGAAGACCTTATTATACCGATTAAACCGTTGAAAATTGACACTCCAACCACTGAATTGGATGCTCTTTTCCAAGGAAATGGTTTTAAGGAGGACTATAGAATATTTAATAGAGAGTGATATTTTTAGAAATCATACATTTATTTTTGAACATAAAAAAATATTAGGTCGAGAATTAGACTCTATAAATACTAAAGACTATTACTATAAAAATGTAATTATAGAGTTAAATGTAGCAGTCTCTAAAAACTTAAAAAACAAGGATATTAGAGATTTAAGAAATAATATAGATGGATTGGTTAAATTTTTACATGAAATGTATATCTCAGAAAGTTTGTTTTTATATAATGATAGTTTAAGTTTTATATTACAGGATGTTGATGCTATACTTATTGATTTAAAAAAATATAAAGACGAGGTTCCGATTTCTTATAAATTTATGAAGAAATTGAGAAGTGTGCTAACAAATTCTAAGAATACATATAAATTTATCATATTAGATCAAGAAAACAGCTTGAAACTTACAGTTGTTAACGATAAAAAGGTTAAATCTTTAATTAATATAATCCATGCTAGAAAGCATAAGTATTTAAACTTGAAATCAAAAGCAAACTACTTATATTCAAATGGTGAAGATGAGTTAATTAATACAAAGAGTACTGAGTCAATTTTATATATTTTTGAAGGTAATAAATATAAGGATTTATATTTTAGTAAACGAGAGAAAAAAAGCTATATAAAATTTTATAATTTTTCT
>CAJPKC010000331.1 GCA_905370255.1 Streptococcus oralis
AATGGATATCAAGATCCAAGGGATCACTGCAGAAATTTTGACTGAAGCACTTGCTCAAGCCAAGAAAGCTCGTTTTGAAATCCTTGATGTGATTGAAGCAACCATTCCAGAAGTGCGTCCAGAATTGGCGCCAACTGCTCCGAAAATTGATACCATCAAGATTGATGTGGACAAGATCAAGATTGTCATCGGTAAGGGTGGAGAAACCATCGATAAGATCATCGCTGAAACAGGCGTTAAGATTGATATCGACGAAGAAGGAAACGTGTCTATCTACTCGAGCGACCAAGCTGCCATTAACCGCGCTAAAGAAATCATTGCTGGTTTGGTTCGTGAAGCGAAAGTGGACGAAGTCTACCATGCTAAAGTTGTGCGTATCGAGAAATTCGGTGCCTTTGTCAACCTCTTTGACAAGACGGATGCCCTCGTTCACATCTCTGAAATGGCTTGGACTCGTACTAATAATGTAGAAGATTTAGTTCAAATTGGTGATTTTGTAGATGTGAAGGTTATTAAGATCGATGAAAAAGGTCGTGTAGATGCTTCTATGAAGGCACTCTTGCCACGTCCGCCAAAACCTGAACGTTCAGAAGAAAAAGGGGATAAAGGTCATCGTCATGGCGATCGTCCTCGTCACCACCACAAGGACCACAAACCTAAGAAAGAAACTACAGAAACACCAAAAGACTCAGAATAAGAAAGGAGAAATGTATGGGATGGTGGCGTGAAACCATTGATATCGTAAAAGAAAATGATCCAGCGGCTCGCACCACTTTGGAGGTTCTTTTGACCTATCCTGGTGTGAAAGCCTTGGCTGCCCACCGTCTCTCTCATTTTCTCTGGAAACATGGCTTTAAGCTTTTAGCTCGTATGCACAGCCAGTTTTGGCGTTTTTGGACGCAGATAGAGATTCACCCTGGAGCTCAGATCGAATCAGGTGTCTTTATTGACCATGGGGCAGGACTTGTGATTGGGGAGACAGCTATCATTGAAAAAGGTGTTCTTCTCTACCATGGGGTTACTCTTGGTGGGACAGGTAAGGATAGTGGCAAACGCCATCCGACTGTTCGTAAAGGAGCGCTCATTTCTGCTCATGCCCAAGTCATCGGACCTGTAGAAATCGGTGAAAATGCCAAAGTCGGTGCCGCTGCTGTCGTTGTGGCAGATGTTCCTAGTGATGTGACGGTTGTCGGCATTCCTGCTAAGATTGTTCGAGTTCACGGGCAAAAGGATGAACCAACCATTCACGAAGTCGAAGAAAAACGTGAATACTACGTCAATAAACTTGAGCATGCTAGAGAAGCCAGCCATAGATCGTCTGGTTTGTAATGAGAAGTGACTCTTTAATTAGGAGGTTAGGCCGATGCTATTAGAAGAATTTGAAAATGTACCTGCTGTTATCGAGCCAACTGATCGAAGCCTCCTTAGTGGTGGAGAAGTTTGTGATACCATTATCTTGTCTTTTAATGGAGAAATCC
Organism: Streptococcus oralis; assembly: GCA_905370255.1. The sequence continues at coordinate 1,479 of CAJPKC010000331.1, forward strand.
TTGAACGAGTAAAGCAGATAGAAGGTGTCTACGAAGGTGGCTATCTTACCAATCTAAATGGCAAACTGCCATGGTATATCTATGAAAAAGATGGGAGTAAGGTAGCAGTTGCTATGGCTACTATTGGAGCTCCAATGGTTGTTGGACTCTTAGAAGAACTCAAAGCAAGAGGATTTAAGAACTTTATTGTTTTGGGATCTTGCGGAGTTCTAGACCAGTCTATTCAAGCAGATAAGATTATCCTACCAAGCTCGGCTTTACGTGATGAAGGTACTAGTTATCACTATGCTCCAGCAAGTGATGAAATAGCCTATGAGCGATCTCTACTCTTAACTATGGAAAAAGCCTTGGATAAAGCTGGTATTGAGCATATTCGAACAAAGTCTTGGACCACAGATGCCTTCTATCGTGAGACAGCTGCTAAGGTCAAACGAAGACTAGCAGCAGGAGCTAGAGTTGTAGATATGGAAGCTTCAGCTATCATGGCCTGGGCTCAATATCGACTAGCCAATGTCTATCAATTTTTCTACACAGCTGACTATGTCGACCATCAAAATCACGAATGGGATGCTAGACGCGAGGATAGAAAAGCAGATGCTATGACTTTCTTTGAGATTGCCCTAGTCATTGCTCAAGAGTTAGTTTAGACTAGTCTTTACGATAAATTCGAAACAAGAAAGGAAGGGAGCCTAACGGAAAACATAGCAATAAAACTTCCGTAGTGACTCCCTTCATCTTTTTACTGTATTCTTCTTTTATGTTTAGAAAGGAGCAAGGAAATCCGATTTGTGACAGGCAATCGGACTAAAATTTAGTTGAACAGTTAGTTATGAAAATATCTGTTTATGAATTTTAGCTTTCCTGACTATTATTTTATGATTAAAATCTATGACACCATGTCTCGTGATTTGCGAGAATTTGTCCCAATCGAGGACGGCAAGGTCAAGATGTATGTCTGTGGGCCAACAGTTTATAACTATATCCACGTGGGGAATGCCCGTTCGACAGTAGCCTTCGATACCATTCGTCGCTACTTTGAATACCGTGGCTATGAAGTTGCCTACATTTCTAACTTCACAGATGTGGATGATAAGATTATTAACCGTGCCAAGGAAGAAGGTATCACACCTCAGGAAGTAGCGGATAAGTACATCGCTGCCTTTCGTGAAGACGTGACGGCTCTGGGTGTGAAACCTGCGACTCGTCATCCTCGTGTAGTTGAGTTTATGGCTGATATCATCCGCTTTGTCTCTGAATTGATTGAAAAAGGCTATGCCTACGAGAGCCAAGGCGATGTCTATTTCCGTGTGGAAAAATCCCACAACTATGCTAAGTTAGCCAATAAAACCCTAGAAGACTTGGAGTTAGGT
>CAJPKC010000332.1 GCA_905370255.1 Streptococcus oralis
GTCACACTCCATTCTTCTCTAACTACCGTCCTCAATTCTACTTCCGTACAACAGACATCACTGGTGTTTGCTTGTTACCAGAAGGTGTTGAAATGGTAATGCCTGGTGACAACGTAACTATGGAAGTTGAATTAATTCACCCAGTTGCTATCGAAAACGGTACTAAATTCTCTATCCGTGAAGGTGGACGTACTGTAGGTGCTGGTTCAGTAGCTTCTATCGAAAAATAATTTTTCTTAAAAATGATTTTCAAGACTATCCAATTTTGATATGTACCCAGAATCCTGGACACATTTTTAAATTAAGCTGAACACATGGATGCTTCCCTGTATTGAACAGGTGGCATCCATTTTGTTTTTTCTTGAATTCTTTTGTTATTGTAATAATCTATATATTCTTCCACAGCTGTTTGAAATTCCTTAAAAGTAGAATATTCCTTTTCAAAACCGTAGAACATTTCGTTCTTCATTCTGGCGAAAAACGTTTCTATAATGCAATTATCATAACAATTTCCTTTTCGGGACATTGATTGAATAATCCCTCGTTCTTCTAATGACCTTTGATAAAATGCGTGTTGATATTGCCAACCTTGATCAGAATGAAGAATCAATCCATTAACATCAGGGAATTTTTTGAAAGCTATATTTAGCATCCTTTGAACCTGTTCTAAGTTGGGATTTAGAGAAAGATCATAGGAGATTATTTCATTAGTAGACATATCTAAAATTGGAGAAAAGAAACATTTTCCCCAAGAAAAAGTGAATTGAGATACATCTGTACTCCATTTTTGAAGTGGCCTATCGGCCGTAAAATCTCTGTTAATAATATTAGCAGCAACTTTCCCAACATTGCCTTGATAAGAATGGTATTTTTCTTTAGGGCGTTTTCCAAACAATCCATTTACATGCATAAGACGTTGAACTCTTTTATGATTAACAACGTAGCCTCTACGACAAAGTTCTTGATAAATTCTTCTAACGCCATATATACCTTTATTTTCATGAAAGATTTTTTGGATTTCTGATAATAAATCACTATTCTTCTCAGCTACAGCATCAACTCTATTCAATTCAAAATAGTAAGTAGATTTAGCCATTTTCATCGCTTTAAGAAGATGTTTTAGTTGGTATCCTACTTCTCGTAATTCCTTGATGATCGCTGCTTTCTCGCCTTGAGAAGCGCAGCTTCCTGTTCTTTTCTCAAGGCCCTCAGTTTTTTTATAACAGCAATTTCAGCTTCTAAATATGCATTGCGTTCACGTAATCGAACTAATTCTTCTCGTTCAGATTCTGAAAGGTTATCAGGCACAGCTTTTTTATTCATAATAGGCTCCTTAGATAATGGTCGTCCTCTTTTCTTATTCTCTAAACCATTATATCCATAAGTTAGATACTTGTGAACCCAACAACTTAATAATCCATCACTTATTCCCGCTGAAAAAGCAACCTCTGTTAGAGCTTTCCCATTTAAAATCTGTAAAACAAATGTCAATTTTTCTTCTACCGTCCAATTTCTTTGTTTTTTGACACGCTCCAATCCTTTAGGACCATGAATCTTTTCAATTTTATCCCAATTCAGTATTTTTCTTCTAAAACTCTCTTGCATAACATTTTCAGGAGTTTCTACCCATGTTCCTTTCCGATATAATTCGACACATTTCATTTTGAATTCAAATGAGTAACGCATAATAAATACCCCCTTTACTGGTTTGTCCAGTAAAGGGGGTACATATCAACACTGGAAAGCTCTTTTTATATGCTTATAATACATCCACTATTTCCCAAAGAATATCCTTCCATGTAATCTTCTTGCGTCCATTAATCGTTTCAATTAGATGGTACACTTTCAGATGATTGTCATTTCGGAATACAAAATCGAATCGGAATTCACGTCCATTTGGAGAAATCGCATCGAACTTAGTTTTATATTTATCATGAACTGGGCTTACTGGATATTTATTAAACAGCATGCGACGCTCGTCCCCTGCTTCCTTGAGACAGTTCTCAAGTTCCTCACAGAATTCCACAAACATCTGGTAGAGCTGTTCCTCAGAAAGCCTGCGACTGCGCACGAGTGACTTACAGTCTGAAAATCCCCAGCGTGTCATATCGATGGCAAATGAAAATCCTTCTTTATTGATTCGATTTAAAAATTCTTCACGGTTCATGCTTGTCCTCCGTTGCTGTTTTCTCTGGCCCATTCGGGATTGCTATAATAGCGCACGAAGAAATGAGGATCCCCGCCCGCTTCGTCCTTTTTATCTTTAATGCTCACTTCCGGATGAGTGACTTCTCCTGTTTTTGTAAAATACTCTCCGATTTTACCCGTGCGATTTTGAAGCCCCCACGCTACATCGTTTCCTACAATCGCTGCTAAGAATCCATGACTCTCCACCAAGTCAAAGAATTCGGCTACGGTTAAGCTCTCTGGCACCTCGAATGTCATCTCATGATTGTATACATCATCTCCGGCACAAACCGAATTGCGATCGACAATAATTTTCATCTGGCCACTTCCTCTAATGAAATACTTGTGACTTCATTATACCATATCCGCATTTTATTCTCGCTTTTCTATCCAATCCGTCTGTAATTTAATCTATTCTTTACTGATTAAGAAATCTTTAAAAATGACTCTTAAAATCAATATATGTTTATAAAATAAAGAATATGTGTTAGTATATCCGTATTAACTTTTTTGGAGGAAACATATGTCAAAACAAAAGATTAACCGTTTTGTTGGATCTATTGGAGCTTTTATCGGTTTCCTTGTATTTATTGCTTATATTCCACAAATTATCGCAAACCTACAAGGAAGTAAAGGTCAACCTTTCCAGCCG
>CAJPKC010000333.1 GCA_905370255.1 Streptococcus oralis
GTGGGCTCGGAGAGGTGGATAAGAGACAGCGCCCATGGACTGAGCCAAGGCAATAGCCTCATGCCCGGCAACACCATTGTCCACCGTCACAATCAGAGACACTCCCTGCTGCTCGATAAAATATTTGTAGACACTAGCATTTGGTCCGTAACCATCTGTAAAGCGATTAGGGAGATAGACCAGACACTCTGCACCTAATTGTTCCAAACTCTCCTTGACAATCGAAGCAGAAGTCATCCCATCCGCATCATAGTCTCCATAGACCAGAATCAATTCCCCTCGCTCAATGGCCTGGCGAATACGATCAACTGCCTTATCCATATCATGTAAGAGATAAGGATCATGTAAATCTTCCAAAGAAGGTTCTAAAAATTTCTTCAGGCTGCTTTCATCCCTGATTCCTCGTTGATACAACAAACAAGCGACTTCAGAACTCAAGCCTGCACTCTTGGCTATCTTTGTAAAATCCGCATCCTCAACCTGCGGAGAAAATTGCCAATTATAAGTAGGAATTATCACTCAAACATCCACTCTTTCTTACGATTCTATTCATTTATTATAACACGATTTTTAGTTTTTCTCTTGCTAATCTGACCACATTCCTTGCTAAATTTTCAGGTCACTTCAGCTAACACCTAGCAGTTTTCGTTAAGTAAAAAACACCTAGACTACTAGACTTTTCAGTTTAGAAATTCAGGTGTTCCTTATTTTAACATTTATTCTTGAATTCTTGCTTCTGCATCTGCCACTAGTTGAGCAAGACTAGTTTGACCCAACTCCTGCTCCATGGCTAGCTGAATCTTTTGTAATTTCTCATCTAAAACCCCATGGATGTTTGATCCTACTGGACAGGCTGGATTGGGATTGTCATGAAAACTAAAGAGTTGACCAGTCTTTCCTAGACACTCAACTGCTTGGTAAACATCTAAAAGACTGATATCCTCTAGGTCTTTGATAATCTCTGCTCCACCAGTTCCACGCGCGACTGAGATTAACCCTGCCTTTTTGAGTTGGGATAAGGTTTTTCGGATAATAACAGGATTGACTCCTACACTGCTAGCTAGAAAATCACTGGTTACTTTACTTTCCTTCCCTTTTAGGGCGATAATAACTAGCATATGGGTTGCGATGGTAAATCGACTTGAAATTTGCATGCAGTCCTCCTTTTTCGTTAACTAATCTCATTCTTCTCTTATATTCATTATAGCTTCTATAGTTGTAATGTCAAGAGTTACGACTAAGCCAATCATCCAATTCTGCATCATGTCCTTCATTTTGAGCAATTTCATGGAGTAATTCTTGATTATGAGTGTGGTGAATTCCATTGACTAAGCTTTCATAGTAAATTTTATAGTAGGGCAACTGTAACTCTCTAGCCAGCTGCAATTCTGCCTCAACATCATAATCAACACGACGAAAGTCTATATCCTTCAAACCTTTGTCATCAAAATCTAAAATCATATATTGCGCCCGCAAATCCTCACGTAGACTTGCTGATAAAAAGAAGGGTTGCCCAATTGAGCCTGGATTTAAAATGAGTTGTCCCTGACTCCCATAGCGAAGAAATTGCTGGTGAATATGCCCATAAATCGCAATATCACAGTCAGGATTGGTTACCAAACGGTCAAAATCCTCCTGCTTGCCAAGATGGATCAGTTCTCTTCCCCAATTTTTATCCGGCAAATGATGGCTTATCCCTACCTTCAGATTTCCAAACTGGCGGTGTGTGTGCATGGGAAATGCCTGTAGAGCTTCAATTTCATCTAGACTAATTTCTTCCATGATATACTGGCATTGACGCAAGAGATAGCGATGACTGGGCCTACTTGTATCTAATTTTTGATGAGCAGCTCGCCACAAACTCTCTTCCCAATTCCCCAAAACTCGAACCGTTATTGGCAAACCTTCCAATTGGTGAAGAATGTTTTTTCGACCGGTTCCTGGCATGAGAATATCTCCCAAAAGCCAATATTCCTCAACTCCTGCCTTTTCCGCATCTGTGAGAACTGCTGCCAATGCTCCTGTGTTGCCATGAATATCTGAAAGTACCGCAATTTTTGTCATATGATCCCCTCTTGCATTCTCTCCTTTAATTATAACACTCTCAAAATCAAAGTCAAAAAGCATTTTTGCTATCATGTTTTACTTTACTTTTTTAGTGAAAAGGATTACAATGAAGGTGATAAGAAATGAGGAGGTTTTTGCTATGACACAACGTTACGAAAACATCATGGTAGCAGTCGACGGTTCTAAAGAAGCTGATTTGGCTTTTATCAAAGGAGTTCAGTCAGCATTACGTAACCAGGCTAAATTAACCATTGCGCATGTAATCGATACTCGTGCTCTTCAAAGCATTTCAACATTCGATGCAGAAGTTTACGAAGAGTTACAAGTCGAGGCACAAGAGTTGATGGCAGAATATGAAAAGCGTGCAAGAGACGCTGGTCTTAAAGATATTCAAGTTGTCATCGAAATGGGAAATCCTAAAACTCTTTTGGCTAAAACAATCCCTGACCAAGAACATGTTGATTTGATTTTGGTTGGAGCAACAGGACTTAACGCCTTCGAACGTTTGCTTGTCGGCTCTTCATCTGAATATATCCTTCGCCACACAAGCGTTGACCTTCTCGTCGTCCGAGACAAGGATAAAACTTTATAATTAGACTAAAAAAAGGAGCCAATGCGCTCCTTTTTATTGTTTATTTTTTCTTTCTTTATGACGTTCATAAGCTCTAATCTGACGCGCAAGTTCCTTCTTGATAGCTGGTTCTGGAGCATACTTCTCTTCCCAGCCTTCTGGCTTAAGTATCTTGTGAGTCACAGGATCAAAC
>CAJPKC010000334.1 GCA_905370255.1 Streptococcus oralis
TCGCTACTTTTAGATTGAGCAAATACTTTTAATAATTCCTCTTTGTTCTCAATTTCAGCCACATAGTAGGCTAGGGCTTTGAAGGATTTTTCTTACTTGAGTATAGTTGTGGCTTGTTTTCAGAAAAGGTGGTTTTCATAATTTCATCTTTTCTTTACTTTTTATTTCAAAAATGCTAACTGATAATACGATGAGTAATTCTTCAAAAAATGTAAGAGATATTTTTTAAAGGCAACTCAAAACTATATAATAATCAGTCACAAGCTAAAGAAATTACTTTTTTATGATAGAATACTAGTTGGAGGACTTTATGAAATGAAACGAATTCTAACAAACTTGATAGAGCAACGAATGTATTACTTATCTTGTTTACTCGGAGCCTATCTTCTGATGATTTTGATCGAATTGTTAACTTCAACACCACACGATGTATTTCTCGCCTTAGCTCCCGTGCCAGCTTTAATAATAGGAACTTTTTTTATAGTTGGGTCCGCTTTGATTCTTTTTGCTAAAAAAATTCCTGCATTAAGTATTTCCAAAATCAATACTTTATTATTAAACATTGTATTATTTATTGCTATCTATAAGAGCATGTCCTTTTTCTTATCCCTAGGTTTGCTATTGCTGACATTAGTACTATATATTGGCAGTTTTCTCAGAAAAGAAAAATTTTCATTTCTGTACCTACTAGTTATTTTATTTACAACACCTCGTCTATTGACATTGCTTAATTCAAACTTCCAAGATACTGCACTTGAGTTTCATGCTTTCAATTTGGCAGACACTCGATTTAACATTATTATTTGGCCTGTAATCTTTGCTGGTTTGCTTTCAGGAACCACCCTTCTTTTAATTAACAACTCCCCTCTTAAGCAATACTTAGAGCGCTACAAAAAATTACTAACCTATGGTGTATTTTCTATCGTTGCTCTCTATGTTGTCTATCTCTCGGTTGTTTTTATCTATAAAGTAAAAACCTTTGATGGTTCTACCTTTGATATTGGTCTATTCTCACAGATGTTTCATCGCATGAGCACCGACTTGAGCGCTATCACAACACTAGAGCGCGATCGAGTATTATCGCACTTTGCAGTTCACATCTCACCCATTTTCTATCTGATGTTACCTTTCTACAAGCTTTTCCCTCATGTTGAAACATTAGAAGTACTACAAATTTGGGTTGTATTCTCTGCAGTTATTCCTTTAAGATTACTCCTATCAAAATTGAATTTATCGAAATTGGCAAACATTTTGACAATCCTTTGGTTTGTGCTTTTACCAGTATTAACTACTGCAGGAGGTTATCACCTACACGAAAATTGTTTCTTAGTTCCTTTGATTTTTTGGGTATTCTATTTTATAGTGAATGAGAAGAAGTGGGGTATCCTAGTATCGACTATTTTACTACTACTTGTGAAAGAAGATGCTTTTATCTATGTTATTAGCATTGGTATGTATTTCTTATCACAAAAACGTTTCAATCTGACGAGCAAAACCAAACAATGGCTGATCCTAACTGAATTTCTTCTACCACTTCTATACTTCACTCTAGCATTGTTAATCCTGAGCACATTCGGAGAAGGCGGAATGGTCTCACGATTCGATGCATTCTTACTAAAAGATGAAAATGGTATTTTAGCCGTATTTAAAAATTTAGTTCTTCACCCAAGTTTCGCCATCAGCCATTTATTCATGGCTAAAAAACTAGGTTATTTATTCCTGATGTTAGCTCCTATGTGTTTTCTACCACTATTGCAACGCAACTGGTCAACTTATTTTTTAGCTCTACCTTTAGTAGTTATTAATTTATTGCCAGATTGGCCTTATCAATACGACATCGGCTTTCAATATAGTTATGGTAGTGGAGCCTTACTCTTCATAATGGCCTTGCTAGCTCTAGAAGATTTAAAATTGCACAAACACATTAACGAAAAAATGGTGATTTCATTTATTTTTGTTGGCATGATTTTTTCTGGTACTATTCTTCATCGCCTTACTCAAAGTTGGTCTTTCAACATTGGCTATTATCAACAAAATAAAGAGAAATTTGAAGCAATCAAATATGGCCTAGAAATTCTACCAGAAGATGCCTCAATCGTTGCAGAAGGAGGCTATACACCTGCACTTAGAAAACATCGGGCCCTATACGATATTTTCTACCACAACCAACGAAAAGCCGACCCATCAATTGATTATGTCGTAATTCCACGTGAACAAAAAGGGAAGAACGATGTCTATGATCCTTTAATTACTAGTTATGAAACACTAGGATATAAAGAAAGTAAATACGCAACAAAAGAACTTTTCATTCTCGAAAAACCTGAATAAAAAAGAGAGCAGTTCAAACTACTTCTAAAGTAGACTGAACCGCTCTTTTCTAATTTCCCACTCTAACTCGCGTCACGATACCATCTTTATCAATCATGCTGAACTCTGAAGAGGAAATCCACTGAGTTATCGCCTTGCCAGTTTGAGATTGAGCAAATACTTTTAATAATTCCTCTTTGTTCTCAACTTCAACGACATAGTAGGCTAGCCCCACCATTCCATGCTCACGAGGAGCTAAGTTTTTACCTCCCCATTCATTGACAGCTAAATGATGATGATAGTCACCTGATGCTATCCAACTGGCGTGTGGAATCGTGAATTTATCCTCAAGATCAAGAGACTCTTGGTAGAATGCACTAGATTCACGACTATTTCTAACGGATAGATGAACATGCCCCATACGTGTGCCACTTGCAATTGCAAAAGACTCTATTTCTTTTCCTAGTTGGTAGATATCTTGTGCAGAGAGTTCTTCTGTCACAC
>CAJPKC010000335.1 GCA_905370255.1 Streptococcus oralis
ATTCATCGCTAACAAGCTTATAGCCTTGTTTCTTGAATTCTGTGATTTGACTTGTTGTGCTGTAGGCAATGGCTTCACCTGACTTACCTGTCACTTCATCTGTTGTGAGAACACGGTTACCGTTAGTGCTTACATAACGGATAATAGCTTTTTGAGCATCCTTACGGTAAGTAACTGTTTCAACACGGTCTTGGTCTTTAGCTTGAACTCCACTTACAGCTGGGATTTCTGATTTATCCGCTGTGTAACCTGCGATGGTTGGAGAGACCACTTTATCAAACGTATCATCATTAGTTGTCCAGTCTTGGAAGTCAATATGACCTGTTACCAAGTTGACATTGCTCCAACGTTTGAAGTTCAGTGTTTCAACCACATCATCCTTAGCCTTACTTCCATCTTCGTAAACATAATGGATGGTACGGCTAACACTTTCCTTGTTATCCAAGTTTTCAACGGTTCCTGGCCAACGTGGGCTATCTGGTTGTCCTGGATTAACTGGTGTGTTTGGTTGTGGAGTTGGGTTATCTGGGTTAACTGGTTCAACACGTTCTGAAAGGGTTACAGTGTAGACTTGGTCACGTGCTGTATCGTAGTCATAAACCTTCGCACCACCTGCTGTGAATTCATCGCTAACAAGCTTATAGCCTTGTTTCTTGAATTCTGTGATTTGACTTGTTGTGCTGTAGGCAATGGCTTCACCTGACTTACCTGTCACTTCATCTGTTGTGAGAACACGGTTACCGTTAGTACTTACATAACGGATAACAGCTTTTTGATTTTCTTTTTCAATGACTACATTAGAATCTTTACCAACAGCATCTAAATCATTATCGTCGTTTGGATCAATAGTTTTTGTTTCTGCATCATATCCACGAATAGATTGATTGTCACTAATTTTCCAACCAACTGGTGCATTAGGAATTTCAGTTACATCTGCTCTTGTTGTGTCATTAAAATCATTTTTGTATTGTCTACGGACAGCCGCTTCTTTATTTTCTACTACTTCACCATTTGAATTGATGTAATGTCCATCTTTGTCAACTAAATTGATATAACCTAAGTCTTTATACCAAACGTTGACAACTGTTTCATTTATATAGTCTGGGTTAACTGTTAACTCATCAACACTCTTGGCATCTGCGTAGAAACCTGGATTGACCGGTGTCATAACTTTCTTGAAAGTATAATCCAAATCTCCGATAGCACGTTTCCGACGACGCGAACTACCTTGTGCTGCATGAGCCTCAATAGCACTCTTTAATCTCAAGCTCGCTTCTTGATCTAACGGAATATTCCATCAGCCTCTTATATTTGCCTTTGCATCTTCAACTCGAAGTCCCTTTACAGGTTTTAAGGCAGTTTTATCTTTTTCTACTGACTCTTTATCTACTTCAGAAGTTTTTTCAGCCACCTTTGATTCTGTATTTTTCTTTTCAGCAGATTCAATTTTGCTCACTACTTCAGCTTTATCAGCAACTTTAGTTGTCCCTCTAAGTTCCAAAGCGATAACTGCTGCTTGAAGATCAGACTCTGCTTGAGATAATTCTGACTCTGTCACATCTGCTTTATTTAATAATCCTTTAGCAGATTGGATACTATTTTGAAGGCGTTTTACACTATCTTCAGTATATAACTTAAGCTCCAATTTTTCTGCACGCGAAAGAGCCGTTAACAATTTTGACTTGTCAACAGCATCTTGATGACTTACTTCTTCTTTTTTATCTTTTGCTTCTTCAACTTTTTCTGCTGGTGCTTTAGCATCTTCAGATTTAGCTGGAGTTACTTCTACTGGATTAGCTACAGTTGGAGCTGCATAGGTTGTTTCTTTCTTAGCTGTAGAAACTTCTGCTGGTTTGGTAGCTTCTTCTACCTTATCAACAGAAACACTGTTAGTAGCTTCTGGATTTTTTTCCTCTGCTTGTACTGCTTGGGCATTGGCAGCAGTTCCCAAGACTAAGGCCGTCCCGAGCAAGACACTCGCTGCACCAAAGTGATACTTACGAATAGAAAATCGTTGTTGCATACTATACCAGTCAAATGATTTCTTATGTGAATGTTTCATTTTGAACTCCTAAGTAATATTTTATAATTCCTACTCTACAACTATTTAATATATAAATCAACACTATCCAAGGAATTACTATATCGTATTTCTGATTTTTAGAGCCAGTTATTATATTCTCTTTTTTTTGAATCGTCGGAACATTTTTTTAGCTCTAACATTATAGTTGATTAAAAACAGAAAAATGATATAATAAATTAAGGAGGATAATACCCATATGAGAAACCTTTTATCCACAAAAGATCAAAGACAATTACGTTTAATGGAAACCTTAATTCAGAATCGTAATTGGATGAAATTGCATGAACTAGCCGAAAAATTAGGATGTACAGAACGAATCTTAAAAAGTGATTTAAATGAATTACGTGTTGCCTTTCCATCTATTGACATCCAATCTTCTGTTAACGGAATCATGATAGATTTAGAAGTTAACACTAGTGTAGAAGATATTTATCAATATTTTCTAGCCCATTCCCAATCTTTTCAATTACTAGAGTATATGTTCTTCAATGAGGGGCTACCTATTTATCGAACAGTTGAAAATCTTCACTCAAGTAATGCCAACCTCTATCGATTAGGCCGAAATATTACAAAAACTCTATCATCACAATTTCAGATTGAATTATCTTTTACCCCTACTGCAATTCTTGGTAATGAAACGGATATTCGTTATTTTTTTGCCCAATACTTTTCTGAGCGCTACTATTTCCTAGACTGGCCTTTTCCTGACCTTCCTGAAGAGGCTTT
>CAJPKC010000336.1 GCA_905370255.1 Streptococcus oralis
ACCAATTTGTTCAACACGTCCAATTGTACCAGTACCAGCAGGGTTCTTAGTTGCTGACATGATAACGATACGGTCTGCCAATGTCATCGCTTCTGTTTGGTCGTGAGTTACGTAGATAGTTGTAGCTCCGATACGACGGTGGATTTTAGCGATTTCAGCACGCATGGATACACGAAGTTTAGCATCCAAGTTTGACAAAGGTTCGTCCATCAAGAATACTTTTGCATCACGGACGATCGCACGACCCATGGCAACACGTTGACGTTGACCACCTGAAAGGTCAGCTGGTTTACGATCCAAGAATTCTTTCAAACCAAGAATTTCTGCTGCTTCTTGTACACGTTTGTCGATGTCTTCTTTGCTGTATTTACGCAATTTCAAACCGAAAGCCATGTTATCGTATACAGTCATGTGTGGGTAAAGAGCGTAGTTTTGGAATACCATGGCGATGTCACGGTCTTTTGGAGCTACGTCATTGACAACCACGCCATCGATAGATGCAGTACCTTCTGTGATGTCTTCAAGACCTGCAATCATACGGAGAGTAGTTGATTTACCACATCCTGAAGGTCCTACGAAAACGATAAATTCTTTGTCTTTGATGTCCAAGTTGAAGTCTTCAACTGAGTAGTGTTCGCTGTTTGGATATTTTTTGTAAATATTTTTAAGATTTAATTCTACCATTTCGGTGAACTCCTTTTATTTTTGATAGTTTTATTATAAATGAAAACGCTTTACATTTCTATGGCAAGGTGACCAAAAAAATAAAAAAGTTCTGTGCAACTTGCACAAAACTTTAAATAATATCTGGTAAAATCAACTGATAACACAAGGTCAAATCTGTCAATTCTTTCAACTGAAGCCCTGTCAATTCTTCCCATTTATCAATCTTGTATTGGAGAGAATTGCGGTGTAGATAGAGTTGCTGAGCTGTCTTCGTAAGGACTGCACTATTTTCCCATAAGGAGAGAATGATTTCCTGAATCTGATCTTGATCCAAAATCATCTGGTGTAGATAATCTTTGATCAAACCAAGATCCACCATTTTTTCACCCATACTCCAAAGGTAAAGTTGAGAAAAAGTATGGAATCCTTGATGACCTTGACGCCACCAGTTTTTAAACAAGTCACGTTCTGCTTTGATGAGATCTGTCAAACTCTGATTTCCTGTTTGCGACCAGACCTGCCCCAGCATGATGGATAAGCGAACCCCAAAGTCGTATTCTACAGCTTCCAAGGTATCTGTCAGGATTGAGCGAACAGAAGTGTATTTGTCCTGTTGGAGAACAAAAAGGTAATCCTGAGCGCCAACCTGAAGAACTGTTTCACAATTAGGAAAGAGGGTTTTCATCATATCCAACCAAGAAGTCAGGTTTTCCTGTTGGTAATAGGAAAGGTGACAATAGACAACTTGTAGCTTTTTAAAACTTTGCGGTGCTTGTCCCTTGCCCTCAATCAAATAACTATACCAAGGAGTTAAAGAAATGGTTTGTTCCTGCTGGGTTAAGAGAGCTACCAACTGTTTCTCGCGTTCACTTAGTCCAACTTCCTCCAGTAAAATCCACTGTTGCGAGGAAACTGGCAGCGTAAGAAAACCTTCCTTATCAATTGGCTGGTCTACGATTTGAGCTTGTGGAAACCAGTCTAGTAATTCTTTTGCAATCATTTCCTAGCCCTCCACTTTTTGGATACACCAAGAAATCAAGGTTTCTAGGCGCTCCACATTTTCGGTCATATGAAGATAACCCATAACCGCTTCAAAACCTGTAGACATACGATAGGTCACTACATCTGCGTTCTTTGCCTTGGTATGACTATTGGTATTGCGACCACGTTTATAGATTTCTTCTTCTTTTTCCGTTAGGACTTCTTCTTCTAACATAAGGGAAATCAAGCGTGCCTGAGCCTTGGCCGATACATACTTGGTTGCCTCTTGGTGGAGTTTATTGGGCTTGGTCATGCCTTTTAGGATGAGGTGACGGCGAATATACATAGAGTATACTGCATCTCCTTCAAAGGCTAGCGCAATCCCGTTAATGAGATTGACATCAATCACGTGTCCACCTCACTCCATCCTTGGTATCAAGTAGTTTAATCCCTTGAGCAGCTAGTTGGTCACGGATTTGGTCAGCTGTCGCAAAGTCACGATTGGCACGCGCTTCTTGGCGTTTTTGAATCAAGGCTTCAATCTCTTCATCCAAAACTTCCTCAACAAAGACAACTCCAAAGACTTCCAACATGGCTGCAAGAGTTTCCTTAACACTTGCATCATAGTTACCTGAGTTGATCCATTTGGCCATTTCAAAGACAACAGTGATTCCATTAGCTGTATTGAAATCCTCATCCATAGCTGCTACAAACTTATCTTTAAAAGCTTGCAATTCTTGAGCATCTACATCTCCAGTAAATGGTTGCTCGTAAGTGTTCTTCAAATACTTGAGATTAGTCTCGGCATCGCGCACAGCCTTTTCCGTAAAGTTGATAGGTTTGCGGTAATGCTGAGTCGCAAAGAAGAAACGAAGCACTTGACCGTCGATAGTTTTGAGGGCATCGTGTACCGTAATGAAGTTCCCCAAAGACTTGGACATCTTGACATTGTCGATGTTGACAAAGCCATTGTGCATCCAGTAGTTGGCAAAAGTCTTGCCTGTTTTAGCTTCAGATAGGGCAATTTCGTTGGTATGGTGAGGAAACTCAAGGTCAGCTCCACCACCGTGAATATCGATGGTATCGCCTAAAATCTCCGTTGACATAACCGAACATTCGATATGCCAGCCTGGACGACCAGGCCCACATGGACTGTCCCAA
>CAJPKC010000337.1 GCA_905370255.1 Streptococcus oralis
GGCACGATAAGGATAAAACCAAAGACAAGGGAACAGGTTTCAAAAATGAAATTTCTCCATACCTCTATAATATCCGTGGTTCCCTATCCATGGCCAATACTGGTCAACCAAGCTCAAATGGTAGCCAGTTCTTCATCAACCAAAGTACAACAGACTATTCAGCTAAACTTCCTACAAATAGCTATCCTAAGAAAATTATCGAAGCCTACAAAGAAGGTGGAAATCCAACTCTTGATGGGAAACACCCCGTCTTTGGTCAAGTCATTGATGGGATGGATGTAGTAGATAAAATTGCCAAGGCTGAAAAAGACGAAAAAGACAAACCAACTACTGCTATCACTATCGACAGTATCGAAATTGTTAAAGACTACGATTTCAGTAAACAATAACACCATTAACTATAAGGAGTATAAAAATGATTCTATTTTGGGGGTCAAAAGGTTACCAAAAAGTGTTGGGACATACACAAACTGCTATCGAATGTGACCATTGTAACAATGTTGGTACTTGGGAAATTACGGAATACGGACGTAAGTTTACTCTTTACTGGATTCCTCTCTTTCCTTATGGAAAAACTTATTTCGTTTCTTGCCCGATTTGTCACTACGGTAGAGAAATCCAAAAATCCGAAATTGAACAATATCTAAACTATTAAAAAAGATAGGTCATTCGGCTTATCTTTTTTTATTTACATTTTTATGTAAACGCTCTCTTTTTTGTTTCAAACAAATATGATATAATTTAGTCAATAGTAACGAGGAGATTTTCCTATGAAACCCTATAAAATCAACCTATTCCAGCTTGGTTTACTCTTGCCAACGTATTTAATCTTTAATGTTGTTTATTCGATTATTTATGATTCTGCTGGATTTGCTTTTATAATCTTGTGGCCAGTAGTTTACTTATCATTTGCGGTAATTGTACTAGGAAATATTTTTATCTTTAGAGATATCTCAAAATTAAAAGCCTCCTTTGAAGATAATGCGTTTATTCAAAAATCTTCTACAATACAGTTAGTCCTAGCTACAATTGGATTTTTCATGCAAATAATAGGTTTTAAGGGGGCTCCACTTAATTACATTGATAATTATCCACTACTAGTTAGCGCTAGTATTGTGTACTCTATCGTTCTCCTTATCGGTATTTATCAGACAATAAAGCTAGGGCAAGGGAAAGATAATTCAGCCATATTTGGTTTTATCTTTGGGGGGATGATCATTTTTCTCACTAGCCTTGCACTGGTTTTAATCACTTCTCCATCAATTAAATACACTACTCCTTCTTTCGCTGAAGAATTTCAATCACTTGGACTTAAGGGAAAGGTTGAGGTAGTTGATAAACACAGAGAGATTGAAGCATTTTATGGAACTGCCTACAAGCTAACATATACAGAAAATTTATCCGATGGAACTATTTTAAAAGAAACTACTACCGCAAAAATTCATGGAAAGGATGGAGAACATTTATCAAATTTCTTTCTTCTTTCAGGAACAGATCTTGAAACACTTCTTAATGATAAAGAAAAGGCACTGTTTCACACTGTCAAACAAGATGAATTCAGTTTCTTACTAGATGTATACAAAGAAAGGCCGAATTTCCAACAAGAAGAAGACAGTATCAAAAATGCTACTGCTGAAAAAATAGATAAACTCTTTGCGACACCAATAACTTCTAGTTTTAAATTTAGAAAATATCCTATCGAAAACTACTATGTTGCAATTATGGCTCAGGCTGTCAGCAATCGAGAAAAAGGAGATTCTGACGCAGCTGGCTTTTATAATATTACAACAAAAGATCTCATGAAAAACAAGGGACTTACTATCGATTTTGATTGTGACCTTACGAAAATCAAGGCAGAAAATGGTAGTCCTTTAGATGCCGTTAAGGAAAAAATCCTATCTTTACCAAAAAATTCATTTTCCGATGGAATCTATAACATGAGTTGGTCTTATGATGAAAATGGAATAAAAAAGAAAGTTACTTGCCCATTTGTTGTTGTAGATGGTGTGGGACACTTTGAAAAGGATGTAATCGAAGGAAATCAAACAAATTAGTTATTTTTGATACAAAAACTAGGAGATAGCAGTATGACTTCTACTAGTTGCAACCCTCGTAAAAAAGCCAAGTCATTTAGACTTGGCTTTTTTATGGCTATTTATGTTAGTTCATTGAAATCCCAGATTTGATCCATCCAGCCTTCATAAAAGTCAGGTTCATGGCAAACCATAAGGATTGACCCTTTATATTCTTTCAGAGCACGTTTGAGTTCGTCCTTGGCATCCACATCCAAGTGGTTGGTTGGCTCGTCAAGAACAAGGACATTGTTCTCACGGTTCATCAAGAGACAGAAGCGTACCTTGGCTTGCTCTCCACCTGACAAGACCTGAATCTGACTTTCGATGTGTTTAGTCGTCAAACCACAGCGAGCAAGGGCTGCACGGACTTCGGCTTGATTGAGAGCCGGAAAGGCATTCCAAACAGCTTCTAATGGTGTTTGGCGATTGCCACCCTCCACTTCCTGTTCAAAGTAGCCGAGTTCTAGATAGTCACCACGTTCAACCTCCCCAGCAATTGGTGGAATAATTCCTAAGAGACTTTTCAAAAGAGTTGTTTTACCAATACCGTTGGCACCAATGATGGCAACTTTTTGATTGCGTTCAAAGGTGAGGTTTAAAGGTTTGGTAAGCGGACGGTCGTAACCAATCTGTAAATCCTTGGCTTGGAAAATAAAGCGACCAGGTGTACGAGCTGTTTTGAAATCAAAGGACGGCTTTGGTTTCTCACTTTGAAGTTCGATAATGTCCATCT
>CAJPKC010000338.1 GCA_905370255.1 Streptococcus oralis
CAGAAATTCTCAATAAAACACTGACGAGCTGTACAGTGTTCTATGGCGTTAATATCAGCAATACAAATAGTCAAAGTGTTTTCTATCTGCTCGGCAAACTTTCCCTTGATGATATGAGGCTTTATAATTACTTTCCATGACTTTTCATCTATGCTTATGAAGTTCCATGCCTGAGCCATTCGATAGGCTCTGCCTAAAAGTTCCATACGCTCGGTTACGTTCTTTGTCGTCCTGCGCGTGTTTAATTTCAATATTCTCAACTCCTATTAGTTCAATCAATTATTTAAGCCATTCATCCAAAGACTATCACCTTTTTTAGTATAGTTCACAAACCTTTGATAATGCTTATAATACCTATCTCGCTTCATGTACTTAGGCCGAGTAGGAAAAGAATCGAACATATAGCCGCCACGTTTAGGACTCCAACCTGGCTCTACCTTTCTAGCCTCTCTCAAGGCACGCTCCCAGTAGTATTGGCAGTCTGTCTTGCTGCGGTTTAGGGTTTGCTTATGTACTTGTTGGCATGATCCGCAACCATAAAGTATGAGCTGCTTATAGAGTATTCTACACCGCCGGCCACAAAGAGGGCATAGAAAGAAGTAGCGGCTGCCCCCTTTAGTTCCCGGTATTTTAGTCAAATTAAAGTAATCTTTATCAAAGGTGATACATAAGTTATCTAAGTCTATTTCTAGCTTTCTGCCGGCTAGTTCAGCTATACCATGGGAGATATTATTGATTTTCATAGGCTTTATAAATGTTTCTATTGCTAACTGCTTCATTATCTCCCCCTATATAGAAAAACCCAAAACTATTGACTTGATAACAAAAAGGGGATTGTTCCCCTCCCTGTGTTTTATTGACCAGAATAGTCAGCAAGCCCTCTATATTCGCCCTCTATGTCTAACTGTTGGAGCAAGCTAACACTTTCATTACCCAGCAGTTCCAACGTACCTTCAGCAGTCATAAAGTCCATAGAGATAGGCTTATCAGAAAGCAAGCGATCAGCATAGTCTAATAGTTCCAGCTCGTAGTTTGTTACTTTTTCCAGCAAATTATCAAAATCCTCTGACTCTTTGAGTTGAAGCACGCGCTCCCGTTTGTAACGTTCTTCAAATGCTTCATCCTCCTCAGGTTGCTTGTAATAGTCTTTGAAGCTGTCACAAATACGCTTGAAAGTCTCGTTTAGCTTGTTATCCTCCACATACTCAGCTACTAGCGTGCCTTTATCCTTGTAGGTTATTGAGATTACAGGCTGGCAATATGTTCCAGTCATATATCCCAGTAGCGCGTGACCTGCTACTTGAGCGGTAGTCTGGTCATAAAAATAGTAAGTGAAAGTAAATGATTTTGCTTTCTCTGAAATAGTTTTTAGTGTCATTTTGTCTGTCTCCGTTTCTTTGATTAAAAATTCCGCTTCATGCGTTTGTCTGTGATACCGGCCATAGTGAATACATTCCCCTCTGACCGTTTGCCAATTCGACTGACTAGCTTATCATTATAGATTTGCGCTAGCTCTTTACAAGTATGATTGGTGTTGATGATTGTTGTTTCTCGCTTGTCAAAGATTTTGAAAAGGAAAGTCTGTACCCAATTATTAGCTTCATCTTTTCGGCTATTCATAATGCTTTCTGAGCCTAGGTCATCAACAAATAGAAAGTCAACCTCGGTCAGCAGCTTCAGGGCGTCATGTTCTGTAAAGTCACTATATTTATACTGCCAGCCTGACTGAATGCGAGTGACAATTTCAGCAATACTTATAAATAGCACGCTCTGAGGGTCTTTCTTGGCTTTGTATCCCTCGTTGATTACTTTAGCCATGGAATAAGTTAGATGGCTTTTTCCAGTGCCTGGCTTGCCCATAATCAGCGTGTTTCCTGTCATACCGTTTAAGTACTGTTTTGCTTGCTTGATAGCAAACTCTTTAGCTTCGTGCTCCTCTTTTGTATCGGCTTTAAAAGTACTAAAAGTAGCCTTTTTCAGCTCATTTGAGACAGTGCTTTCTCGGTCGAGTACGTCGTAGGTTGATTGGTTTAGATCATGCCCTAGGGCTTTTTCTACGCCGTCTAGCTCTGTCTGTTTGATGTTTTCCCTAGTACACTCCATGCAGTAGGGTAGAGTATAACCATCCGGCTTTTTGAATTGTACCAGGTTAATCTGATGAGTTGGGCAAATCCCATCAGTTACATTTATTTTTTCATTTAGTTGGTCTGTATTCAATAATTCCATCTCTTCTTCCTCTGTCAATAGATAAATGGGTCTTGAATGTCATCCAATGACCTGACTTGTTTGTTGCTCTTGTAAGACATTTTATTTTTCTTGATTTGTTCGACAGTTTTTAAGCCTTGACCTTTCCAGCGTTCAAGAATGGAACGTGTATACCTGATGGATCTACCAGCATTAAGAATTGTTTCATCAAGAGCAAACAAAAATAAATCTCGACCATGAGTTTTTAGTAAATCCTCAGTTTCATTGACAATGGTTCCAGATATAGACATTTCTCCAAAAGCTTCTTTGAGTTTTTCAAAGATAGGATTTTTTTCTGCTCCAGCAAATTCTTTCTTTTGTTCTAGCTGTTGCTCTATATCTAACTTTATATCTTTCTCTAACTCTATCTCTGTCTTACACGTAGTTAACGTTGTAGGATTTTTGGATAACATTGTAAGATTATTCTTCTTTTCTTTCTGTTCTTTACGGTATTGGCGCATATAGGCAGCTTGGTTGGTTTCCTGTTGTACCAAGGCTTTAGCTTGTGGCATTTCGGCATTGCTATCACTATCAACTTGAATAAGACCGCACTGTGTGAAAT
>CAJPKC010000339.1 GCA_905370255.1 Streptococcus oralis
GTATAATAAGAAACTTGACCTTCTTCTAGGGCTTTACGCAAAGCTTCTTCATCAGTCGTTTGAAAAATCAAACCACGCTCTTTTAGCTCATCAAAAATGTGCATGTGTCTTTTCTCCTTTTTAAAATATTGTTTCTACCTATTTTACCACAAACTTGGCAAATAACCTAGTAAAATCGGGAAGAAAGTTGCTGCTTGGACTTTTTTGGAAACGAGTGAAATATGGTATAATAGCACTAGCTTATTTTCAGAGAAATAGATAAAAATAGTTAAGAAAGGGGCTGAAAGATGTCTCATATTATTGAATTGCCAGAAGTCTTGGCCAATCAAATCGCAGCAGGAGAAGTGATCGAACGTCCTGCCAGTGTAGTTAAAGAGTTGGTTGAAAATGCTATCGACGCTGGCTCAAGCCAGATTATCGTTGAGATTGAGGAAGCTGGTCTTAAGAAAATCCAAATCACCGATAATGGTCATGGGATTGCCCACGATGAAGTCGAGTTGGCTCTCCGCCGTCATGCGACCAGTAAGATTAAGAATCAAGCGGATCTCTTTCGGATTCGGACCCTCGGTTTTCGTGGTGAAGCCCTGCCCTCTATCGCATCTGTGAGTGTACTGACTCTTTTGACAGCGGTGGATGACGCAAGTCATGGGACCAAGTTAGTTGCTCGTGGGGGAGAAGTTGAAGAAATCATCCCTGCGACCAGTCCTGTTGGGACCAAGGTTTGTGTGGAGGATCTCTTTTTCAACACACCAGCTCGTCTCAAGTATATGAAGAGCCAGCAGGCAGAGTTATCTCATATCATCGATATCGTTAACCGTCTAGGCTTGGCCCACCCTGAGATTTCCTTTAGCCTGATTAGCGATGGCAAGGAGATGACACGGACAGCTGGGACGGGTCAACTGCGCCAAGCCATTGCTGGAATCTATGGTCTGGCTAGTGCCAAAAAGATGGTTGAAATTGAGAATTCTGACCTAGACTTTGAAATTTCAGGTTTTGTCTCATTGCCTGAATTGACACGTGCTAATCGTAACTATATTAGTCTTTTTATCAATGGCCGTTATATCAAAAACTTCTTGCTCAATCGTGCTATTTTAGATGGTTATGGTAGCAAGCTCATGGTGGGGCGTTTTCCGCTAGCCGTTATTCACATTCAAATCGATCCTTATCTGGCAGATGTCAATGTGCATCCAACCAAGCAAGAGGTGCGGATTTCCAAGGAAAGAGAGCTGATGGCGCTGGTTTCCGAAGCTATCGCAAAGAGTCTCAAGGAACAGACCTTGATTCCAGATGCCTTGGAAAATCTTGCCAAATCTACCGTTCGCAATCGTGAAAAAGTAGAGCAAACGACTTTGCCACTGAGAGAAAATACGCTCTACTATGAAAAAACGGAACTCACTAGACCGACACAAGCTGAGGTGGCAGACCATCAGGTAAGCCTGACTGAAGAGAAGCAGGATTTGAACCTCTTTGCTAAGGAAGCCTTGGATCAGCTGACTAAACCAGCCAAACTGCATTTTGCAGAGAGAAAACCTGCTAGCTATGACCAACTGGACCATCCAGAGTTAGATCTAGCTAGTTTGGATAAAGCTTATGATAAGTTGGAGCGCGAAGAGTCTTCGAGCTTCCCAGAGTTGGAATTTTTCGGGCAAATGCATGGAACCTATCTCTTTGCCCAAGGTCGAGATGGGCTCTACATCATAGATCAGCACGCGGCTCAGGAACGGGTTAAGTATGAGGAGTACCGTGAGAGCATTGGCAATGTTGACCAGAGCCAGCAGCAACTCCTAGTGCCCTATATCTTTGAATTTCCTGCGGATGATGCCCTTCGTCTCAAGGAAAGAATGCCTCTCTTAGAGGAAGTCGGCGTCTTTCTAGCAGAGTACGGGGAGAATCAATTTATCTTGCGCGAACATCCCATTTGGATGGCAGAGGAGGAAATCGAGTCTGGAATCTATGAGATGTGTGATATGCTCCTTTTGACCAAGGAAGTTTCGATCAAGAAATACCGAGCAGAGTTGGCCATTATGATGTCCTGCAAACGCTCAATCAAAGCCAATCATCGTATCGATGACCACTCAGCCAGACAGCTTCTCTATCAGCTCTCTCAATGTGACAACCCATACAACTGTCCGCACGGACGTCCTGTTTTGGTCCATTTTACCAAGTCAGACATGGAAAAGATGTTCCGTCGCATTCAAGAAAATCACACCAGCCTACGAGAACTAGGCAAATACTAATACTCTTCGAAAATCTCTTTAAACTGCGTCAGCCTTACCTTGTCTAACTTAAGTTATGCCTACGGTTAGCTTCCTAGTTTACTCTTTGATTTTCATTGAGTATAAATTGAAGGGAAAATTATGTACGAATATCTAAAGGGTATCATTACCAAAATTACTGCTAAATACATCGTCCTAGAAGCAAACGGAATCGGCTATATCCTACACGTAGCTAACCCCTATGCCTACTCAGGGCAAGTCAATCAAGAAGCGCAAATCTATGTGCATCAAGTTGTTCGTGAAGATGCTCATCTGCTTTACGGTTTTCGTTCAGAAGACGAGAAAAAGCTCTTTCTCAGCTTGATTTCGGTATCGGGTATCGGTCCTGTTTCTGCTCTTGCCATCATCGCAGCTGATGACAATGCAGGCCTCGTTCAAGCTATTGAGACTAAGAACATCACCTACTTGACCAAGTTCCCTAAAATCGGTAAGAAAACAGCCCAACAGATGGTGTTGGACTTAGAAGGGAAAGTTGTTGTGGCAGGAGACGATCTCCCTGCTAAGACTACGGCTCCATCTAGCAG
>CAJPKC010000340.1 GCA_905370255.1 Streptococcus oralis
CTGACAGAGCATCAATGATTCCACCATTTTGTTGGTAGATAGCTTCCATGACATTTCCTGCCATTTTTGGAGATGCCATTCTAGTTTCTACATTCCACGTTTTTCCTGCAATCTTATTGGTCACCTTTTGAAATTCTTTGTCTGATTGATGCGTTACATAATAGCCTAAAATGTTTTGCGCAACATTATCAGATTCTTTTGCCACCCGATTAATCAAATCAGCGACGGTATATTCCTTATCATCCGGTGTTTTTGAAATACTTCCACTGCCTTCCGGTTCATAAGCTCCTGGATAATCATTGACTTCTTTTGTATATTTTAAAGGAGTCTGCAAATCTACATGGTTTTCGTTTATCTCTTTTTGAGTATAGTACAAATACAAGAGCTTGGCTATACTAGCAGAATACATTTCCTGATCTTCATGTATCCCAGCAGTCTTTCCAGTATCCACCTGCTTCACGTAAACTGCAATTCCGTCTTTGTTGTACTTCTGATTGAGAATCTCTTGGACTTTCTCCATCCGATTATCTGTAGCAGAAAGTTCATCTTTTGCAATCCACCCCTGGCCAGAAATTTCTAGATAGGTCCCTTTTAAAGTTTTGGCAGTCTTGGTGATTTCAACCTTACTATAGGGAGTCAGACTTGTTTTTTTGCTTTTTGCGCCATTTACCAAGGGTTGATCATAAACTGTAAAAGAGGATGTCAGCCACATGGTCTTTTTTTCTTCTGTTAATTCCAAAATCGAATCTTCGTAAATTTGATCTTGATCAGCTACTACATACTGTTTATTCGATAATTTAAAAACAGATTTCCCTTGGTCATTCACAAACAATTGATCAACAGTAAAGGGAGTATCAGGTTTGATTTCCCCAGCTTTTTGACGCAATTCTGGATCCGAATAGGTCACGATTGGCTGATAAACATTCGGATTGGATGGGATGGAGACAAAGAAATGATCCTGAGGTCCTATTTGACTAGTGTATGAAGAATCAGCAGTCAGTTGAACTTGGACTTGGGATGGATTAGATAAGGGTTGGGTGACTAAGAAAGTAGGAAAAATCATCCAATAAACTAACTTATTCATCCTTGCTCCTTTCCTGAGTTTCTTCTTGCAATTTTAAGGCTTGATTTTTTTTAGCTAACTCTTCTAATTTTGTATCAGAATATTCTAGAAATTGTTGAACGGTTTTTACAATATTTTCCATTATTTCGGTAATAAATTAGGTATCGTATAAATATATTCGCCATCTTTAGAGAAGGAATATTTTGCGCGTGCATATTTTGCAGCGTATTCGTCATCCTTCAACTTCTCTACGATATCCTTTTGATATTCTTTTTCCTCAAGGGTTTGCTGATATTGTTCTTGCAATTGAACGTATTGTTGTTTGCGTTTTTGAAGCGTCTGGTAACTCTGAGCCAGATTATAAGTTGGGAGAATAAACAATAAAATAATTAAAATGAGAACCCAACCCATAAAACGGTTCTGTTTTTTTCGCTCCTCATTCTGGTATTTCTGACGCTGATGTTCGTCTTGAATATACCGATTATTCATTTGTACAATATTTTTAGGCATCTTCTTCTATCCTTGTTTCACGAATAATTTCATACATTTTATACGCATCTTCTTTTTTGGTGCTATCTAACATTTCCAACACTTTTACTGTCAATAGCTTATTTCCAAAGCGAACTTCGACTTCATCATTCACCTTCAAGTCGGTTGAACTTTTTGCTAGGACCCCATTGACTTTGATTCGCCCCTTATCGGCTACTTCTTTAGCTACAGGGCGTCTTTTGATAATGCGGGAAACTTTTAAATATTTATCTAATCTCATCGTATCACCTCTAATGTATTATTGTACCATTTTTTTAGAAAGAGCCCAGTAAAATCTATTTTTCTAGTCTTGTTTTTCCATTTTTTCCTGCTTGATGGCCAGTAATTTTTCCCCAAATTGTCGCAAGCCTTCTAAAATTTCGAAGTCTTTTTTATTTCGCACATCAAAGATTAATTCAATCAATCCTTGGCTTTCTGCAATACGAGCTTTTAAATTAGTTACTGATAAGGCAGCAAAATAATCTTGAGTCAAGAAAAGTTGCTTGGTAATTGGCTCAAATTTCACCGTTAGTTGATTATCTTTTCGATCAACCACTTTAACAAAGACCTGATCCAGATAAGATTTGATAAACCCTATTTCTAGGAGATAGGCTACCACATCAGGATATTCTCCGAAACGATCAATCAATTCATCTTGCAGCAGTTCATAATCTTCTTGGACTTGAATTTCTCGAATACGTTTGTAAATTTCAATTTTTTGACGTTCATCGGAGATATAATCACTTGGAATGTAGGCATCAATTTGGAGATTGAGCTCCGCATTTCCTTTTTGGCGTTTTTTCTCTTTTCCTTGTTTCTTCTCAATAGCAGCTTCGAGTAACTGTGAATACATTTCAAATCCGACGGAATCGATAAAACCAGATTGAGAAGCCCCTAAAATATTTCCGGCACCTCGAATAGACAAATCTCGCATAGCAATCTTAAAACCAGATCCCAATTCAGTGAATCCTTTAATAGCTTCAAGACGCTTTTCAGAAACTTCTGTCAAGGTTTTGTCCGGCCGGTACATCAAATAGGCATAGGCAATGCGATTGCTTCGTCCAACCCGTCCTCGCAATTGGTAAAGGGTAGACAAGCCCATATGGTCGGCATTTTCAATAAAGAGGGTATTAGCATTGGGAATATCCACTCCTGTTTCAATAATGTTGGTTGTGACTAAAATATCATACTCACCTTC
>CAJPKC010000341.1 GCA_905370255.1 Streptococcus oralis
GCCATATTTAGGAAATATTTGGCCAATCAATTGGCTTTCAGTTAATCGTTTAGGTGGTTTTGTTTCACCCCCTGCAATCTGAACTTGTGTCTCAATTCTATCTTCTACTTGATAATCAGGAACTTCAACAGAACCTCGTACCTTTCGATAACTCCATTCAGCCCATCCTAATTTATGAAGCGTTCTACCCTTTGTTTTAAAAACAAGACCATTATTTTCTACTTCAATTGTTTTGGTTGAATAATAACAATCATCCGCAAACATCAAGATTGCCTGCTTCACCACTGCTTCATAAATCAGTCGTTGGTCAGTTTTAAAATTTGAAAGGTTTGGAATTCTTTCAGTCGGAATCAAGGCTGAGTGGCTCGTACCAGACACTTTTTCATCATTAACATAATTTTCTCTAGGCTCCAAAAACGCTGGCTGAAAATGACAATTAATAGCTCTTTGATAGGCAGATAGATTTTCTTTTAAATCATCAAATTCAAAGTGACTGATGTATTCTGAGTCTGGTCGTGTATAGGAGAGAAAACCTTTCAAATACAGTCTCTCTACAATACTCTCTGTTTTACTTGAGTCAAATTTCCAGGCGCTTGCTGCAAAACTTTGTAATTGAGACAAGGTAAATAGTTGTGGAGCTGATTTCTGATGATTTTCTACCTCAACTGAAGAAACAACAGAGGTAGTTGATAATCCCCTTGAAGAGGCCAAAATAACCTCACTATCCTTAGTTTTGTCTTTTGTGGTGAAAAATACCCCATTTTTCTTATCCTCCAACTGAAGCTTCCAATATTTTTCTGGAGTAAAGTTGCGAATCTCTAAATCATTCTCACAAACTAGTCTGACCGCTGGTGTTTGAACTCGGCCAACAGATAGATGGCTACCTTTTGTTCGAGGGAGTTGCCCTCTTGCTTGAAGATCAATCGTTGCAAGAGGTGATAAATTCATGCCTACCAACCAATCGCTTTGTGCACGTGCTTCAGCTTCTAAATAGTAATTATAGGTTTCTGAAGGTTCCTTCAATTCCTGAAGAGCTTTTTGAAGAGTTTTCTTTGTCATGGAGCTTGCCCAAAGACGTTTCCAAATTTTCTCCTTGCCTCCTGGTATATGCGATAAAATAGAGTACGCAATCCGCTCTCCTTCTCTATCAGCATCCGTCCCAATAAGCACTTGATCCGCTGCTACCACTTCATCATAGATTCTCTTAAATTTTTCTCTCGAATCCTTGTCCTCTTTCAGATGTTGCTTAAATGAAACATTTGTAAGAGGTAATTTATCAAGCGACCAATTGTCTGGTTCACTATAGTCAAATAGGTGCCCTTCAGCAGCCACCACATGTACTTCAACTGGAAAATAGGGTGACTGCCTAATGACATAGACACCTTTCTTTTTTCTAAATTGTCCCAAAGCTGTAGCGTAAGCTTCTGCCTGTTTCTCTTTTTCAGCCAGAATAACTATAACCATATCATTCTCCTTCTACTTCATTTTCTGTCATTGTAAGCTATAATTAAAAAATATTTTGTAAAGGGACATTGACAAATAATAAAGTGAGTTGATATCAAAAAACAGCACAAAAAGTTATATAACTTTATATACAAAAAAGAGGCTCTTAAAGAGCGCTCTTTCTAGACTTTAAGCCCCTTCTTTGGGCTTTGGATAAAATTTTGATTTTGTACCACCTGTCTGTTTAACTGATAAGGCTTTGTATGTTGTTCAACACTTTTTACAATCTTAGATACTGTTCCAGGAATCCGTTTCATAGATTGCGCTAGTTGTTGATCATCAAGAGAGGTCAAATTATCAGTCCAAATTGCCATATAGCGAATGGCTTTCTCAGAGGTATCTAACCCAAAGTGCTTAGAAACGAGATAACTTGTCATCTCAGCTTCAAGTTCTCTACGATCTTTTGAGACATCTTCCTTATACGAGTTAGCAAATTTAGGATTATGTAGACTAGCATGCGCCAACTCGTGAATAGTGGTTGCAACCACTTCTCCAGGAGTATTATCTGGATTCAAAAGTATCTTTTGTTCATCTGGATAAAAAGATCCTTTCGCACTTCTCAACTCTTTTGCATCGTCTTGATAGATTGTTACCCCAATACCCTTAGCATAGTCTGAAAGCCCTTCAAGTACCTCTTTTGTACGAATATGATCCATATTAAAGTCATAGTGACGATTTGGCATCGCTTTTGGATAAAATTCAGGCTTCAAGGTTGTTTGAGATAACTCAAATACTTTATACGTAGCGAATTTAGCTAAGCCTGTATTTGAATCTCTTTCCTGGAAGAAGCGAGATTTCAATTTTCCTTCTTTCTTTAATGCCTTTTCTTCAGGTGTCGCTTCAGAAAGTCTTTTATATTTTGGATTGCCTTTTCCATTTTTTACCTGATTTCCATTTTCATCCAATACAGGAATCATCTCAACCATCATAGGTCTAAACAAGGTAATATGTGATTTTTCTCCTGTATTAACCGAAAGATTGTTATGGACAACTTCTCTTGTTCGACCTGTTTTTTTATTGGTATAGGTATTTCTAGTTTCAAATACCTGATCTGAAGTAATCCCAAGAACTTCCCCCATCGATTGCCATTGATTATAGGTTGCGACTGCACTCGCTCCTGGCCACTGTTCCTGAATCAAAGCGACATTTCTAGGTGAGAGCTCTGGAAACTTACTCATAAAATTCAGATACTCTTCTAACCGTTCTGGTGTTTCTGTGTACTCTCTCACTTTTTGGAAAGCAACCTCACTCAATTCATGAGGCGTTAAAGCAGCATAATCAATAC
>CAJPKC010000342.1 GCA_905370255.1 Streptococcus oralis
GCTCAGCTAGGTAAGAATTTTAAATGTGAAGTTGCTTTAGATATTCTAATACACACTAAGTCGGCATCAGAGTATCTAAAATATAAATTTAATTCACTTTATATTGATGAGTTTCAGGATTGTGATCAATCTATGAATGATCTATTCATGTACTTGAAAGCTGAATTAGGGATTCGTTTATTTATTGTAGGAGATGATAAACAGTCAATTTATCAATGGAGAGGGGCTTCTCCTAGGTATATTAAAAATTTATGGGAAAACGATAATAATTTTAAAAAAGAGAGGTTTATTGGTAATTTTAGGAGTTTACCTAAAATTGTAGATTTTTCATTAGCCCTAACTCCAGGGGTACAAATAAATTTTATTAATAAATTAGGATCTATTTTATATTTAAAGGCTGAGCAGTATTCTTTAAAAGAAGATATTATCAGATTCTTAATAGAGAATGGCGACATAAATTTGAATGAGCAAAATTATTTTTTAATTGGAAATAATCAACATATTTTTGAAACAGCAACACAACTAGGTAGAATATTCCCAAACCAATTTGATTATGTCAGAAAAAATCCTTTTATAGAGTGTACCAATAGTATTTTTTTACAATCTTTGGCTCAATATTATTTTGTTGAAGACTTTTCTGAGTATGATGTATTAAACAATCTTTTTCCTGATTATAATGATGATTTTAGGAGAGGATTATTAAAAAAATTGAAAAACTTGCGTCAAAATCCTGAGCGCTTACTTATCGAAGATATAGCTTCATACCTAGGTATATCAATTACACAGTTTGGAGATAAATTAGAAAGTCAAATATTACTTGACGTTTTAATTGATGATGAGAATAGAAAGTTATTTGATACTAGTTCATTGAAAAATAATTTATTAATGACTACTCATAGTTCAAAAGGTTTAGCTGCAGATACTGTAGTAATTTTTGTAGAATATTTGATTGATCGAAAACAAGGGTTGAAATTTGAAGATCATTATGTTGCAATTACTAGAGCAAAATCAAAGGTTATTATTATTGATAATCAGACAATTTATATTGATGAAATCAATAGATTATTAAGCAACAATAATGAGAAATTTTCTTTTGAAGATTTTATAGAAAGACGGTATATATGATTAGTTTAAATCAAGATAAATTGCAATTTGATATTACAGGTATTCTAGGTTCTGAAATTAATCAGCACATTGATTTTTATAATATTGGAGTTGAAGAAGCTTATGTTGCAATAAAAAATAATGATGACAGTACAGCTCTGTCCATTTTACGAATATTAAAATCACAACTAGACATAGAGTATAAGTATTTTGATTCTAAAAGGTTTTGGGATTTTGGTACATTAAACGATGCTTATAGTTATGTTGATGGTATAAAAAGAGCTAGTCGAGCATTGGTGGGAGCACCCAATTATCGAAATATGAAATCCATGCTTTATGACATTCAAGATTATATGACTAGAACAAGGTTTGACGATGATAGGTATTACGGGAACATATTCGCTTTAGCTGTTGACAGATATTTAGATGAGATGATGCCTTCGGAACGTCATTCGCGTTTAGGAATATTCCTTCAAGGGATTAGAACATTTTACCATCGACCAGGAAAAGGTACAGCAAAACAATGTCATGCTCTATCTAAAGGTCTCCGTTCCAAGGATATAGAACCTTTTATCTTCATAGAGTATATTGAGAAATATTTGCGATAATTTATAATGCACTCCGTATATCAAATGTACAAAACAATAACAATTCAAATGGTGTGAACTTTTTGGTAAAATCTAGCTCAATTTGTGTATTTTTAGGGTGAAATTCACACCATTCAATTGAAAGTTATTCAAATTAGATGAAATATTTCTTTCTTAAAACGTGGGGAAACATTGATATTAAGCATATATTGAAATTCATTCAAATACGAGATGTTCAAACCAGGTCTTAAGAAAGCTCGTAAAGCATCACAATTCTCAAAACGTTAATCAATACGATACTATCAACGTTTACAGACATTCAAGAATTTTCTCTTGGATGTCTTTTTTGTTCAAATAACCAAAGTTCACCCCAAAATTCACCCCATATTCACCCCATCAATTTTTTAAACTACGAAAAGCAATATCACCTACAGTCTGATTGACTTTATCTTTGATATTAACGTAAGTTTTTGTAATCTCTTTATCACTATGAGTAAGAGCTTCTGAGAAGGCTTCAAGAGAAACACCTGCTTGTTTAGCAAGAGTAGCACCAGTATGTCTTAGTTTGTGTGGTGATGCTGGTGCTAATTCGGGATGTCTTCGTCTGACTGATTTCATCTTGATAAAACTTAAAATTTTTCTAATTATAACGAAGCATAGTCAAAAAGCTATGACCTCTATATTCACAAAAAAATCCAGACCAATACTAGTCCAGATTTCTTGTCTATTAAACATTCTTTTCAAAGAATGGAAGAACGGCTGTAACGGCTTTGTCAACGCAATTATTTAACTGTGAGAATCCGACGCACATAAATTTTAAATGGCGTCTCAGTCACATTTAAATTTATGAGACGCTTAGACGTTAGGCTTTCAATTTGTCAAATTTTGCTTTGACATTTGCCTTGAATTCTTCAAGTTTAGCCTTGCGTTCGGCTTTACGTTCAGCCTTCATTTGTGCACGTGCCTGGTTGTAGAGGTCTTCTTGGACTTGCAGAGCTGCTTCGATTTCGGCTACGACGGTTGCTACATCCCAACGCACGATTTGGGTGTCGTACTTGGTGAAGTAAGCATCGATGACTGCTTCGTTGT
>CAJPKC010000343.1 GCA_905370255.1 Streptococcus oralis
AATAAAATGTTTAACTGCTTGCATCAGCTTCTCCTCATCTAGCGAACAACATGGCAAGATTACTCTGCCGCCCTTGTCCGTTTATAATCTGTTATTATTGTATCATATTTAAAAGATTTCGTTGCAGAATAAATGCAAACAAAAAGACAGGGGAATAACCTGTCCGTTTGGTTTATGATAATAGAAGAAAGGTTCCCATTCAAATAGCTAGGAAAACTATCACATTCCCCAGTTAGTGCCACATCATTCTTCCTCTTTACTTAGCTTAACATTGTAAATGATTTCAGCTTCTGGGCTTCCTTTTTCATCCTTAACAACATCCTTTAACTGACTGTCTTCAACCAATAAAGAAATATTTTCATCTGTACTTCTAGCCTTCGTGAGCTTTGCTTCGTCTGGCAAATGTTTTGCATTTGAAACATCAATGTCATTACCTTCTGAGTCCATTAATTCTATAACATTATTTCCTGAACCATCAAAATCAAGAACTATATGAGTAACCAAACCATAGCTATTAGGTGTGTAGTTCTTTATTGTTGTTCCTAATGTTGCTTTATTACCATATTTATCATAAATCGTCGGACGTACATAGGCATTTGAGAAAGTTGACCCTTCCTCAGTAATGTAGATTGGGGAAAACTCAATCTTTTCAATACCTTTATAGTGTTCTTTGAAATAGGTTCCATATTGTTCTTCTAATAGTCGAAAGCCATGCTGATAGAGTTTGGCTGTTTTGGGGCTAAGGTTAGGTGTTGGCAATTTGTTAGACATATATATGCCTCCTGAAATTATAATGAACAGAATTGTTAAAGCAATAATAATCTTTTTTTTCACTAATATACCTCCATTATAACGCGTTTTCATAGTTCTTTTCTAATAGAATAGCATAATACCTTAGTATTGTCATATTAAGTATTTTTCATTATTTTTGGCAAACTTCTATCCTCAACTACCTAAGAAAAGAGTTGTCTTTGTCGCTTAGTTCACGCCACATCATCCTTCCTCTTTGCTTAGCTTAACATTGTAAATGATTTCAGCTTCTGGACTTCCTTTTTCATCCTTAATAACATCCTTTAACTGACCGTCTTCTACTAACATTTGAATATTTATATCTATACTTTTTGCATCTGTTAGTTTTGCTTCTTCAGGGAGTTCTTTAGCATTTGAGACATCAATACTATTATCTTCTGAATCTAACAACTCAATTACTTCATTACCACTCCAATCAAAATCAAGAACAAGAACTGCTTCAATCCCAAAACTATTTGGGACATATTTTTTTATTTGTGTACCCAAAGTAGCCTTATTCCCATATTTATCATAGATTGTCGGACGTACATAGGCGTTCAACATAGAAGAATCCTCATCTCCAGTCACATAAATTGGAGAAAATTCAATTTTTTCAATACCTGAATATTTTTCCTTAATATAAGTGCCAATTTGCTCTTCTAAGAATCTAAAGCCTCGCTGATAGAGCTTGGTTGTTTTGGGGCTAAAGTTAGGTTTGGTTAGTTTGTTGTATATATAGATTCCGCCTGATACCAAAACAAGAATAAGAGCAAGTGTCGTAAAAAGTTTTTTCTTCATCAGTCTCTCCTAAATTCTTCATTATGAAAATACATTACATCTTTTATATTCTTATAGTGTAACATAGTCGGACTCAACTTCCAATGAAAAACAGGATACTTCAGCATAATCATGAATATAAAAAAAGACACGAAACAAATCGCATCTTTTGATGATTACAACTCAATAATTTTACCTGTTTCAAAGTAAACAACCCATTCACAGATATTCTTGGCATAGTCGCCGATTCGTTCCAAGTAAGAGATAACTTGGAAATAGTCGCGGCCTGTTACAATCAGCTCAGGATTTTGTTTGATTTCCTCTGTAGCAAGATCGCGAATATCATCAAAGTATTGGTTGATTTTCTCATCTAGTGCTGCTACAGCATAAGCTTGGTCTACATTTCCATTGAGGTAGACGTTTAGGGTTTCTTCGACGAAATTCTTAACATCACGCCCCATCTTGCTGATAGCATCCTCTACGGACTCGATGCGGACTTCTCCCTTCATCCGAACAGTAGCTTTAGCGATAGATACGGCGTGGTCGCCCATGCGTTCCAAGTCACTGCTGGCTTTCAGCACGGTGATAACGGTTCGCAAATCCTGAGACACAGGTTGCTGCAAGGCGATGATTTCAAGAGATTTCTTCTCCAGTTTCACTTCGTATTCATTAACTTCAGCATCGTCTTCAATGACCTGACGAGCCAGTTCACGGTCATGTGTAACAAAGGCACGCACCGTCCGATTAATCTGCGATAGGACTTCGTTTCCCATCGCGTAGAATTGATTATGAAGTTTTTCTAAATCTTCTTCAAATTGTACTCTAAGCATAAGATTCCTTTCTGTTATCCGAATTTACCAGTAATGTAATCTTCGGTCTCTTTATGGGCTGGATTGAGGAACATCTTCTTGGTTTCATTAAATTCAATCAAGTCTCCGCCAAGGAAGAAGCCGGTCTTTTCAGAAATCCGAGACGCCTGCTGCATGGAGCGAGTGACTAAAAGCATGGTATATTTGTCTTTCAAACTGTAGAGGGTTTCCTCGATTTTCCCAGCTGAGATTGGATCCAAGGCTGATGTCGGCTCGTCCAAGAGAATAATCTTAGGACTAGTGGCTAGCACGCGTGCCACACAGACCCGTTGCTGCTGACCACCGGAAAGACCGATAGCGGAATCATGCAGACGGTCCTTGACCTCGTCCCAGATAGAAGCAC
>CAJPKC010000344.1 GCA_905370255.1 Streptococcus oralis
CTACAGTAAAATAATTTACCTTCGTCTTATGCCTTAATGTATACATTCCAAGCAGGGCACCTAGCGAGCCTCCTACAAAGGCGAGTCCAAGCAAGGTAAGTATCTTTATTCGTCTCTTGCCCTTTACTGCGTTTATCTTATCTATAGCAAAGGCTAAAAAGGTAATAACATTTATAATTCCCATATAAATCCAGAGTTGAAGGGGAAGCATTTCTTCTTTCAAAAGGTCAGCCAGGTCTAGATAAAGATCTTTGGGCAAGAGCAAGGTGGTAGAACCCTGATAAATACCAATAGCTGATTGACTTGTTTTTAGGATAGAGGCATTGACTTTAGTTAATAGGGAATAAGTTTCTACTGGCGAAAGATTGTCAGACAAAATAGAAACAATGGCGTGTTGTGTGTGCTCCTGTGTTTCCTTCTCAACATCCTGCCAGAGGTAAGAATAGGCATACAATTCTTCAAATTCTTGACTTGGGATAGGCAAATCCATTAAAGCCAGCGCAACGAGAGCACCATCAATCACAAAGGTTGCACTAGAATCATCCCCAGAAACTTCAGAAATTTCAAGCCCCCAGTGAGATTTCAATTCCTGAACGACCTGGTCTAAAGAATAAGCCTGCTTGCCTTTGAAGAGGGGCATGGACAAGATCAGTTGTTTTTTCTTCTCTGACTTTTCTTTCTTACTAGTAAATAGATTTTTTAAAAAATTCATAGGACTTCTCCTTTTTTTCATATCAGTTGGGAAGCAAAGCTATCCTGGTCAAAGTGAGTCAAGATACCAAGTTCCCTCATCTTCAAAACCGTAGAATTTCTCATCAAGTAGCCAATTTCCATCCACCAATCTAAGTACAAACTGATGCTTCATTTCTAAAGCTTCTTGATAATGAATGATGACTCTTGCTTCTTCAGCTTTTGTCATGATAAAATCTACAGAAAAATCATTCGTTTGAACATAGTTATACTCACTTGGGGAGCCATAAGAATTTCGAACTCCTCCTTCCAAGTATTTTTGGGTCACTCGTCCAGTTAGAAGTTGCATTTGCCTCTGAAAATAGTCATCCATAAGTTCATTCCACTTGGGATGAACTTGATTTGCTGGGATGGCAAGGGCTTCTTTTTCCTTATCCAGTGCTCTGTTACGCTCAAAAATTTCCTCTTCTAACAAGGTTAAACTTTTGAGTAAATTAAGCAAGGGTGGGATGATTATTTCCGCCATAGCTCGATAGTTTTCAGGGGTATTTTTATAGTTCACTCTCATGATTACTCTCTTAACTCTCCTGGATTAATTGTTTTACTTCTATGTCTGAAAGTCGTCCATCCATGTAGAGTTTCCTAAGTAAATCTTTATCTACGGTAATTTCATAATAGTCAGTCACAAACTCATGAAATCTCTCAAAGCTATCAAAAAGGTAAGAAAGCAACCATTCTCCGCCATCCTGATCTTGGTAAGTCTGTTGATGCGCGTGACCGTCATACCAGATAAAGAAGGTTGTTTCATCTTTTTGTTCTTCTGAATAAAGTGAGAGATACTTTTCATCCAGTCCTTTATAAAAACTATCGATGATATCTTGATTCCACTCGTCAGCAGCAAACTGGCTTAAACTATTTTCATGATCAAAGCCTTTTATAAGGATCATTTTATCAGTCAAAATCACATCTAGAGAATCACCAGAGCAATCGTCAATAAGGTAGCGGACTCCATAGTCTTCCTCAGTCTTAATCACGAGTCTGAGCCAATCCTCACTCGGATCTGTTAGATACTCATCAATGACCAGCAAGGCATCTAAGCGAGTTTTTATCTTGTCCCAATCAATCTTTCTCATCCTAAAAACCTCCTTCTTATTCTCGCAATTTATCAAGTTCACAAGCCCTATAACGAGCTGTTAAATAGCCTGAAAAGCTAATCTGAGGGATATTCCACTCATTAGGTAAATAAATTGAACAATCTACCTGATCACCTAGAGAGGAACTTGCTGAAAAGACATATCTTCCCAAATCCTCATTATTAGGATTTCTTTCAACTTGACCCAATCTGCTAGTATTGAACCAGTCTTTAAACAGTAACCAGATTTGCTCGGCATCTTCGTTTAATAGGGAGACTTTCAAGTTGTAGCTGATTCCGACCCTACATCTTTTTTTGAATCCTGACTCATCAGCCTTACAAACTTTTATCGATCCCTTATCATACTGCCAGTTATCACTATCTAATAGGGGAAATTGAGCAGATAGATTGTCTTTAAATCCCTGCATAGTATCACATAAATCTTTGGAGGCAGCTTCGAATAATTCTAGTTCTTCCATAGTCTTCTCTTTAATTTTCATAGATAATCACATTTCGATTTAATCTGCATCAACCCAGATCTGGTATTTTTGACAATGGAGGCATCTGAAAAGGTAACCACAGATAGGCCCGTCTTTGACCAAGTAGTCTTCTACCTCTTGATATTCTTCACGCGCTTCATAGTCTGCCAAGACTTGCTCAGCGATTCCCATATCCTTCAATTCTCGAGTTCCAACTGTACCCAAGTAAGCACAATAATCTTGGCAACAAGAAAGCCAATATTCTCCCTGCCAACTAGAGTAGCCTGGGGTCTGACAAAAAAGCAGCTGATTCTTTTCTGGATCCAATTCACCCTGCCACTCGGCATCTTGGATAAATTCTGCATCAAATTTTTTAGCTGCTTGACCGTTTGCAATGCACATTGGGCAAAGGTATTCTATATCCTCGATACAATAAGGGATCAAGTCATAATAAATATTGCTTTCTT
>CAJPKC010000345.1 GCA_905370255.1 Streptococcus oralis
GAAAGCTTCCTTCCAGCCAATAAGACTGTCGTCTGTGCCACGAAAGACAATCAGATAAGTATCTAAGTGAAGGCGATAGGTCATAGCAGCAAATTGCTTTTGAAGTTCCACATCAATATCGTTGACAAAGTTAGAAAGCTTGGTATTTTTAAAACGTTTGTGTTGGGCAAGCTGATCTAGGAGCTGGAGACGTTCTTTATTGGTCAACATGGTGCTTTCTCGCGGGACACGTGTTGCGACATCGCTTAAACGATTGACAGGCTGGTCCAATAGGTTATCAAAAGGAAGATAAGTCAGCTCTGTCAAAGCAAGTACATCCAGTTCATTTAAGGGAAGATCATAAAAAGAATCGTATTGAACATCAGTTAGATAGTCAAAAATATTGGCCATGAGAATTCCTTTCTTAACTTTTATCATATCAGATTTGCATCAATTTCGCTAGTAGTCAGAAGAATTTTGCTATAATATAAAAAAAGGAGGAGCAGATGCATAAGATTTTACTAGTAGAAGATGATCCAGTAATCCGTCAGCAAGTTGGGAAAATGCTCTCCGAATGGGGTTTTGAAGTAGTCATGGTAGAAGACTTTATGGAAGTTCTGACGCTATTTGTTCAGTCTGAGCCTCATCTGGTCCTGATGGATATTGGATTGCCTCTCTTTAATGGTTATCATTGGTGTCAGGAAATTCGCAAGATTTCCAAAGTTCCTATTATGTTTCTGTCTTCAAGAGACCAGGCTATGGACATCGTGATGGCTATTAATATGGGAGCTGACGATTTTGTAACCAAGCCTTTTGACCAGCAGGTTCTTTTAGCCAAGGTACAGGGCTTATTGCGTCGTTCCTATGAGTTTGGACGGGATGAAAGTCTCTTAGAGTATGCTGGAGTTATCCTCAATACCAAGTCTATGGATGTGCATGTCAATGGCAAAGCTATCAGTTTAACCAAGAATGAATTTCAGATTTTACGTGTCTTATTTGAGCATGCGGGAAATATTGTGGCACGTGACGACCTGATGCGGGAGCTCTGGAATAGTGACTTTTTTATCGATGATAATACCTTGTCCGTAAACGTCGCCCGCTTGCGCAAGAAATTGGAGGAAGAAGGTTTGATTGGTTTTATCGAAACCAAGAAAGGGATAGGGTACGGATTGAAACATGCTTGATTTTAAAAGTTTTTTTCTAGCTTATATCCGTTCGCGTAGCCGTTTTTTTGCTTTTATTCTATCGCTTACAGGTTTGCTT
This sequence comes from Streptococcus oralis, assembly GCA_905370255.1. Next base: position 1,243 of record CAJPKC010000345.1, read on the forward strand.
TTTCTCTTTGAAATCTTGTTTGATAAGCAAGGGCCCTACTTTAACTATTTCTTCTTTCTATCTACATTTTTGACATTTTTGTTTTTGGTATTTGATTTCTTGATAGAATTGCAACGTTATCGTAAGGAATTGCTCTATGGCGAAAGAAAAGCTAAGTCACCAATGGAAGTCCTTCTAACTGAAAAATTAGAGAAAAGCGAATCTGAACTCTATCAAAAGAAATCAGATGCTGAAAACCGCTATAATGATTTGGTGGACTACTATACACTCTGGGTTCATCAGATAAAAACACCAATTGCGGCCAGTAAACTCCTAGTGAGTGAGGTGGCAGATCGCCAACTGAAGCAACAGCTAGAACAGGAAATTTTTAAGATTGATTCCTATACCAACCTCGTTCTCCAATACCTACGCTTAGAAAGCTTCCATGATGATTTGGTTTTGAAAAAAGAAAATATAGAAGATCTGGTCAAGGAAGTCATTCGTAAATATGCCATTTTCTTTATCCAGAAAAGCCTAAGTATTAATATGCATGACTTGGATAGAAGCATTGTGACGGATAAAAAATGGTTGTTGGTGGTCATTGAACAAATCCTTTCAAATAGCCTCAAGTATACTAATGAAGGTGGAATTGAAATCTATATGGACGGTCAGGATCTTTGTATTAAGGATACAGGAATCGGCATTAAAAATAGTGATGTTCTTCGAGTCTTTGAACGCGGATTTTCAGGTTACAATGGTCGTATGACCCAACAGTCATCTGGACTTGGTCTCTACCTGACCCAAAAAATCAGCCAAGAATTAGGACATCAAATCCGTATCGAATCTGAACTTGGTCAAGGAACAACCGTGCGAATTAAGTTTGCGGAAGTGAACCTACTTATTGAGTAAAAAGAAATGCTAAGAGCTTGGAAGAAATCTTTCAAGCTCTTCTTTAGATTTCTATGTAGTGAGAAAATAGGATAGAACAAATAAAAAAGTAACTGGAATGTTTTCCGTTCACTATCTTTCAAATTGATTGAGTTCTTCAGAGAAAGACTGTAAAATTTTTGATATAATGTCAAGGATGGACTGATGGATATTTAAAGGATTATTTTCAAAAGAATGACAGGTGAGAATTAAAAATATGTAAGATTGGACAGAGATCTCTCTACCATCGTCTCTGCAGAAACAAGATTATATGAAATAAAAGGAGTAACCAATGACCGGAAACTATTCAACACGTGAATACCGTGAAAAATTATATGATGATCTTCATGTTCGATTAAGAGATACAGCAATTTTAATGTGTGCGATTTTTATTGCCTCTATAGGTCTAAATATGAATTCAACAGCTGTCATTATTGGAGCCATGCTGATTTCCCCTCTTATGACACCGATTGTTGGACTGGGATTCGGTTTAGCTATTTTTGATACGCGTTTAATCAAGCAATCTCTAGAGGTTTTATTTACTCAAGTATTGGTCAGTTTGCTTGTCTCGACTCTGTATTTCTGGATTTCTCCCTTATCTTATGCAAGTAGCG
>CAJPKC010000346.1 GCA_905370255.1 Streptococcus oralis
CCTTTGGATTTATTTATAGTAAATAGAATAGCTGTACCTGCGTGAGCCTTGGTCTCACGCCTACTAAGCTTGTAATTATCACATTATGAACTTAGACAATACAGACGCAGTAGACAAATGGATTGACCTTCACTATCAAGTAGTTTGGTCAATCCTATTTGTCCTTGCGGGGGTAAGACTACGAAGAAACAGAAAACCATTGTTTCTTCTGTCTTACTCCCAATTCACATTGCTTGTTTGTCGCGGTTATCACGACTATACCCCGAAGCGCCTTCGTATTTTAATAGAAACATAAATGCTATTTTGTACATAAAAAGCCTTGAGAATCTCAAACGGTTAGTGAACAGGCTAAATAAATCTTTTGCTCTTTTCATTTTGAATAATCGGTGGAATTATCCGAGTTTTTTCATTATGCCCACCGTTCAAATGACACTCGATCAAAGTTTAACTTTATAATCATTCCAGTTAATGATAAAATGGAAGTAACAACTTTTAGGAGGTAACTCTATGTTAGGTAAGCCAAAGAAGATGCTTTTCGGATTATTGGCATGTGCTACACTACTCTTCGTTGCAGGGTGCCAGAACCAACCGTCAGAGTCTAAAGCACAAAATACACCCCAACAGGAATCATGGGAATGGACTGAACAACCATTAACGATGCAGAAGATTCTCTTGGCAATGAATTTAAATACACTTGTTTCCGCATATGCAGTAGAAGACTTCAATGACGTAAAAATGATGCTCGATATTCATGAAAATACGGCCGAATTGAAGTATCATCTTAGTGTCAAAAAAATTTATGAGGATCAATACAAGGGCCTTAAACTGAACTCTCCTGATATGGATACCTATGTGAAAAATAATTTTGAGGGGTTCAAAGAAGCTGTAAAAAAATATCAGCACGCAAAGGTGACAACCGACGATGCAAACTTGTCCTATGACTACTCTTTAACAGGTGAAATTGACAAGGAAAAACATACGATTACCTTCCCTGAAACACCGACTTTCTTAAAGGCACTTGTCATGGGAATTGGCATTGACCCATTGAAACCTATTACTTATAACTACACAGTGGACGGCAATCAAATGACGCTCTTTATTGAAGGCGAACTTCAAGAAGGCTATCCACGAGATATGCGTATTCGTTTCAATCGATTAGGCGGACAATAAGAAAGGAGTGGCAAACATGAAAAAATTTACGTTATGGATGGTTTCACTCTTCTCTCTACTATTCATCGCAGGATGTGGAAACGAACAACAACCAGTACAACAAACACAAAGTCAAACTCCAACAACAGAAGCTCCAAAACCTTCTGCTGTGGATGTGGAAGGAACGTGGCAAGCCGTCGACTTTAGAGATACTCTTGATAAGGTATTTCTGCTCCAATACGACGATGCGGCCAGTCGATTAAAGGCAACAGAGGCCCTTAAAGACGTCGTTCCAGTCCTCAAGATTCAAGGAAATAAAGTTACATTCGAATACACCGCAAACATGTCAAAATTCTTGGATGCATATGGTGATGTGATTGGCAAAAAACAATTTAGCTACAAAGAAAATGCGATTAACTATATTGTTGGTTTAGCAAAAACGACATATGGTAATCTCAAATACCATACGGTTGACTGGGATGAACAAACATCGACGATTAAATCTGTGTTAAAAGATGGCGTTCTAGATACCAAAACACAAACGATTACCTTCCCGGAAGTTCCAAATATTTTTGCAGTCATCCCACTGTATATCACTGATCAAGAAAAACCGATAAAGTATCAATATGAGATTGTTGGTGATACGATGAGCCTAAAAGTGGAGCGTACAATGAAGGAGCAAAACTTACATCTGGTGTACCAAATGAAATTCAAGAAAATTCAAAACTGATTTCTATTAAAATACTTTTAGAACCCTTGGTTCGTAATAGTTATGATAACTGCTACACCGGGTTGAGCCTAAGGTCTCAACCCTAGCAAGCTTCAAAGAGCGGGTAAAAGTTGGAAACTTTAACCCGCTCTAATTCACATTGCTTGTTTGTCGCGGTTATCATAACTTTTACCCAAAGGTTCTCCGTATTTTAATAGACTTAAGGGACTGAATTTCACTTAATATACCTTAAGAACCTCAAATACTGCTCCATCCGTGCAGTAGACTTTTACACTTCTCATTTTGAATAATCAGTTAACTTACGGGGCAACATTGTAAAATTCGTGAAAACCGTTGCAAACCAAAAATGTAAACGCTATAATTTAATCATATTAGAATCACTCTATTAAGGAGGTCTAACAATGTTTAGACATAGTAAAAAAATCATCCTTGCTCTACTGACTCTCTTTTCATTTTTGGTCATTTCTGGATGCTCTCAGGGCTCAAACAACTCTGAAAGTTCACCAGCTGCTACAACAGAAGTACCGAAGAAAGTAAACGATATTGAGGGTGAATGGAAACTAACGGACATTCGTAATTCAATCCAATCTATATACTCTTTATTCGAAATAGATGAAGTACAATTCGGATACTTTTTAACAATTTTTGACGACTTAGACATGCGTTTGAAGGTTAACGGTGACAAGGTTGAGGTCAGCTACTCTACTGACTTAAATAATTTCTCAAACAATCTTTATAAAGGAACTAATAAAAAAGATTCTGCTGAAGTTTTCAAAACAAACCTATTTAAACGTACGAAAGAATTGGCAGATAAATACAAGACAAATAAAGCCACATTGGATGTGACAACGGGAGCCTTCAGCTTCTATGCTCCTGGAAC
>CAJPKC010000347.1 GCA_905370255.1 Streptococcus oralis
ACCCAACTTCTTCCTGAAAATAAACCTCGTTACTTGATGGGGGTAGGAGCGCCAGATAGCTTGATTGATGGGGTGATTCGTGGGGTAGATATGTTTGACTGTGTCTTGCCGACGCGTATCGCTCGTAATGGTACTTGTATGACTAGCCAAGGACGTTTGGTTGTCAAAAATGCCCAGTTTGCTGAGGACTTTACACCACTGGATCCTGAGTGTGATTGCTACACATGTAAGAACTACACCCGTGCCTATCTTCGTCACTTGCTCAAGGCTGATGAAACCTTTGGTATCCGCTTGACAAGTTACCATAACCTTTACTTCTTGCTCAACCTCATGAAGCAGGTTCGTCAGGCTATCATGGATGATAATCTTTTGGAATTCCGTGAGCATTTTGTTGAAAAATATGGCTATAACAAGTCTGGACGTAATTTCTAAATTTAACTTAATGTCAGCTAAAAATCCTAAGTTTTATCTTAGGATTTTTCTGTTTTTTTTGATAGAATAAAGGTATTATGGATTGAAAATTAGATGGCTTTTTTGCCAATCTAATGAATGGAGAATAAACTCGTATGCGTATTAAATGGTTTTCCTTAATTAGGATTACAGGTTTGCTTTTGGTACTCTTGTACCATTTCTTTCAGACGCTTTTCCCAGGAGGTTTCTTTGGGGTTGACGTCTTCTTCACCTTCTCAGGTTTTCTGATCACATCACTTTTATTAGAAGAATTTGGACAAAAAGGGAAGATTGATATCTTAGGATTTTTTAGAAGACGTTTCTATCGAATTTTTCCACCAGTTGTTTTAATGATTCTTGTCATCATGCCATTCACCTTCTTGGTTCGCCAAGATTATGTGGCAGGAATTGGTGGGCAGATTGCTGGTGTTCTAGGCTTTATGACTAACTTCTATGAAATGTTGACAGGAGGAAGTTATGAATCTCAGTTTATCCCTCACCTCTTTGTTCACAACTGGAGCTTAGCTGTTGAAGTTCATTACTATATCTTGTGGGGCTTAGCAGTCTGGTTCTTGTCCAAACGAGCAAAAACAAGTGGACAACTACGAGGAATGATTTTCCTACTTTCCTCAGCGACCTTTATGATTAGCTTCCTTTCTATGTTTATTGGTAGCTTTATCGTTAGCTCCTACTCAACACTCTACTTCTCAACTTTGACTCATGTTTATCCATTCTTCTTAGGAAGTGTGCTTGCGACCTTGGTAGGTGTTCGTCATGTAACGCCTCTTCTCAAACGTTTGAATAGAATCTTGGATTTGAGACAAACCTTACTAGTCTTTGGGGCGGGTCTAGGAGTCTTGCTCTTATTGACCTTCTTTGTAAAATTTAATTATCTTTTTGCTTATTTATTTGGTTTCTTGTTGGCAAGCTTAGCTGCGCTTCTGATGATTGTTGCAGCACGACTGTTGCACGAGAAAACTCCGACAATCGAAGAACCAAAGGTTATCGGTTTTTTAGCAGACACTAGCTATGCCGTCTATCTTTTCCACTGGCCGTTTTATATTATTTTCTCTCAATTGGTGGGAAATATACTAGCAGTGATTCTAACGATTATCTTCACTTATCTTTTCGCAACCCTTTCTTTCTATGTGATTGAACCTTTTATTGCAGGGAAGTCCAGCAAGCTCTTGCGAATGACAGAAGAAATTCCTCACATCAAACCAATCTTTACTGGTAGTGTTGGAGTTCTTAGTTTGATTACCTTGGTTGTGATTCTGATAGCTCCACAAGTAGGTGCTTTTGAAACGGATTTGATGGTTACTGGCCTTAATCAAGCTCAAACTAATATCACTCGAACAAAAACTATGGCCGATCAAGCAGAAGTAAGTCGCTACAATATATCTGACGGTGTATCCATTATCGGAGATTCTGTAACCTTGCGTGCAACACCTGGACTTAAAGAGGTTCTACCAGACGCTCAGACAGATGGTCAAGTAAGCAGAAATACCAAGCAAGCCAATGCTATTATGCTCAACCACAGTCAGAATAAAGTCCTCCCTAAAATAGTTGTTATTGCTACTGGAGTGAATAACCCTGAGGATTATAAGGCTGATATCGATTCTTTGATTACAAATCTACCTAAGGGGCATCAACTTGTACTTGTGACACCTTATGAGGGTGATACAACTCAAGCAACTCAGCCTTATGTAGAACAGTATGCTAGCTATGTGCGTGAAGTAGCTCAAAAGTATCCTTACATTGAGGTTGCAGACTGGAATCAGGTATCTAAAGATCATCCAGACATCTGGAAAGGAACGGACCAGGTTCACTTTGGAAGTGATAGTACCAAATTAGAAGAGGGTGCTAAGCTCTACGCAGAAACGATAGCATCAGCTATCAAGGCCTTGGCAGATAAGCCTGTGAAGTCAAAATAATATTTAAAAAGTAGAGATGACCGTTCTCTACTTTTTCTTTTTAGAAAGTACTTCTTAGAAAATAATTCATTCTCTAAGCTTCTCTCTCTAACCTATGGCAATATCGTCTTACTCTAGCTTATTAGATCTTTGGATAGTTTGGCCCAACTATGGCAATCTCTAGGCTTTCGTTTTTATGGCGGATCACGTCTTGATTGGGAAAAACTTGCCAAATTGTCAGAATTATGAGAAAATAGGAGCAGTCAAAAAATGGAGGGAATGCAATGAGAGAAGACATCAAGATTAATGACCGTGCTTTAGCATTAGGAAATCAAATCATTGACAAGCTAGAAAAAGTTTACGATACAGATGTGGAATTAGATGTCTATAATCT
>CAJPKC010000348.1 GCA_905370255.1 Streptococcus oralis
CAGAAGGAAGTAAGGAAGAAGAAAGAAAGAAAAAGAAAGAAAGAAAGAAAGAGAAAAAAAGAAGAAAGAAAGAAAGAAAGAAAGAGAAAGAAAGAAAGAAAGAAGAAAGAAAGAAAGAAGAAAGAAAGAAAGAAAGAAAGAAAGAAAGAAAGAAAGAAAGAAAGAAAGAAGAAAGAAAGAAAGAAAGAAAGAAAGAAAGAAAGAAAGAAAGAGAGAGAGAAAGAAAAAGAAAGAAAGAGAAAATTTACTCTCATATATGGATGGTAAAAGTGGGGCTGAAGAACTAATTGGAAAAGTCTTAGGAGACAGCGAATTACTAAAAAGTCTTGCAGCCGCACCCAAATCAACATCCAAAGATGAACAATAATCTCTAATAAAACTAGAAGTGAAAGTAAATCATGGCTGAAAAACAATTAGATACCCTAGGAAATGGCAGTTCGCAACATGTGTTTGCAACCAATGAATTTGAACAGCTGCTTCAAAAAGAATTCAAACCTAAAACGGAAGAAGCTAAAAGCGCTGTAACTAATGCAGTCGCAACATTGGCTCAGCAGGCCTTACAAAATGCCGTCACCATTTCAGATGATACCTATCAAACCATTGAAGCAATTATTGCCGAAATTGACAGAAAGCTTTCTGAACAAATTAACTTGATCTTGCATCATGAGGACTTTCAAAAGCTTGAAGGTGAATGGCGTGGCCTGCATCATTTAGTGACCAACACCGAAACAGATACTTTACTGAAAATCAAAGTATTACCTATTTCTAAAAAAGAGGTTGCTCGTAATTTAAAACGCTTTAAAGGTACAGCTTGGGATCAAAGTCCACTCTTTAAACGTATTTATGAGGAAGAATACGGCCAATTTGGCGGTGAACCCTTTGGTTGTTTAGTAGGTGACTATTATTTTGATCACTCTGCCCCTGATGTGGAAATGCTCAATAGTCTTGAGAAGATTGCAGCGGCTGCACACTGTCCATTTATTGCTGGTGCATCTCCCAAATTAATGCAAATGGAGTCTTGGCAAGAGTTAGCTAATCCGCGTGACTTAAGTAAAATTTTCCAAAATGCCGAATATGCTCCATGGAGAAGCCTGCGTGAATCCGAAGATTCACGTTATATCGGTTTAGCCCTACCTCGTTTCCTGTCTCGCCTGCCTTATGGTGCCACAACAAACCCTGTAGACGAATTTGACTTCGAAGAAGAAACAGAAGGTGCAGATCACAACAAATATACTTGGGCCAATGCTGCTTAGTCAATGGCAGTAAATATTAACCGCTCATTTAAATACTATGGCTGGTGTACCGCTATTCGCGGTGTGGAATCAGGCGGTATCGTTGAAAATCTTCCCTGCCACACATTCCCAACCGATGATGGTGGTGTAGACATGAAATGTCCAACAGAAATCGCCATTAGCGACCGCCGTGAGGCAGAATTGGCTGCATTGGGCTTTATGCCATTAATCCATCGTAAGAACACGGATTTAGCTGCATTTATCGGTGCGCAATCTTTGCATAAACCATCTGAATATTACGATCCAGATGCTACTGCCAATGCACGTTTATCTGCTCGCTTGCCTTATTTATTCGCATGCTGCCGTTTCGCACACTATTTAAAATGTATTGTTCGTGACAAAGTTGGCTCATTCCGTGAACGTGATGACATGGAACGTTGGTTAAACGAATGGATTATGAATTATGTAGATGGAGACCCTGCCAACTCCACCCAAGAAACAAAAGCCCGTAAACCATTGGCTGCTGCTGAGGTAGTTGTAGAAGAAGTAGAAGATAATCCAGGATACTATACTTCTAAATTCTTCCTGCGTCCTCACTACCAACTTGAGGGACTTACTGTTTCTCTACGCTTAGTTTCCAAATTGCCTTCGACTAAACAAGAATAGTCAGGCTTAGTTTATTTAGTTGGGTATTTTAGTGCCCTGTTGTTAAATCGCTTGTATTTTTTAACTAGGAGAGTAAAAAATGGCTATTGATATGTTCATGAAAGTCGAAGGTGTAAATGGCGAATCAAAAGATTCTAACCATAAAGACTGGACTAACATCGAAAGTTTTGACTGGGGTGCTGAGCAACCTGGTTCAATGACCAGCGGTGGTGGTGGTGGTGCCGGTAAAGTCAATTTCAATGACTTAACTGTAGTTGCTGCTATCGATAAAGCAGCTCCAACCATTTTGAAAAACTGCGCTACCGGCCAACACTTGAGCAAAGTAGAAATTTCTGTATGTAAAGCTGGTGGTGAACAAATTGAATACTCACGCACCACATTGGAAGATGTCTTAGTAACCGGTGTGAAATTCATTGGCGTACAAGACAATGATGCGCTGAAAATGCGTTATTCATTCCAAGCTGCAAAAGTGAAAAACCAATATTGGGAACAAACCGATAAAGGTTCTAAAGGCGCTGAAGTTCAAATGGCCTTCAATATCAAAGAAAACAAATCTGCATAATTGATATGTAGATTTAAGTAAAAAAGCCTGACTTAAAAGGCGTTTGTTTTTAAGTCAGGCTTTATACATAAATTTTTTCACTTTTCAGACGGCACTACTTAACTGAAAAATTAATCTTGTTTTTAACTTCTATTATTCATCTTTATAAATTAAATAAGGAATCATTGAAATGGATTTGAAGACTAAATTATCAGAGATGATTGAGCTTGTACGTTCAAATCCTGACAATCAAGAACATCGTTTAGCACTGATTCAATATCAGTGTCTATGCGCAAAATGGGAACAGGCTTTAAAAC
>CAJPKC010000349.1 GCA_905370255.1 Streptococcus oralis
GATTGAAGGTGCTAGCCAAGGTGTTGGACTAGGAACTCAGTTCTTGCGCCATATCGAGCGTACTCGTGTTATCCTGCATATCATTGATATGTCAGCTAGCGAAGGACGTGATCCTTATGAGGACTATCTAGCAATCAATAAGGAACTTGAATCTTACAATCTTCGTCTGATGGAGCGTCCACAGATTATTGTTGCCAATAAGATGGATATGCCTGAGAGTCAAGAAAACCTTGAAGAGTTCAAGAAAAAATTGGCTGCTAATTATGATGAATTTGAAGAATTACCGCCAATCTTCCCAATTTCAGGTTTGACTAAGCAAGGTCTTGCACCTCTATTAGACGCAACGGCTGAGCTACTTGATAAAACGCCAGAATTCCTTCTTTATGACGAATCAGAAATGGAAGAAGAAGCATATTATGGCTTTGATGAAGAAGAAAAACCATTTGAGATTGGTCGTGACGATGATGCAACATGGGTTCTTTCAGGTGAAAAACTCATGAAACTCTTTAATATGACTAACTTTGACCGTGATGAGTCTGTCATGAAATTTGCGCGTCAGTTGCGTGGTATGGGAGTTGATGAAGCTCTTCGTGCTCGTGGTGCTAAGGACGGCGACCTTGTCCGTATTGGAAAATTTGAGTTTGAATTTGTAGACTAGGAGATAGCTATGGGTGATAAACCAATATCTTTCCGAGATGCTGACGGAAATTTTGTTTCTGCAGCAGACGTCTGGAATGAAAAGAAATTAGAAGAACTTTTTAATCGCCTCAATCCAAATCGTTCATTGAGACTTGCGAGAATGAAGAAACAAGCCGAAGAAAAAAAATAAGAATAAAAGAACCCGTGATATTCGTATCACGGGTTTTATAGTTTACTGACTATTTTTGATAAGGAATTTCTAGACTAGATTGTGAAAGGTCCACAGTTAATTGATAGTCTGTATTGTCACGGATAGTAATCTCAAAGTCAGTAGTATAAAGAACTAGTCGGATTGTATCGTCTTTTTTTAGTTTGTAAATTGTTGGTTGGAGTTCAAATTGGAATTCCATCCATTCATCTGGCTTAACTTCTTCAATTTTCAATAAATCATGACGATTTTGGAGATTGAGGTAGCCTTTGGTGATAACACGCTGTGCATTTGGGCTAAATGGTAGTTCGCAAAGGTTTTCCAGCATATGGTAACGACCATTATCAATAGTACGAGCAGCCAAGACTCCAGGATAAGGTTGAAGGTATTTCTTTTGACCAAGTTCGAGAAGTTGAGCAGAGAGAAGACCTTTATTGGTACTTGACTTGAGACGAAGGTTTAGTTTAACACGACCATTGATATGAAGATCTTCAGTCACTGGAAGATCAATGGTAATCTGATTCACCTTACCTTGATACAATTCATTATTAAAAGTTTGGTAAGTCTTTCCAAATCGTTCGAAGTCAGAATCTTGGTAATGATTTTCAATGACAGCTTCCTCAGTACCTAAAGAGAAAGTTTTATGGTCAGTTTGATTTCCAAAATCTTCAAGTGACAGCCAAGTTTGAGGAGCAGTATTGTCTTGCCAAACGACTCTTGGAAGTTGATAATCAGTTTCCTGCCCCAATAATTTCTGCGTCCAAAGAGCATTCATGGATTCACGGAAATCAATAGACTGCCAGTTGTTCATATAAACATGGGCACCGTTATGATAAAAGAGATGTTTCTTAATATTGCTTGGAAGAGCATTGAACATTTGATAGACATGAAGTGGTTTTACATTCCAGTCTTGTGAACCGTGGGTAAAGACAACTTCAGCCTTAATTTTTTCAGCATTGAGTAGGTAGTTTCTGTCATGCCAAAATTGGTTATAATCACCAGTTTTACGGTCTAGATTTTTCTTTAGTTCTTCTATGGAAGCTTTATGAGCCTCGTTTCCACGAATAAAGTCACCAGCTAAGAGATTACGAGAATAAGTTAATTCATCTAATGAATCGAAGTCCTCTCCAGGATAGCCGCCTGGGCTTGTCACAAGACCATTTTCACGGTAGTAGTTGTACCAAGAAGAAATACCTGCTTCAGCAATAATGACTTCTAAACCATCAACTCCTGTAGTAGCAAGACCATTAGACATTGTTCCTAGGTAAGAAAGTCCAGTAGTTGCTACTTTGCCATTTGACCAGTCAGCTTTGACTTGACGTTTACGACTATGATCTGTGAAGGCACGACAACGACCATTGAGCCAATCAATAACATTTTTATAAGCTTCGACTTGTCGGTAGTCACCATTGGTCATTTGACCTTGAGAATCCTTGGTACCAAGACCAGATACATAGATATTGGCAAATCCTCTTGGAAGGAAGTAGTCGTTAAGTGTGTAACTACTATTGATATGAGTGAGCTTTTCTTCAGCATCAGAAACAAGATCTGCTTCGCCAACTGGATCAACAAAACTAATCCTTGGTTCATTTAAGCTAATCTCGTGAGGTTCTTTAACGGCTAATTCCCCTTCCATCTTGTAAAGGGCTTTATCGCTAGCCTTATCATTGGTTCCTTGATGGTAAGGACTTGCCGTCATAACAGATGGGATCTTCCCATTGTATGCTGGACGAATAATGTTTACCTTAATGAGATCAGGCAGACCATCCTTGTCAGAGTCAACGCGAGTTTCTACATAAACAACTTCACGAATGACATTGTTTGCAGAGAAGGTTGCCAAACTCTTACCATTGAAGTAGTGGTAGTTATTGTCCTCAGGAATAAGACCATCACTCACCAATTGG
>CAJPKC010000350.1 GCA_905370255.1 Streptococcus oralis
TCTACTCTATCGACGAATTGATTAACGGTTTTATTGGTCTGACTTTAGGGGTGATAGGTGGATTGTACCTCTTGGTTTTACTCCTCAAAAGACCGAACTTACAGTTAGCCAAAATCTATCTGGTCTTTAGTCTAGGAGCCTTGGTTCTCTATCATTACAGTGGCCTTTTTGCCAACCCCAATCCTTGGTTAAATAGCAACATTACTACTTTATCTGCTCTTTTTATCTCATTTCTAGGAAGACTATATGAAAGCAACATCTAAACCCATAGCTGTCATTTTGATCCGTTCGGGTTCACGCGGCTTAGTGGATAAAAATATCAAACCGCTTGCAGGCAAACCCTTGGTTTTCTATACCATCGAAGTCGCTCTAGCTTCTAAGCTATTTAGTGAAATCTGGATCTCATCAGACTCACTAGCCTATCTAGAACTCTGTCGTCAAGCCTATCCAGAGATTCGTTGTGTCCATAGACCAAAAGAATTGGCCCTATCAACAACCTCTAGCTTAGAGACCTTACGAGACTTTTTGCAGCCCTTTGAGGAAGACCAGGTCTTTGTGAATCTACAGGTGACCTCGCCCCTGAGAGAGGTGGAGCACCTCATCGAGTCCTACCAACTCTACTGTCAGTCTGGCGCCGACCATCTGATTTCTTGTGTCAAGGCAGACAAGAGTCGTAGTCTTTTCTTGCAGTTGGAGGAGTCGACATTTATCCGTCCACCTCAGGTTTCCAAGCACTATGCTCGGCAAAAAGAGCCTGTCTATTACTATCCCAATGGTAGTATCTGGATTTCTCGCAAGGATCTTTACCTGAGAGATGAGACCTTTTACACGGATAAGACAGTAGCCTATGAAATGCTCAAACTCTATTCTTATGATATCGACGATGCCTTGGACTTTGAAGTCGTTGAGACCTTGCTGCACCATCACCACCTAGGAGAATCAAAGAGATGAAACACCTCATCATTGCCACAACGCCCTTGCAGGCCAAGATTGCCCAGCATATCAAGAGCCTCTATCCTGATCAGGAATTTGTCAGCCTTTATGTCAGTCCTGTCAAAAATGCCCGTCAGGAGCATTATGCCAAGGATTTTGACCATGCTCACTATCCTCAGACGGCAGAGGACTTGGCTCAGATTTGTCAGGAGCTTGCCGGCGACTATGACACTATCTTTTATGCTAGTTTTGACAATAGCTTGATTCTGGACTTGGTTGCTAGTTCGACCTATCAACACCTCATGAGTTTCGATGATGGTTATGCGGATATTTATCCCTTGGGTATGTATGCCCTCCCTCTTCAGCCCAGTCAGGTGGGCTCTTTAGGCTTAACCAGAGATGACTTGATTGAGCGGACGGAAAAGCACTATACCCTCTATCGCAGTGATTACCATGTCGTGGCTAGAGAGAAGCTAGTTTATCTGGAGCATTTTTTTGACCTGCCACAAGCACCCGTTTCAAATGGCAAGACAGTCAAGGTTCTGCTGGGGCAAAAGTTCTCTGAAGAGGACGATCAGATCTCCATCCGCTTTATCAGTACCTATGCCAAGGCCTTGGCCATTGACCTCTATCTACCCCATCCCAAGGAAACCTTCACTATCCCTGATGTGACCTACTTGGAGACGGAGCTGATCTTTGAAGATGTCCTAGCCCAACTCTTTCAAGAATACGAGTTCGTTCATGTCTATCATTTTACCTCATCAGTTAGCTTGCACTTGAAAGACCTTCCCCATGTGACCATTACAGGCCTTTCCCTCCCCTACTATGAGGACCGTCAAAAAGAATTGCTACGCTTGGGCTGTCAAGTTGAAAGGGTTTCACTTGGCTGGTAGCATAAATGTATATTTTAAAATATGTAAATCCATACGCTATATTGATTTTTTATATATAAATATAGCGAAAAACTATAGTTTGAATGATCAAAAAGTATTGAGATTATTTGTATAGGGGGTTTTAAAGTGTTAAAATAGAAGTGTCGGGTTTTCAGGTTTATCAATTGTTATGGCTATAATAATATAATAATCTTTGAAAATCATACAAAAAAATAAAGATAAAAGATGCTAAGGATGTTTATAAATAAAAAGGAAAAATTTTCCATCCGTAAGTTTAAAGACGGTCGTTCAGACTCAGTCAAAATCGGTACAGTCGGTCTGATTGTCGGTGCAGCCCTTGCAATGGCAGGACAACCCCATATTGCAGAAGCAGCGATGACAGAAAACAGCGACAACACAACAACGATCTCAAATGATAAGGGGTCAGTAATTGTAGATACAGCTAATATTGAGAACCCAGATGCAGGTAGGGCATTTTCAACTGATCCAACTGCAGAGGGAACAAATACAATTACTAAAACTGGAAAAGTAGACTACAAATATGTAACTGCTGAGGGTAATACTGTATTAGAAGAAAACAATAACCAAAACGCTGGTGCTGATAAAACGATTGAAACACCATACGATGTATACTGTAAATCAGGAGAAGTTTTCAAAGGAACTACAGGTGGTGATGCAGAAGCTAGCGACCTAAACGACGCTAAAGAAAATGGTAAGAAAGAAACAATCGAAAAAGATGGGAAGACTTACCACCTAATCGGAGAACCTAAGGTTGAAACTACTGGAAACGGTGGAGGAGTGTACTCTGACACAACTCTAGGTGATGTCACTGCGCAATTGACTCCAGAAGGGTTAAGTAACGCAGAAGGTAAAATCACTTATGATACTGTAAAACCTGGTGGAAAAGCTTGGATTGTTGAACAA
>CAJPKC010000351.1 GCA_905370255.1 Streptococcus oralis
CCCTTAAGCCCGGCTTGGGTAACCTTCCCTAAAATAACTGTCCTCAACACATCTGACCGTTTGTCGCAGGAGCACCTTGCAACCTGCGATTTTTCGTAAATCGGCACAGTACATTCACGCCGACATCTACGTGCATTTTCTTATTAGGAAAATGTACTTCCTAATAAGCGGCTTTTATCCTCAACAATTCAAGCGTCTTGCAATCACGGACGACTGACAGCTGTTAAAGATAGGTGGTTTAGAGTGAGCACCAGTCCCCGTAGAGATTCTGGCACTAAGTCGCACTAGTCCCCGTAGAGATCCTAGCACTATAGGCACACTGGGAATCGAACCCAGATTTGACAATATGTTGTCATTCCAATATCGGTATCCCTACCTATATGCCATGAGGATTGACCTCGCTTTGATTGATAACCATATTGCTAGTTTTGTATAGTTTTTTCGATGAAAGTTACACAAATAAGCACACTATTTTAATCCGCGTACCTAAAACGTACGATGAGTTTTAACGTCTTTTTCTTTGACGTAATGCCGATTGCAGGGATCGAACCTGTGACCTGCGCGTTACGAATGCGCTGCTCTACCAACTGAGCTAAATCGGCTGATTGGGGCTGGACCTCCCCAATTGAAACGAAAAACTTCCAAAAACGTTCCGATGGTCAACAGACTAGCGTCTATCGCGTAGAAGGCATCGATAGACGACCGTCAGACGTGCCGTTTTTTCATGAACAAACGTTTTGGGAACGTTCGTCCAGGGCGCGTAGTCGGTGTTCTTATGTGTTCATACGCTTGGGTTGATTAAGTCCAAACGTTGCTGATTAGCCGTAGCTAGTCAAACAATCACACATGAGGTCGACAGTGTAGGTTGCGTTACTACTAAGTGGGTAGAACGCTCACGGCTGACCTACCAACCGTTTCTAGCAGGGACCCCTCTAGCTGATAGGCTAAAGCAGGATGCTATAGGGATTTCAATCCACACACTTGCTCAAGGTGTGACGCAAACGTTATATTTGTCGTTTTTTAAAGTATCTTTAAACGTTTGTTTTGATACTAAAGCAATCATTCATATTGTCAATATGCGAGTTTTAAAGTCTTTGCTTTGACGTCACCATTGATATTAAGAATCTATGGCTATATCGGGAAGACAGGATTCGAACCTGCGACCCCTTGGTCCCAAACCAAGTGCTCTACCAAGCTGAGCTACTTCCCGATGAGTTGATTACGTCAAAAACAAAACCTAACAACGTAATCGTGGCAACTTCAGGGTGTTTTGTCTGTGTTTACCGTTTTTTATATCTTTTAGATCTTCCAGTGAGCCGCGGAAATTCCAAAATTAACGCTCTCATTTGCGGTAGAGAAACACCGTGACCTAGTTTTTTAAACCATTAGTCTTACGAACCACATTCTTCAGAATGCGTCGAGTTTTAATGTCTTTGCTTTGACATGACGCAATATGTTTGAACATATTCCGCTTGGCAGACGGTCTCGACGGGAATCGAACCCGCGATCTTCGCCGTGACAGGGCGACGTGATAACCGCTACACCACGAGACCTAGTGAGCTGATGTTCTTGATTTTGAAAGCGCATTGTCAAAATAAGAATATCAGCTATGTGACGACTTGCTAACGAGTGTCTTAGATTATGCGCTATCCAGCGGTTCTCTCGTTACAATCGTTACGAGTTTTGGACGGTATTTAGTCGTTTTACGGGCGGTTGTCCAGGGATATGTCAAAAACATAGAAACGACATATTGTGGCAAAAATTGCCGTTTGTTACCGCGTCAAGTTGACGCAAAGCTCATAACACAACTTTCGTCATGTTACAAGCTACTTTACAGATTTTGCTTACCGCATCATTATGACGCAAAACCTACGACACAATCGTCATCATGTCGTAAGCCAAAATTTAATGACCGTAGTTGCATCAATTTAGATGCAATGCTCACAACACAATTTTCATCGTATTGCAAGCGGAAGGTGAAAATTAATATGGATAATTTGCGCTCAAAATAAACGCAACTCCGCCAACAGGGCTCGAACCTGTGACAACTTGATTAACAGTCAAGTGCTCTGCCAACTGAGCTATGGCGGATGATTGATGACCAAACGAAAAGAGGATAGGTTTGTTACTCTGGAATAACAATACACGATAAGGTTTGTTTGGATCATCGATTGTTGTCTGTGAGAATCGAACTCACGACGCTACTAAAACGGGGTAGGGAAGCTTTTAGTAGTGTTTTACCACTAAACTAAGACAACTTGAAAGAAACAAAGGGCCATTCTGATAACGAGTCGCTATCAGAATGATACAATGCTTCAATGACAATGGACAGGTCCCAAGTCTGTCGGCGCTAGGCTATAGGAGGAAGAAGACCGCCGTCTAAATCAGTCCTATTTTCTATTGAGTTGAACACATTGTCAGATGACAACAGGGTGCAAAGCTGCTGCCAATCAATCTTGAGTAACACGTTGCGAAGGCGTTACTCTCATTGAGGTCAATTGGGGGTTGACCCCAATTTTTCTGGTTTTGCAAGGTGATATTTGTGATTTGCGGTCAAAAACATCAGAGCGGTACTTTAGATTTGCGGTCAGAAGTATCGAATGTGCAAGACCAGGGGGGGGGGTTTGTGATTTGCGGTCACAAACGTCAAAGGAGAACTTTAGATTTGCGGTCAGAAGTATCACTCATGCCTCCTGCAGGGCTCGAACCTGCGACCCATGGATTAAGAGTCCACTGCTCTACCAACT
>CAJPKC010000352.1 GCA_905370255.1 Streptococcus oralis
ACGTTTCCCTTCATTCCTTAATCCATAAGCCATAGAACCCGATGTATCAAAAACGAAGGAAACAGCTGTATTTACCTGACCTTCAATAGGATCGTTCCGATAAGCAAGAGCAACTCCTTTCTTACCTTTGGCTACTTTAGATATAACCTGCTTGGTGTTTAGAGCTGAGATAGCCGTATCGATAGAGAGTTTATTCTTAGAGTTTTTATATTGACCTGTTAGATTGTAGTTAATCAAGCGATTATCTTGATATGATTCATCAGCCTTAAATTCTAGATCCAGTTGCATATCATAGAGGGAATTAGTTCCTAACACTGACTCGTCCCAGCTTTTAGTTGACTTATTCCAAATATAGTTTATAACTTTCTTCCCATCAGGTGATAAGCCGATATAATTCCAGCCCTCTGTTTTTCTGACATCCTTGCCATATTTGCTCTCGTCAAGAACGAAAACAGAGGTCGCCTTACCAATGGTGCGATCCACATATTGCATAGAAGTTCGCATTTCTGATTGGATACTAGCTTCCCGCTCAATTATATTGCGGCCTGAAAACATTGTGTTAAATACAAGACCTATCAGAAGTCCCACCATACTTGTAAGGATGATGGCAATAATGATTTCAGTCAGTGTAAAACCTTTTTGTATTTTTTTCATCATTCTTTCCTATTTAATTTTTTTATCCATCTACTTAGCTGAGATTAAGTGGCCCTCTTCGGAACGGATACCTTGCGTTTCCCAGTTAAAGATTACCACATGTTCATAATAATCTTTACTATTAGCCAAGGTTGACTTTGATTTAATGGTTATAACATAATTTCTAGGGCTACGGTCATCACCCTCAAAGGCTCCATTCATCTCAATCTCAGCTTTACCTCCATCTTTGAAGGTATGGGTCGAGATAATGGGATCTTTAGGGATTCTTCCTTCCTTATCTTGTGCCCGCCTGCTAAACTCTGCATAGAGAGGAGAAGACGCTCCCTCACCTAAAGCCCCCCAAGCAAGCTGAGAGCCAGATGTCGCTATATATTTGGCTTTAAGGTAGCTATACATACGCTGGGTTTGCATCTGTCCCGTATCTACTATAGAAGCCATAATACCTAGCATGGCCACCAGCAGCACAATAGCCACAATAACCATAGGCAGGGTTGACCCTTGTCTTTTTTTTCCTTTCATGGATAATATCTCCTAATTTTCTCTTTTGATATTGCCAAAATAGTTGTCATCATCTGACAACTACTTTGGTAATATCCGACTGCCATGGCAGTCGGAATAGAGATTTTCTCTAATTTTCTATTATTAGCTAGCGCTATTAGATCTCCAATCAAATTCCCAAGTAATTGGCTTGCCGCCACTAGCAGGCGTATAAGTCGAAATCAGCTTATGACTCGTCTTATTAACCTCATGGGCAATCTTGCCATTATCTGCTGCGAGGGTCTTAGAAAGCTCCCCTGAACCCTTTGATTCTTTGGCTATATAAAGCTTGAGCGCATCAATGTCCGGCACATCAGCCGTTTCTGGATCAACTTGTGAGCCAATATAGGTCTGCACAGCCTGAACCAACTGGCGATGTTCCGACTGGATGCGAGCCTTACGAGCCGTGTCCTGGAAGGAAACGAGAGAAGGAATAGCTACTGCTGCAAGAACAGCGATGATAATGATTACGACAATCAACTCAACCAAGGTAAAACCTTTACCTTTTTTCTTCAAGTCCTGACGGAACTTTTGCAGTTTCTTTAGCATTCGTCGATGTTCTCCCCATTTTTACATCTAACTGTTTATTATTGCGAATTACTGTTCTTCTTCCAATCGTAAGTCCAGTGCTTAGCTTTCGATGCATCAGCACCCTTTGGAGTGTAGGTAGAAACCAATGTGTTGTTTTCAATTTTATGCGCTACAGTGTTACCATCTTTAGCAAGAATATCTTCAATTTTAGCAGAGCCTTGTGAGTCCTTAGAGAGATAAGGTTTCAGATCTTCAAGCGACGGAGCTTCAGCATTCTCAGGATCTACTTGAGAACCAAGATAAGATTGAATAGCTGATACCAACTGACGGTGTTCTGTTTCGATACGGCTCTTACGCGCACTGTCTTGGAAGCCTGTGATAGCTGGGATTGCTACCGCTGCCAGAACAGCGATGATGATGATTACGACAATCAATTCAACCAAGGTAAAACCTTTACCTTTTTTCTTCAAGTCCTGACGGAACTTTTGCAATTTGTTTAACATTTGAATAGTTCTCCTATTTCTTTTTCATATATTTTATTATATTCGCCCACAGAGGCATTTGTTTTGTTCCTAGCTGGGAGACCCCACAAACTCCCAGCATCAGAACGGCTTTCCTAACTTTTTGTGCAGAGCAATTACTCTGCGAATTCTAACTTTTTCTGTAAATAATCTGTTATTGATTTGCTTCAGCGCCCTGTTGAACAGCATTAGCAATTTCAAACATTGGCAACATAACAGAGGCAACAATTCCCCCGATGATGACCCCCATGACGATAATCATGGCTGGTTCCAAGAGTGAGAGTAACTGCTTGATAGCTGCCTCCAGCTCTTCTTCATAAAAATCCGATGTTTTATTGAGCATGGACTCCAGAGACCCAGACTCCTCACCGATCTTTACCATCGAGAGCATCATAGGCGGGAAGAGACCTGTCGAGGTCAGCATACCCGTTAGGCGTTCCCCTTTTTGAAGACCTTCATTGGCAATTCTCAACTTGTCAATAACAACAGCGTTATTG
>CAJPKC010000353.1 GCA_905370255.1 Streptococcus oralis
GTTTTTTCAAGTCCAATGTGTATCAAGAAGTATGGATATTGACAAGTGAGGGTAAAAAAAGACAAAGATTTGAATCCTTGTCTTTTAGCTTATAACCGTATTAGCGAAAGAGATCTACAATGGTATCCCATACAGTCTGAGCCTTTTCTTTAATTTTAGCATCCGAAAACGCTCTTCCTGCTTCATCGACCAGATTTTGTGATCGTCCACGAATCTCTGCTAATATATCATCCGACTGCGTACTAGTATCCCTTGTAGTTTGTTTAGGTGTATTTTCTGGTGCAATACGATTCATTTTATAAGCATTTTCAACTGTAAAGGTGCTACCTGGTGTATATGGTAGGATTGGTTCCGCCATACTTCTAAAAATGTGAGCAGCACCATTCGAAGTCGAACCTGCTAAATAGTGATTTTCATCAGTAGTAGGGAAACCAAGCCAGTGGCTAATCACTAAATCAGGGGTATACCCAATCACCCATTGATCACTGGTATATTCTGGGTTAAAGGCTGCCTCTGTTGTTCCTGTTTTTCCAGCCATGACATAATCATCTGGAGACGAACTGACCCCTGTACCATTTGTAAAAGTACCTAACATCATACTGGTCATTTTATCAGCTACCAATTTGTCAACCACTCGTTTTTGAGTATTTTTATGAGTAGCAATCACTTGACCACTAGCATTTTCAATACGGGTGATAAAGTGAGCATCCGGCATGAGTCCTTCATTTGCAAACACTGCGTAGGCTTGGGCCATCTGAAGAGGGTTAGTTTCTACGCCACCACCTAAAGCCACTCCAAGCACACGATCTACATCGCTCATGTTGAGACCAAACTTTTCACCCGCTTCAAAGGCTTTATCAATTCCAAGTTCTTTAACAGTAGCTACTGCAGGTAAATTTAGAGATTTAGCCAAAGCTTGATACATGGGTACTTCTCGTGATGTCTTGATTCCTGCGTAGTTGTCTACTTTATAATCACCATATTGCATGGTATGATTATCCAACTCCTTATTAAGAGACCAGCCTGCCTCAACCGCTGGTGTGTACACTATCAAGGGTTTAATAGTAGACCCTGGACTTCTTTTGGATTGGGTTGCATAGTTAAAATTTCTGAAACCTGTTTTATCATCCCCGGCCACTCGACCAACAACTCCTCGAACTCCACCTGTTTTTGGTTCTAATGCGACACTACCAGACTCTGCATGTGTTCCATCTTCAGCTGTCGGAAAGAGAGAAGTATTTTGGTAGATAACCTGCATATTTGCTTGGTAATTTTGATCTAGCTCCGTATAAATTCGATAACCGTTATTAACGATTTCTTCCTCTGTTAGATTATACTTTTCAATAGCTTCATTAACAACTGCATCAAAATAAGAAGGATAACGGTAGTCTGATATTTTCCCTTCATAACTATCTTTCAATTGAGAAGCCATATCAACACTTGCTGCTTCTGCTTCCTTATTTTTATCAAGGTAACCTGCAGCCACCATATTTTGTAAGACAGTGTCTCTTCGATTAGTTGAATGTTCAATAGAATTCAGAGGATTGTACAATTCTGGGCCTTTAAGTATACCTGCTAAAGTGGCGGCTTCATCAAGAGTTAATTCTGATGCCGAAACTCCAAAGTACTTTTTACTAGCATCCTCAACACCCCAAACTCCATTACCGAAGTAGGCATTGTTCAAATACATGGTTAGAATTTCTTTTTTACTGTATTTTTTGGTTAATTCTAAAGCAAGAAAGAATTCTTTGGCCTTCCTCTGCACAGTTTGGTCTTGTGAAAGATAAGCATTTTTCGCCAACTGTTGGGTAATTGTAGAACCACCGCCCGAGCGACCAGCTGTTAGGATAGCCAGGAAAAAGCGCCCATAGTTAATCCCACTATTTTTGTAGAAGCTCCGGTCTTCCGTCGCCACAACTGCATTTTGCAAGTCTTCGCTAATGGCATCTAACTCAACGTAAGTCCCTTTTTGTCCTGTTAGGCTTCCTGCTTGGTTCCCATCTTTATCATAGATGATTGTGGTTGCCTTGAGGGCATTTTGCAGATCTGCTACATTGGTCGTCTTGGCTATGTAGAAAAGATAACCTCCGACGACGAGACTAAAGGTCAGGCCAATCAGTAGGAAGATCTTGGTCAAGTGATACGTGCGCCAAAAACGTCTGATCGGATGTTGGGAGTGAGATTTTTTCCGTGACTTGTCCGAGCGGCTATAGGTTGGAGCTTGCTCCTCCCCGTCCGTTGATAACTCAACCTCTTCCGCAATCTTTCTTGGTTTTTTTTCTCGTTGGAAATGACGAATCATTCCCTCCATTAATTCTTTTAATTTGTTCATAGTCCCTATTTTATCACCTTCCTAACGTCTAGACAAGAAAGACCCTCGCAAGAAAGGATGCTTTTAGCTTTCTTTAAGGTTCCCGTCAAGTCCACTCTATATAGGGCTTCAGCGTCTTGTTCCTCCCTTCCTCTTCCGCCTTCTCGCCTTTTCTTTCCTCTTGCTTTCTGATACAATAACACTATGCAGTATACTATAACGATACCAAGTGCCTTGCCCGCTATGACGGTCAAAGAGGCCCTTGAAGATTATTTTCTCATCCCACGAAAGATTCGTCATTTTTTGCGAACCAAAAAACATGTCCAAGTCAATGGGGAGACCGTCCACTGGCAATCGATGCTTGAAGCGGGTGACCAACTCACCCTCACATTT
>CAJPKC010000354.1 GCA_905370255.1 Streptococcus oralis
CTTTAATACAGCCTCAGAAATGCCATCTTCTTTGGCTTGTGCTACATCTGCTTTGTTGGCTAGAAGAATTTCTTCTTGTTTTTGTTTTAGTGCGAAAATAATTTCTTCTAGGCAATGATTTCTCTCTTCATTCGTAGTAGCAGCCATTTGGCTGGAATGAAGTTTCATCTGTCTTGTCATATCTTGAATATCCATAAGCCGTAACTAAAAATAGTGAAAATTCAGAAGTCGTATTCTTAGATTAGTTTTATGGTTTTTCAACCAAAGGTTCTACGGTTAACCTCATCCACCATACCTCATGCTATTTCGATATAACACCAATACAATAGCACTTATTGGCATCGCTTCTAAATTGATAACCATATAGGGAAATGCGGACTTGTCTTGCAGTTCTACATCTGTCTATGGTCATTTTTTCTTAGACTTTATCTCTAAAGCCTTGTCCACGTCGTGCAATAACAAATGAAGCTCCGACATGAGTATTTAGCTTCATTTGCGGACAGTATTTATTTTTAGCAATCCAACTTGTCCATGCGGGATTGACTTTATTGAGATAAACATTGTTGCGATAAGTAATGGATTCCATTGTTTCAACGAACTGACGGTAAGCTAACGAATGTATCATTTCATTATACTTCTTACCATGCTTGGATTCTGTTTTAGCTTTCGTACGCTTAAAATTAAGGTCCTCAATAGTCACATCTTTGCCAGTAGTTAAAGCAAGTTTAACAATATCGTTGGCGATAGCTTGTAAGTCAGACTTTGTAGCATATCCTTGTTGAAACCTGTATGGTAAGAATTGGTTTTGAATCATGTGTCCAAACGCATTCGTTTCGGTTAAGGTCACAAACCCCTTATTAAAATCAAGACCAATGACACCATGAGTGCTGCGAGTCATTATATCAGTATCCTCTTGTTGGATTTCAAAGGTGCAATAGAGATAGTATCGTCCATAACGCTTGATAATCTTATACGAAAGAGGACTATTCTTTTGTTCTAAAATGGAAATAATCTCTTGTTTATGATGATTAAAATATACTTTCCCAAAAGCGTATTTATCATTCCCTTGAGTCGTCTTGAAACCACCAAAGTCCTTACGGAGCTTAATATTGAACTGGTTATTCAGTTTGTTATAGTTCAACTGTAAGAGTTGATTACCAGAGGTTTCCGTTTTTGTTCCAACAAATGACATCTGATTATCACGATGTTCAATGAACCCGGTGTAATCTTTATTTAATAAGTTTTTCGTACCAAAACAAATTTTGACTTGACCTGATTCTAGTTGGTAATTGAGATTACTTAGCTTCTGTTTCATGCGATTGAGCTTGTTTTTCTTAGCAACCAGCTTTCGTTTGAGATTACGATGTTTGGTTAGATTGACAAACAAACCAGCTCGTAACATCGCACAGTTATCGTCATGTTGTTCTTGCAATTGAGGGATAACTTTTGTCTCAAAATAATCAATCTTATGTTCAAGAACCTGTTTTTCGTGTCGTTTCAACTCAATTAAAGCACTCAATCGTCCTTGTGCATCAGATATAATAGAATTAGCAGTACGCTTAGTAATACTGTATTGATTTTGTAAATATGTGTTATAAGCTGACTTATTAAAATTGTCGGCATGTTTAATGTGTTGAAAGGTTTTTCTCATAGCGTGAGCGTAAGTCGCACGAGAATTTTCAACATATTCAATAATTTGAGAATTGTTCTTATCGTGTAGTTGAGTTACAACTGTAAACTTACGTTTTTGCATGAATGAGTGCCTTTCTATTCCATAATATCGTCTAAATTAAGATGATCAGCTAGTTTTACCTTTTGATTATCTTTACCTACAAGAGTTAGATAATGTTCTAAGAACAAACGTTCAACTTGTTCTTTCCCTAACCATTCCTCTAGTTCCTTTAGCGTCATTTCTTTATGATTTTGGGTCATTGCTTTGTCCTTTCTTATTTTCCTGTTTACCTTTTGACCGCATACCATAGAGCTTGCCTGAAAACGATGCGATAAGTGACATCATATCGTTCATAAGCTCCTGTTCGACAGACATTGTTTCCGTTTGTTGTTTGACAATAACGATTTCGACACCTTTAGCATTAAACATGGTTTCGAGATAATGAAAACCGAAACGAGTTAAACGGTCACGATAGGTTACAAATACACGATTTACTTCATCATTCATAACCATTTTAAGTAACTGTTGTAATTTCTTACGTTTATCATTCAAACCGGAACCAACTTCTGACAGTACAACTACATTTTGCAAGTTATCTGATTGGTCAATAAGAAACCGAATCTGCCTGTCTAAATCGCCATGAGACTTCTGGTCATGCGATGATACACGGGCATAGATAACATCTCGTCGTTTGTCAGTTGCATCATCATATAAAAGATTATGTTCTCGTAACAATGTGATAGTGTCATCTTTAGTTAAGAATCGCCTATCGGATACAGGGTCACGTCTAAAATTGATTTTAGGAGTTTAGATATTCTCTTAACCTTGGTAAAATCTCATTTGTGTACTCCACAGCTTGTTGATATAAATCTTCAAGTTTTTGGCTGTTTTTTTCCAGTCGCTTCACAATCACAGGCTCCTGCGGACGAATGACAAAGATCTTTCCCTCCTTTTCAAGCCTTTCAATTTCTTCCTGCATACGATTGTATCGCTCAGGAACTTCTTCTAGTGCGGCAACAAAATTTGGAAG
>CAJPKC010000355.1 GCA_905370255.1 Streptococcus oralis
CCCCAGCAGGCATCCCAATGGTGCCAGATGAGTTGACAGAAGCAGCCTTCTATGGACGTGAGGATGTAGCAGCCTTGCTGGATAAGGGAGAAATTCCTGTTGGTTTAGACATGGATACTGCGAAGGCAATGGGATGGAATGTATAACGAGGTCATTTGGCTTATATACTTGAAAAAGAAGAACAAATGTCACAAATTACAAAACATCTTGCTTCGATGAGCGTGAAACTTCGGAAAAAGACAATTATAATAGCACCAGAATATCATCAAATAAATAATATAGATTCTTCTGTAACACTCATTTCAGATAAAGAGAAATTACATGAAATGATTCAAACTATTTCGGTTAAAATGGATGATCGATTTGCGGAAAATGAGACAGATTACACAACAACTTTTATTGTGTATAACTTATCTGAAATTGTTGATTTGTTAAATGATGAGGATATTAGAATTCTGGCTAAACTCTTTGAAAAAGGGCATCAGGTTGGTTTCCTAACTGCAGTAATAGCTACACCAGGTCTAGTGCGTAAGATTGATATAGCATCAAAAGCAATTAGAAATTATAAACAGGCTATTTTAGCAGTGAGACAAAATGATCAGCAACTTATCAATATTTTAAATAAAACTTTAAGAGAGCCAGTGTTACCAAAACAAGTGAATTATTTTGTTATAGATGGTATTGCTCAAACTATAAAAGTATTTATTGACTAAAGAAAGGGAAGTGAAAATGAGTGAAGTGAGTAATCTCAGAAGCCAGATAGCACAGGTTGATCAAAAGGTTCAAAGCTTGAGAAGTGCATTAACTAAAGTTCAAGGTGTGGATCTTAAGATAGATGATGTAATGGAAGGCTATGAAAAGTTACATGTGTTTGGGACAAAGTATGATGAACAAAGGCTTCAGGAAAGTAAGGTTATTGTTGAAGGAAAAGAGGATCTTGATAAAACATATAAACAAGCTACAATGGATGCTATCAGTGCAGAGATAATGAGATTGGAAGCAGAGAGGAGATCATTAGACACACAACTTACAAATGCAATTGCTCGAGAAGAATATGAAAAAATAGATAAGAAGAAAAGTAGGAGGTAATGTATGACCGTTACAGTTATTTCAAAAAGTGGATTACTTGATCACGGTAATAAAACAAAAGAAGCTGCAGTCGAGTATCGAAGTCAGATATCATCTGTTCAGAGGAAAATTGAAGCAAAAGTGACGGGGCAAGAGGCAGATGCCATTAAAGCTTTTATAGCAAAGTTGAATTCTTTATCTCAAACATTGCATGATACGTATCCATTAACATTAGAATTATATAGTGAGGCAGTCCTTAAATATGAAGCAGGATTAACGGCGGCTGGTTTTTCTTCTGAAGTGGTAAAAACAAAAGCAGCAGATATTCAAAGTATTAAGACATGGTTAGGGGAAACAAAAAGTAAAGAGTTTTTGGAAAAAAGTGAAGATCTTGATATGGCAATTCAAGCAGCAAGTAAAGCACTAGCTTTAGAACCAGGAGCAATTGAATTTACAAGAGATGCGGGGGCACGGGCCCACTCCATAGCAATGAATTTAGCAAGACATGGAGATGAACGTCAGAAAACTCATGATGAATTAGAGAATAATTTAAAGCAATTTATTAGTAGTTTAACTGTGGTGAGTGATCGTTTGGTTGGTGTGAAAGCGACATTAGATAACGCAAGATTTATCAGTAGTTTTAGTTTAAATACAGCAATGGATTTAATCTCCAAGGGTTATTTGAATGAACAAAATATGGATTTTCTGGATTCTATTCAAAATGAAGGAGATGGAGAAGCCCTTAAAGTTGTTTTAGGGGAGCGAGGCTATGGTACTTCAACAAAATTTTTCACAGCATTGGGGAGTGTAAATACGACAAAAGTTAGCCATGCAATGATGGATATTATTTATAACCGAGTTAATAAAGAATTCTCATATGTAAAAAAAGATGAGAGTCTTGCAATGGAAAACCTTCGTACATATATTCAAGCAATCGCTAATCAAGACCAAGAAAAAGCAAAAACTTATTTTGAGAATTTAGTCTTGGCTGGAGATAGATATGCTCAAACAATAACTGAATTGGCAAAGGCTCTAGTTCCTGATTTTCCTAAAACTAACGACAGTGAAAGTGAATTTAAGAATTATGAAGCGGAGAAACTTAAAATCCAACCTCAACTTGAG
Source organism: Streptococcus oralis (assembly GCA_905370255.1). The sequence continues at coordinate 2,191 of CAJPKC010000355.1, forward strand.
CAATTTAATGAACACATAAAACGTGCTGGAGTTTTAACAAGTTTATTTGAATCACTGTACGCAGTTGGCATTGGAAAGTCAAAGAAGGATTATTCTTACATGGGCCCAAACATGTCACTTGATACATCTATTGTTTTAAGTGGATTAACATTTAATGGGAAAAACGGTTTTGAATTTAATGTATCAGCGCCTGATTCTGCGGGGATTCGTAGAGATAAAAGTTATTCAACAGAATTTTTCAATACAGGGGAAGGAGTTCGAAATGCTGAAGCGATATCTGAAATTCGTGAGTTAAGAGAAAAACGGGATAAAGAGGCGGCTTTATTTGCAGTTGATTTAGCTAAAATGGCTTTAGGTTCTTTTATTCCTGGTTCAGATAAAATACTGGATTTAATTTCTTCCGGCGTTAAAATTGATAATAATCTAAGTTCAAGTCTAAATTTTGGAGATAAAGTGGGAACTGTAACTTTTTCAGATCTTTACAAGAAAAAGGTTGGAGAAAAAATATCA
>CAJPKC010000356.1 GCA_905370255.1 Streptococcus oralis
TAATCAAACCAATCAGGCTCGTCTTTCAAGAGTTCAAGATAAAGACATATTGAATTCCAAACTACAAGATGGCGAATTTTTTTACTCTTATGGTTCCTGAACTTACTCAAATAATTAAAACATAAAAGTTTGCACTTTTCTTGAGTGGATAAAAAACCAAATTCGCCTAATGCACGCAAACAATGCCATAAAATTTTTTCATCATCTGCATACTTGTTACTAAAATTAATCACCAATTTTAAGCAGTCTACATTCTCTGTAAATTCAGATGGCATACGATGATAGCAGGCTATTTTAGACATTGTATCAGCTGTATCCAATGGCGTAGAGTCTGTATTTGCATCATTTAAAAAGGCGGTCAGATAGTCCAACAACTTCTGGAATTGCTTAGGCTTTCCCAATTCTCTGCTGATATATTTCATAACATTGCCTCTCGATTATTTACAGTTCTGCTTGGGACATTTCCCGAGTTTCTTTTTAACCCTGTTTTTCAGATTGGGTTAGTGAAGTTGCATTTTTTATTCTGTTGCTTATTTGTTCTTTTGTTAACAACGTTCTTCCATCCTTGTCTTTATTATTGACAAATTTATCTTCGTGATAACTATGATAGTAGCCTTCAACTATCCTGCGCTTTTTGTTCAGCATATCTCTATTTCCATCTTTCCAGTCATGCAACAACCCCGAACCCTCCATATCTCGGGTAGCTCGATAGTTTTTAGATCTTCAATGCATCGGGCATCATCAAAATCTTTGCAGCCGGCGTGTTCCATTATTCGGTCGATGGCATTGATTTGAAGATTTATTTAGGCCACGATTTGCCGTGTATTACTTTCTCCCACGCATTATCAAATTCTCCTTTTGAAATTTCAACTGCCCAAAATTGCTTATCTTTATTAATTTCTTCTATTTTTGGTATTGGCAATTCTCCTAAAAGACATGATTCTGTTTCCTTTTCTTGGGAAGCATATAAGTGGTTGCCAGATTTAAAAAATTCTATTTTTCTTATCTCATATCTGTTTTGATCCAATTCACTGTAAATTATAGATGGGTCATCGTTGTTATCATGAAACCATAACGTTCTCATATAAAACATTTTAATTCCTTCCGTCTACGGCTTGCTGAAAACCAAAAAACCGAGTGCGTGCTTTAAGGCACACACGCTCTGGCTTGCTAATCTGAACCTAAAGCTATTTGAGCATCTTCAGCAAAAGCAGATTTATCTTCAATTAGTTGACGAAGAAGTAATTTTACAAAAGGTAATTTTCGATGAAATGTTAAGACTTGGAGTGCAGCGCTAGCTATTAACTCATTTTCATTTTTCTTGAGAACACTCATTGCAAACTCTGCTTCATTAACAGTTATTAGTGCTCTTTTTAGAATACTCAGTGCCTCAATTCGAAGGTAAATATCTTCGTTAACATTATTGACAAAATGAATTATTTTTTTTAAATATTTCACTATAGTCAAAATCACCTATATATATTCTCAATATTTTGAATGCCTCATTCCGAGAAAGATCAGACTCCTTTGAATTTAGGCCAATATCCAAAAGAAAGTTTGCTAATTCCTCAGACATATCCTCATCAACATAATTCTGTAAGAAATTTTCCTTATCACTATCATTATTAAATTTTTGATAGAGTGATTTAAATTCTTCATAATGCATATTTTTACCTCAAAGTTATTTTTCAAAATTAATTTAGACCTAAATTTAGTTATTTCATCAGAAATTCTACTTGAATTAGGCTCGATTATCGAATTTTCTCGGCTTTTCCCTTTTCTATCGGCACTCTCGGGAGCACCACCTGCACACATATCTGGTTCATGTAACCATACCATACCCTCTCCTGCAGATCCTTTATCACTTGTGTACCTTCTTCCTCTCGCTTCTATAGTTGGGTTATCTCTAAAATTCCTAATTCTTTCTTGCAAGCCTTCTAGACCCTCTATTTTTAAAATTTTATTAAATGCCCTAATTTGCCCTCTAATTTGGCGTTTTAACTCTTTAACATCAGTAACTTTATCTGGTTTTAAGATATGATTATAAGTCAATATTTTGACTTTTAACCCCAAAGTGTCAAACCATGTTAAAGAATTTAAAGCAAACTGATACAAATTCTCCCCGCCCAACAGCCCAATCGGGTCTTGGTTAATGAACCGCCCCGTCTCCGCCTCGTAATACCGCATCAGGTTGTAATGCAGCCCGGTCTTTTCATCGAAGTATTGGTTCTGCAATCTGAACGGCTGATGCGCATTCCGATAGACGCGCTCATCCTTTTTCAGACGACCCCAGGCGGTGTATTCTCCGTACCATAAGAGATTGCCGTGGATGTCGGTCATCTCGCGCGGGATGCCGATGTGGTCGTTGTGGAAATAGGCGAGGTATTGGGTTTCGTCTTTGGCGTTGTCAAAGATTTGCGCCAGCGGTTCGTAACTGTCTTGGTCGGTGTAGATATAGGTGTAGTTGCCTTTGTAGGTGTACTCCTGAAGTAATCGCGTTCCGTCCCAAACAAAGTGGGTGCGTTTTGGGTCGGTACTCGTCCAAGCAAGTTTGTCTTTTCTTTCCTTACTCAGTCTTCGTCCGAACGGGTCGTAGGCGTATGTCCAGATTTCGGTATTGCCGGCGGGCTTTTTGATTTCGGCGCGGACGAGTTGGTTTTCTAGATCGTATTGGTAATATTGGTTTTCACCATTGGGC
>CAJPKC010000357.1 GCA_905370255.1 Streptococcus oralis
CGGTAATCCCTTCTTTTCCAGATACTACAAAGACAATGACGTCGGCTTCATCCATGGCAATCTCCGCTTGGTGCTTGATTTGCTCCATGAAAGGTGCGTCCACGTCATCAATCCCGCCAGTATCAATAATACTAAATTGGTGGTTGAGCCACTCAGCCGTTGCATAAATACGGTCCCGAGTAACCCCTTCGACATCCTCGACAATGGAAATCCGCTCACCGGCAATCCGGTTAAAGAGCGTTGATTTCCCGACATTTGGACGTCCTACAATGGCAACAGTAGGTAAAGCCATGGTGTCCTCTTTTCTCTTATTTTTCTAGTTGGTGTTTCTTTAATAATTCTGCCGTAGCAGCTGGTTCTTCCTGTCCAAATTGGGCAGCCAAGCGTTGGCTCCAAGTATCCGTTGCCCGTGCTCCAGCATAGGCAGGCTGTACTCGATCAAAGGCTTCAATCACTTCAGGAGTCTGCTCCTGGTAACTTTCTTCGAAGACAACAGCTTCCAAAGGAAGGCGGGGCTTCACAGGATGGTTCTGATTTGGCACTCCTAAAGCCATCCCAAAGACAGGATAGGTGTAGTCTGGTAAGTTAAATAGTTTCGCCACTTCAGCTGCTTCATACCGAACCAAACCAATAATGACTCCTCCGTAGCCTAGACTTTCAGCAGCCAGCAAGGTATTCTGACCTGCCAAGGCAGCATCTACAGAAGTAATCAATAAATTATCTGGTCCTTCTGGATGGAATTGATCCGTATGCATCCGAACCCCTTTTTCAGCTCGGTTGAGATCTCCTACAAACAGTAAGAAAACAGAGCATTGACGAATCGCCTCCTGAGGGACGAATTGGTAAAGCGCATCTTTCTTTTCCTGGCTTCTCACTAAGATAATGGAATAAGACTGGAAGTTTTTCCAAGAGGAAGCCATCTGTCCTGCTGTTAGGATTGCTTGAAGGTCTTCCTCTTTGATGTCCTCCTCCTTAAAGCGACGGACAGAGGAATGAGATTTCATCAAATCAATAACAGTATTCATCGGCGATTTTCTCCTTCTAGGCGGACTTCTTTAGCAAGGAACTTGATTCGCTCCATGACACGTTTGGCTTGCCAAGTCTCATCTCCATTCCGAGATGTAGCAAAATGACGTTCCAAATCTTCAAAGTTGAAATTCGAAGTAAAGAAGGTTGGAAGAATCTCCTGCATCCGATGTTGCAAAATCACTTGCAAGACTTCATCCCGGACCCAAGGCGACATTTGCTCTGCCCCAATATCATCAAGAATCAAGATTTCAGCCTTCTTGACCTGATCCAACATCTCTTTTACTTGCCCTGTATTAATGGCATTTTTGACATCGATAACAAAGCTTGGGAAATGCAAGAGAGTTGAAGATGCTTGCCGTTTTTCAGACAAATCATGAGCAAGAGCTGCCATCATATAGCTTTTCCCAACTCCGAAATCTCCGTATAGAAAAATTCCTTTACGAGCTTGAGGATAGGAAGCAACAAAATTGGCCAACTCTTCAAAGGCTCCAAAACGTCCCCGATCATCCAAGTCGACTTTGGCTAAGGAAGCTTCCTTCAAGGTACTTGGCAAGTTGATCAGCTGCAAGCGTTTATTGATAGCGGCTTGTTTTTGTGCCTCAATCAACTCAGGTGTCTCTTCATAGGAAACATCCGCATAGCCCTCATTCATGACCAATACAGGCTTATACCCTCTTGCAATATAATCTTCATCCCCTAGGACAAAACGATTCCGTTCACTGATGTATTGGTTAAATTTGGAAATGCTGCGACGGATTTCTGCTTCCGACAAGGCTTCCTTTTGAATAAAGTTTGCAATCTCAGGTTCGGCGAGAATTTGAGCTACCAATTCTTCATAATTGAACTGCTGTGATCGATTCATCTGTGATATGGTTTTCCCTACGCTCTCCATTTACTCCCCTCCTTGATTTAATTTCTCGAGCAAGGCCCGTTTTTGTTGTTCCAAATCAGCCTGTTCTTCCTGGCTGGTCTGATTGGTATAGTTAGGCTGACTCCACTTAGGAACATTGGTTTTTCCAGTCGCTTTTCCACTCTTAGTTGCTTTCTCTTTTGCTTTTTGTGTATGGGAGTCTTGGCGCTGGCGGATCTTCAGGACAGCCTCTTCAGCCGTTTTAATTCCCTCATACGCAAAATCATTCCCAACTTTTAAGGCATATTTTTCATTGAGATTAGCAGAAGCAACCTTATTAAAGGTCAAGAGCAAAATCACGTTTATGACTTCATCTAATAGACCTAACTGGGCCAAATCAGAAATCGCTTGACGCTCAGATTGGGTCACGACAGCCTTACGTGCTTTTTTAATTCCTGCTAAAAATTGACGACTGGTCTTATTTTTTGCTTCCCGGATAATGGCTCTTTCCTGCGGAGTAAACTCATCCTTGCCGTTTTCCTGTGGTTGTTGGGTTAGTTTCTGTCTCATCCGCTTGGTCGAAATGATCAAATTAGCCGCTGTCTCCTTGGCCAAGAGATAGGTCTCATACCAAGTCCAATTCTTCTCTTCTGTGATGGCATAGAGAACCAAGAGGTCTTCTTGTTCGTTCTCAAAACGGAGACCATCTCGCGCCATTAATTGTTTAAAGTGCTCCAAACTGAAGGAAGATGTTTTCTTCTGATGGGTCGAAACTCCATCAATCCCAAAGACAGAGGCAAAGTTCACCTTCCGT
>CAJPKC010000358.1 GCA_905370255.1 Streptococcus oralis
AGACAGCCTACTCCAACAGCTACTAAGGTAGCAAGAAATGGATTGACACCTTGTGTAATTAGAGTTACTGCTACCGCTCCGCCAAGCGGGAAGGAACCCTCGGTTGTCATATCTGGAAAGTTGAGGATTCGAAAGGTCATAAAGATTCCCAAACCTAGAATAGCCCAGACAAATCCTTGTGAAATAATCGATACTATCATGTTACATTCATTTCCTTCTTTTAAAAATTGGAGGAGATGTCTCCAACTCCTCCTTCATTCTTATTCGATTACTTGACCAGCTTCTTTAAGAACTGATTCAGGTATAGTGATTCCAAGTTCTTGAGCCACTTTTTTATTGATAACTGATTTACCAGTTGAGAAGACATTAACTGGTGTATCTGCAGGTTTTTCACCCTTCAAGACTTTGGCAATCATCTTACCGGTAGCAACACCAAGATCGTGTTGGTCCACAACGACTGATGCCAAACCACCTGCTTCTACCATGGCAGTCGCACTTGGGTAGATTGGTTTTTTAGCTGTTTGGTTACTTGATACTACAGTTGAGAACGCAGATGCGATTGTGTTGTCAATTGGAACCCAGATTGCATCTACTTTTCCTGTCATAACGTTTACTGTTGAAGCAATTTCGTTAGTTGATGGAACTGCAAAAGTTTCTACTTTCAAACCAGCTTTTTCAGCGTAAGCTTTGAATTCTTCGACTTGTGATTTTGAGTTATCTTCGCTACTTGAGTAGAGAGCTCCAATTGTTTTAACGTCAGGTGTTAAAGCCTTAATTAATTCAACCTGTTGCTCAGCAGGGTTATGGTCAGATACCCCAGTGATGTTTCCGCCTGGTTTTTCCAAGTTTTGTACAAGGTTAGCTCCAACTGGGTCTGTAATAGCTGCCATGATAACAGGAAGGTCTTTTGTTGCACTTGCTAGACCTTGAGCTGCAGGTGTCGCAATTCCGACAACAACATCATTTCCATTTGACACCAATTGTTTACTCATTGTCGCAACCTTACTTTGGTCACCTTCTGAGTTCATAAAGTCGATTTTAACTTGGTCGCCTTTATAACCTTCTTCAGCAAGACCATCCTGGATTCCTTGGTAAATCAAATCAAGTGATGGATGGCTGACGAATTGTAAAACACCAACTTTAGCGGTCTTGTTAGCTGTCTCTGTTTTAGTTTCTTGTTTTGTCAAGTTAGAGTAGACCAAGCTTCCTCCAACTAAAACTGCTAATGCTGCGATAATACCAATTAAACGTTTATTCATATCTATTTCTCCTTATTTTCTTAAACTTAGTAATGTTCATTTCACTTTCAATATAACTTTACCAAGCGTCGCCATCGTTTGATTTCCATAATTTTTTCCTCCCCATAGAAAAAGTCCTCACACAAAAAACTTGTGTGAGGACGTCGATGCGCGGTGCCACCTCAATTATAGGAACTTGTCCTATCGCTCTTACTCGCTTCACGAGTTGCACTATAAGGTGTGCTCACCGAATTCTTATGATTTCAAATTCTTAATAGCATTCAGCCCAATTTCATCATCTTCATCTATCTGTTTCCACCAACCACAGACTCGCTAAAAAAATTCGATGATTACTTTCTGAATGCTTAAATTATATCATTTTACTAAAACTTGTCAAGGCTTTTTATGAATTATTTTTTAAAATTATGAAAATTCCTACGGTTTTTAAAAAATATAGCTTGTATTAACCTGAATTACGTAATCCTGTAGCAATTCCGTTAATAGTTGTATGAATCAATCTTTCTTCATCTGAAGAAAGCTCGCCACGACGTTGACGCTTAATCAATTCCAACTGAATATAGTTAAGAACATTGAAATAAGGCATGCGGTAGTTCAAACTGTCTTTCAAGTAAGTATTTTCTGCCAAAAGTTCATCATAGCCTTCGATAGCTAATATAATGTTCTTGGTCAATTGCCATTCATCCAAAATAGTATAGTAGATTGCTTGTACTTCTTCGCTTTCACAAAGTTTAGCATATTCAAAAGCAATATTCATATTTGATTTTGATAAAACCATGTCAACGTTTGATAGGAGTGACTGGAAGAATGGCCAATTTTGATACATGTCACGAAGGTATTCAATATTTTTTGGATCTTGATCAATAAATTCCTTAAAGCTCGAACCCACTCCATACCAACCTGGGAACATGACACGACTTTGTGACCATGAGAATACCCAAGGAATGGCACGTAGACCACCAATTTCAGTGATTGTTTTACGTGCTGCTGGACGAGAACCAATATTAAAGCTTGAGATATTCTTGATTGGACTAGATTCAAAGAAATAATCGTAGAAATGATCATTTCCAAATACTAGTTCACGGTAGATATCATAGCTACGACTGACTACTTGGTCCATGATAGCTTCATAGCGATTTGATGTATTAGTATCGCTCTTCTTCTGCGTAATCATACGATTGATAGCTGCTGATACCAACATTTCCAAGTTATAGTAGGCTGCATCCTTGTTTCCGTATTTATTTCCGATAACTTCACCTTGTTCAGTTAATCGAATACGATCTTTGATTGATTTGAGTGGTTGAGAAGCAATGGCATCATAAGTAGGGCCACCACCACGACCAACGGTACCACCACGACCGTGGAAGAAGGTTACTTTGACACCAAACTCATCACCAATAGCAGTCAATTGTTTTTGTGCCTTATAGAG
>CAJPKC010000359.1 GCA_905370255.1 Streptococcus oralis
GGACAAGCTATCACTCCAAAAATTCTAGACAAGCTTTTTCCAGAAGTTGCCACAAGTCAAACCTAAAACCTAATTCTTAGGAACAAACAAATCACCTTTATCTCGATGATATGATACCTCTTAAGTAGACAAGGTAAATACCTAAAATCTACGGCTTTTTGTCAACTTTAGTGGGTTGAAGAAAAGCTAAGCTCGAGAAAGGACAAATTTCGTCCTTTCTTTTTTGATATTCAGAGCGATGAAAATTCGCTTCTTGAAGTTTTCAAAGTTCCGAAAACCAAAGGCATTGCGTTTGATAAGTTTGATGAGATTATTAGTCGCTTCCAATTTTGCGTTGGAATAGGATAACTGAAGGTCATTGATGATTTTCCCTTTGTCCTTTAGAAATGTTTTAAAGACAGTCTGAAAAAGAGAATGAACCTTCTTTATATTGTCTTCAATGAGTCCGAAAAATTTCTCTGGTTCCTTATTCTGAAAGTGAAAAAGCAAGAGCTGATAGAGATTATAGTGGTATTTCAAGTCTTCTGAATAGCTCAAAAGCTTGTCTAGGATTTCTTTATTGCCTAAATTGTCAAATTAAGTTAGACTTTTCAAGTAACTCAGAAAAACTTGGTAGGGTGATTGAAATAGTTCTAATGGGAATTCATAGACTACCCTCTGTTCAGCTATTCCCCCTTCATCTGTAACAAAAAAATATTTCTCATGATGTCGCCAAATATGTTGTCCATAACCTTTTATTTCCTCAAACTTACTAACTTCTTCCCAAGTTAATTTACTATGTTCCATGTGTGTTCTCCTCTTTGGGTACTAATATCTTTCATGATGCCTTCTGGCATATTTCCTGGGAAGGTTTGTCCTCCTGGTTTCCAAAAATCTTCAAAAGCAGATGCTTCATTTTCGCTTGGAATTCTTGTATGAGATTGATGAAATGCTTCTAATTTTAAAATTTGATGCATTTACTATGATTCCAAGTTTTCTATTTGATTTAAAAGCTCCCATAATCTATTATTGTAGGCTTCAATTTCTTCATTAATTTTTAGTCGTTCCAAATAATCATTCTTCCAAACAAAAAAGTCTGATAGACCTCCTCTTGGAGGATAAAGGATATCTTTAATTTCTCTTATTGTAGGGAGTGAGTCACCATTTTCCAATGCACATTCTAATCCTTGTAAAAATGAAATTTGTACATGAATTGTCCCATCATTGTATTGATTTAATAGTGGTAATATTAATTTGATATTATCTAATAATTCTTTTCGTTTCATTTCTTTCCTCACTAATTTAATGGTTTTGAGCTAATAACCTCTACACCTTCTATTTTCCACGGAGTTTCAATAAAAATTTGTTCATATTCCAAACCACCTTGATAGATGCCTCCTTGACTCGCAACAGGTCCTCTGTATATTGTTGTGCCAGCTGGTATTTTTATTTCGTAAACTGTATTTAAAGGAGAGCTGCCAGTGTAGTTTCCTGAACGATCTGTCCAAATTGGTTTTACTGCCGTATTTATTCTAACTTCTATCTCAGAATGTGGGGCTGATTCTGTAAACCATTGCCCTAGCGGATTGCTTTGGTCGCCAGCTCGATATAATATTTTAGGAGACTTCAAAACTTCAACATCATACCGTCCCCCATAAAAATTAACATTAGGCTGACCTCTTAAATCATTTAGTGGACCAGGATTTGTATATGAATTATATTCATAAGTTTGCAAATCGGGATATTTAGATTGAATATTATTTACTACTGGTCCCTCAACATCTAAATTCTTAGGTGCAGGCTGAGGCTTGACTACCGGCTGAAGCCTCGTGGTTGAAAAGTCTTTAAACCCTGAATTCTCCCTCGCAAGCCTGCTTTCTTCTATATTTCGTAAAATATGTTCGCGATCATAAGGTTTTGTGGTTTCTGTTATAGTTTTACCATTGATATCTACCTTAAGGTTAACCTCAGGAATTACTGGATTCCTATTGAAGACAGGAATCTTCCCTTTTACCTTACTATATCCATCCGAGAAAGTTGTGTAGGGTTTATTGTAGTACTGATTATATCCAACATAAGTGGTTACCTTAAGGTAGCTCCTTAAAACTTTGTCCTATTTTTAATTTTCTACTATGTAAACTTGAAAACTCTTGACCTTACTGCCAACAACATGCTTTTCAACATCGCATTCCCACCAAGGAAGAATATCTTCTTCCAAAATTTCTAAAAATAAGTCTTTAGATGATAAGTCATCTTTTAAGAAGCTATCATAATTTTCAAGAATAAAGTTGTATTCTTCAGCTTTTATCCATGATAAGTCTGTCAGCCAATCTGTAATAGATGACCAATTATTGGCATCAGGAAGTCCGACATTTTTTTCAAGAAAACGAAATAGTTCTTCTTTGTTTTGGATCTGCTTCCCATCAAAATTTGCTACAAAGCCACTGAAAGGCAATCGATCTTGCATTTCAAGTTTCGTAATGTAATGAATTCTATTTTTCAGGATTTCAAACCTCTATTCTATTTTTTTAAAATGTTTTATAATGGTCTTCTGTTTTGAGTAAAATCTATTTTTGAATATCGATTTGAAAAAATAGGTTGATTCAAACTAAACTTGCTGGTTGCTGAGGAGGCCACATAACCTCCTACGATGTTCGCGATAAAGTTTGCAGTTTGAGCATCTTCTTCACTTCCACCTAGGAGTT
>CAJPKC010000360.1 GCA_905370255.1 Streptococcus oralis
CTCTGTCGCATAGCGATTGAGCAACTCAACGAGTTCTTTCATTCTTTCATTCATAGAACCATTTTACCATAAAAAGGACTATAGAAACAATACAGAAGCTCTAAAAAACAAAATGAGAAGGATAATTCTATCCTTCTCACTTATTTTTATTTTTTACGATTCAAAATAGCGTTCAAAATGATGGCCACTGTACTTGCAATGACGATACCATTTGAGAAGAACATTTGTAATTCAGTCGGTAAAGTATTGAAGAGGTTGCTTCCATTTAATCCCACCCCTGCAGAAATAGAAACTGCTGCAATGAGGAAGTTGTGTTCATTGTGCTCAAAGTCTACACGAGCCAAGATTTGCATCCCTTGGAGAGACACAAAACCGAACATGACGAGCATTGCTCCACCAAGAACAGGGCTAGGAATAATCTGAGCCAAGGCACCAAACTTAGGCAAAAGACCGAGTAAGATAAGGAAACCAGCTGCGTAGTAGATTGGCAAACGAGTACGAATACCTGAAAGTTTCACCAAACCTACGTTTTGTGAAAATCCTGTATAAGGGAAGGTATTGAAAAGTCCACCAAGTAAAACAGCAAGACCTTCAGCACGATAACCATTACGGAGACGAGTGCTATCGATTGGATCTTTAGTAATATCAGAAAGGGCAAGATATACACCAGTTGATTCTACCATTGATACAGTAGCTATAATACACATCATTACAATAGAAGAAATCTCAAATTGTGGAGCACCAAAGTAGAATGGAGTTGGGATATGAACAAGTGGAGCTTCTGCTACTGGAGAGAAATCAACCAAGCCCATAGTCGCAGCGATGATAGTACCTGCAATCAAACCAATCAAAATAGAAATTGACTTAATAAAACCTTTTGTAAAGATATTAACCAAGAGAATGATAAGAATAGTGATTGTTGCTAACGCTAGACTTTGTCCCGTTGGTTTTTCGACGTTATTTCCCATATTTCCGATAGCTACAGGAATCAAGGTTAAACCGATTGTTGTAATGACAGAACCTGTTACGATTGAAGGGAACAGATTAGCAATCTTAGAAAATACGCCTGCTACAAGAACGACATAAATACCAGAAGCAATCAAGGCACCAAACATAGCACCACTACCGTGACTTTGTCCAATCATAATAAGTGGAGCAACAGACTGGAAGGCTACCCCAAGAACAATAGGTAAACCAACACCAAAATGTTTATTGAGTTGCAATTGTAAGAGAGTTGCAACCCCACACATAAAGATATCTGTTGAAATAAGGTAGGTCAACTGTTGAGCTGAATACCCTAAAGCACTTGCAATCATGATTGGTACCAGGATTGAACCTGAGTACATGGCTAGCAAGTGTTGCAAACCAAGAACGGCTGCCTGTGAGTGGTTTTCCTGTTGTTTCATTAGATGTCTGCCTCCTTGAAGATAACTCTTCCATTTTCAAAACGCTCTAAACGAGCAAGTGATACTACCTGATGACCTGATTTTTCTAACAGCTCACGACCATCTTGGAAGGATTTTTCAATCACAATTCCGACGGCCTCAACTGTAGCACCAGCTTGCTCGATAATCTGAATCAAACCTTTAGCTGCTTGACCATTAGCCAAGAAATCATCAATAATTAATACTTTATCTCCTGGAGATAAGAACTTCCCTGCAATAGATACAGTGCTAGTAACTTGTTTCGTGAAAGAAAATACTTCTGCAGTTAAAATTCCTTCATTCATGGTAATATTTTTTGCCTTCTTAGCAAAAATCATAGGTACATCTAATTGTTCTGCAACATATAGAGCTGGAGCAATTCCAGATGCTTCAATGGTTACAACTTTTGTAATGCCAGCATTTTTAAAATGCTCTGCAAAAGTACGACCAATCTCACGCAGCAAGGAATAGTCAACTTGGTGGGTCAAGAAGGAATCCACCTTAAGAATATTCTCACCTAGAATATTCCCATCTTTTAAAATACGTTCCTCTAGTAATTTCACATTAACCTCCGAAATAAAAAGGGACTTACAAAGTAAGCCCCTTAGAAAGATTGAAACAGATATCTCTGCTTCTTTTATCTCTCTTGACTTACTCATTGTTAGGTATTTACGGTACCTTGTAGAAACGCCACGCCAATTCGCGGCATAAATAAGTAATGATATTTTTAGTGAGCATCTCCATTCCAGATAGAGTTTTTCACAATCACATAATCTACATGTCTAAGATCAGCTACCTTTCGACCTCCAGCATAAGAAATCGAACTTTGCAAATCTTGTTCCATCTCAGTTAGGGTATCTTGTAAATGTCCTTTGGCAGGAAGAAGAATTTTCTTACCTTCGACATTCTTATAGGCACCTTTTTGGTATTCTGAAGCAGAACCATAGTATTCTTTAAATTGTTTACCATCGACTTCGACAGTTTTACCAGGGCTTTCGATATGGCCTGCAAATAAAGAACCAATCATAACCATACTTGCACCAAAGCGGATTGACTTGGCAATATCTCCGTGTGTACGGATACCACCATCGGCAATAATCGGTTTACGCGCAGCTTTAGCACACCAGCGAAGAGCTGCTAACTGCCAACCACCAGTACCAAAACCAGTTTTGACCTTAGTAATACATACCTTACCTGGACCGATTCCGACCTTAGTAGCATCTGCACCAGCATTTTCAAGTTCACGAACGGCTTCTGG
>CAJPKC010000361.1 GCA_905370255.1 Streptococcus oralis
ATTTACAGGAGCACCCTACTGTAGCCGAAGACTATGAAAAGATCAAGCTATCCTTGTGGAAAAAATACGAACACAACCGTGATGCCTATACAGAGGCGAAAACGGATTTTATCAAGAACTATACAGAGGAAGCTAAAAAGCTTTATGGCAGAAGGTATGAGAGGGAAAACAGATGATTTATCTAGCAATAGTTGGCCTGCTGATTATTCTGGCATTTCTTTACTTGATTTACCAATCAAAGAATTTGATTTGATTGCAGCATTTTAAACTCATTTTCATTGGTCAGATTTAACTCAAGCCTTTTTGGAATTAAAGAGAATTCTTAAGCCAGATGGAATCATCTTACTGGCATGTGAATGGAGCAAATTAGCTTATTAGCAACTAGACTTTACAAAGCAAGAAAAAGTTGAAAACTATTTGACAGACTTGGATTTATATCTCATTGATAGTCAAAAAAAGGGCCAATGGATTCTTTATAAAATCATGAAAAAATAAGGAGGTATCCTATGAAACAATTATTTTTATGCTCTTATTTTGCGGGAGTCAAGGAATTGTTCAGACAATATGTATCTGAAAAGCAATTGGGCAAACAAGTACTTTTTATACCGACGGCTGGAAATGTAGAAGAGTACAGGGGTTATATTGATGAAGCCCTACAAACCTTTGAGGACTTGGGATTTCAAGTAGAGGTCTTGGATATTTCAGCTTGTGATAGAGAAACAGCTCAAGCTAAGATTTTCCAAAGTAAGCTCCTCTATATCTCTGGTGGCAATACCTTTTACCTTTTGCAAGAACTTAAGAAAAAGCAACTTCTGTCCTTGATAAAAGAGCAGATTGCGGATGGCATGGTTTATGTGGGCGAATCCGCTGGTGCTATCATCACAGCCAAGGACATTGACTACAATAAGCTCATGGACGATAAAGGAGTTGCAGCAGAACTGAATGATACAGAGGCACTAAACGAGGTGGATTTTTATGTCCTGCCTCATCTTGGCGAAGAACCCTTTGTCGAAAGTGCCCAAGCGATTCTGGATACATACAGCGACCAGCTGAATCTGCTTCCCCTAAATAATCGCCAAGCTGTGCTTGTGGAGGGTGAAGAAGTGAAGGTTTTGGAGGATAAGTAATCAGAATATATGTTCTAGTGAACCTACTTGAGAAACTATAATAAAAGGAATGAGTGAAATTGCGATAAACTAGATTAAACAAATTAGAATGCGGGGATTGAACTTTGATTGAAAAAATATATGAAACACCAAGTGGAATAATTCATTATTGGACAAATGATGCTGTTGAATCATCCCAAAGTGCTCTTATCTTTTTACCAGGGCTAACTGCTGATCATAGGTTATTTGAAAAACAAATAGAATATTTTAAAGATACATATAGAGTCTTGGTTTGGGACGCACCTGGACATGCTTCATCTTATCCATTTCGTCTCGATTTTACTTTATTTGATTTAGCAACTTGGCTGGATGAAATATTTATCAAAGAGAGAATAGAAAATCCAATAGTAATTGGTCAGTCAATGGGAGGATATGTAGGACAGGTTTATGCTCAACTTTTTCCTGAGAAATTAAAAGGTCTTGTTACGATTGATTCACCATCCCTTCAAAGGAAGTATTATACAGCTATGGAATTGTGGCTCTTAAAAAATATGGAGGCAATTTATAGAATCTATCCATGGAACTCTCTTTTGAAATCAGGCCCTAAAAGCGTATCAACAACAGATTATGGAAGAAAACTGATGTATGATATGATGATGGTTTATGATGGCGATCAAGAAAGGTATGCTCGTCTTGCGGGATACGGATATAAGATATTTTCAGAAGCAGTAGAGAAGAAGTTTTCTTATGAAGTAAAATGTCCACAATTGGTTATATGTGGAAAAGAAGATCGTGCAGGGTCTTGTATACGATATTTGAAGGCCTATGAAAGAAATACTGGGAAGTCTGTTCAATGGATTGATAAGGCGGGGCATAATTCTAATACCGACCAACCCGATATTGTAAATAGACTGATTGATGAATTTTTGGATAACAAAATTAAAGAAAAGCTTGGTTGAAAGACCGGCTTTTGATATAATAGACTCTATGAACACAAAAGAAAAAATTTCAAATTATCAACTTTTACTGGCTCAGCTAGAAGCCTTGTTGGAGGGTGAGACCAATGCTTTGGCTAATCTTTCCAATGCTAGCGCCTTGCTCAATCAAGCTTTGCCTTAATAATCACCAAGCTTTGCTTGTGGAGGGTGAAGAAGTGAAAGTTTTGGAGGAGTAATAAAATATTTTTGCTACGATTTTTAACAAAAGGTCTATAAAAAGTAAGAAAAGCTTGGTTGAAGTAACCAGCTTTTTTGCTATACTAACAGTGTAATCATAAAAAGGAGATTAAAAAATGATTTCTAAAAATATTGCTATTTTAAGAAAAAGAGAGAATATTTCTCAGGAAAAACTGGCCGAGGAAATAGGTGTATCAAGACAGACTATAGCAAAATGGGAAGCAGGAGAAAGCGTTCCAGATGTGATTTATTCCTCTCAATTAGCTGATTATTTTGATGTGAGTTTGGATGAACTAGTACATTTAGAGAGCAATTTATTGACAACTCCTAGTATCAAAGGGAAATATATTTTTGGAACAGTAACGGTGGGGGAGCGTGGTGAAATCCACTTACC
>CAJPKC010000362.1 GCA_905370255.1 Streptococcus oralis
AAGCCGGAAAATAATAGTAGTGCGATTAATTTTTTCATATTCTTCCTTTCCAACATAGTTGTCTTTTTCTATTGTACCTTAATTTTTCGATACTTTCAAATGAAGACGGAAATCTCTGTTCACTAGAGTTATTTCAAGATTGACAAGGCTTGATAAATCACTAGTTAAAAAGGAATTTGCGGTTAGGTAGAAAATCAGGTATGATGGGAGATAACACTAAAAGAGGTATTATCAAATGAGTTATAGCAAATTAAGAAAAAAATATGTCATACTACTTTGGATTGGGATTATCAGTTTATTTGTAGGCCATTTCTATTTATCTAGTCTGTTTCCGGATCATCAAGACTTTTATTCAAATACCTTGCTAGTAGTACTTGGTCTTATATTCCTTCTTTTTGTTTTGATGAATAGATGGTTTGGAAAAGAAGGCCTTAAGATTCTAAACGCTTCGACTGGAATCGATTTTTGGTATGAATGGTCTCAGTCGGGAAATCGTGCTAGATTTAGTATAAGCAAACAATCTGCCCGCCTTGCTAGTGTGGTCTATTGCTACATGATAGGAGATTTCTCATCGGCAATCGATCGAATAGAGTATTTACAAAATCAAAATATTGCTAAGACGGATCGTTCATCCCTCTTAGGAATTTTCATAAAATCTTCCCTTCTTTCAGGAAAGGGCATCAGCAAGGAAGAGATTCAGAAGAAGTTTTTTTATATTTCCTTCAAGGATGAAGTGGAAAAAGATGAAGCCCTTCAGAAGCAACTGGCCATCTATGACATTCTTGTGGACCAACAACCGAATGATTATTTTGATCATGTGAGCGGTTCACAGGCTTTTCAACGCTTGGAAAATCGTTATTTCAAAGGATTAAATGCCCAGTTAAAGGGAGATTTGGTGCAGGCTACTTCCTTATTTGAAGAAATCGCGCAAGAAGATGAGCGTTTGTATTTTGTCCGGATGGCCAAGCAATGGTTAGTGAGTGAAGATCACTTTTTATCTGCTCTTGTACCTGCTCCAAAGCAGGAGTCTGATAGACTTGCAACTCTGACAGCTGATCTACCTCTTCCTGAGGTAGAACTTCCTAAAAAGAAGGGGAAAAAGAAATGGAAATGGTTATTGTTGATTTTTCCGATTCTTTTTGTCGGAGCGATCATCATGAACTTGGTGGAGTCCAATCGGCCAATTAATGGGATCTATTATTTGTCGGTCGATAATATGGAGACAAAAACTGCCTCGCTTAATAAAGAATCCTGGATCAAGATTGATGGAGATCATGTGATAGTGAAGGAGAAGGGTGAGGAGAAGACTTATCCTTTTGATCGGGAAGATATCGAGTTGACCGTCGATGGAAAGCAATATGATGGAATTTTACAATGGGGTTCACTGTCGCTTTTCGAGCAGTCTGACTCTTCACATGATATTCGTACTTACGTGAGTTGGTACAGTCCGATGTATTCCGGATACGAAAAAGGAACGGTCAGAGTTGAAAAACATTAAAAAGTGCCAAAATGGCGTAAGCTAAAAAGTGTAGCTAGAAGTCTGAGGAAAAAATAAAAAATGGATTCAAGAAAATTGAAGAAATCAATCTTTAAGGCCAATTTTTATGAGAGCCGTCGTTTGCGTCACGATGGCTTTATCGATTATATGGTCAAGGACACAAATAGTCGGAAAATCTACACAAAGCCATTTAGTATTGCGAGGAAACTATTTTCATTTATGGGGATACTGTTCATGTTTGGATTTTCTGCATTAATGGAGTCGCAAACTCATCACCCTGATCCAGATGCACCAGTTGAAACCTGGGGGATCAATTTCTATCCACTCTGGCTGTTTTTCTTGTGTTGGTTTTTATGATTTCTTGTTTGTAGAAAAAATCTGCGTAGAAAATATGATGCAAAGATTCCTTATACTAGTATCTTGAATTCGAATCTATTTCTGATTTGGATGGTGCTTGTTCTGAATTTGTTTTTTATCACCTTCATAGGTAGATACCTTACGATTTTGGGGTTGGTTTTATTCTATGTTCTTACCGGAATCATATTGTTTATGATTATCCAATCTAGAATGAAATCGCTAAAAACTCGTCTTTATGGAGTGCAGGATCCTAGTGCAACTGCTAGACAGAAAAAGTTTATAGAAGTCATTACTGGACTAGGTGGGATAATTATAGTAGGTTGGTTAGCTCTGAAATTTCTTTTCCCCCAAGTTGGGGAAGTGAAAGCTGATTTTTTAGGAACCATATCATTTATAGGAATGATATTTTTTGGAACTATTATTATGCTGGGTATGATAGTAGTGATGATGTTACAATATTCACTGTATGGTTATTACCGAAACAAGTATTCAGAAGAGTATCGAGAGTTCGAAGGAAAATCGCTGGAAGAATGGTATGGAATTAAATACCTGAAAAAACACAAGGAGTTATTAAATAATGAATAAGAATTTTAACGAGATGTCGTTTGATGAATTGAAATGCTACCGTAGAGAAGGTCTTTGGAGATCTTTGGGACTATTGTTGGTCATTATTTTGGTGATTACGGGGATGGTCCTGATGGAAGTGAACCATGTTTCTCCTTCCAATCAGAATCGTTTTCGAGTTATTGGTTTGACCACGGTCGTTGCGCTCTTTGGCTACCTTATGCCTCTGATGGCAGCAAAT
>CAJPKC010000363.1 GCA_905370255.1 Streptococcus oralis
TGGTGGCTTTATCCAGCATGACGCTTTTACTTGGATTATTGAGAAAGATAAATTTGTGACCCTAGATCAAACCAGTCCCGATAGCCAGCAGACCGACCTGACCTTGAAGCAATGGGTTCGCGAAACATCGGCGGATGAGCGCAAGAAGTTCTTTGATACCTTCTTCGGCCTCTTCTTAGATGCAGGCATTACTTCAATCAATGATTTGAGGAACTTGAAAAATTTCTCCAAGATCAAAGAGATCTTTCAAAATGCTCAAGACCTAGATCCTACAGAAAGGGAAATGCTGGAACGTTTAGCCAAACAACTCCTCGATACCCGTGTGCAAGCTTGGAAAAAATGGCAGACGGTTCCCCGTCTTCTGGTTCAAATGGTCGCATTTTTCAAGCGAAAAAAAGCAGTCGAGTCCTCCTCACCTCTGCTTCTTGAGCACAAGGATTGAGACTCAACAACTGAAAAAAGAGACCACCTCTTCTATTCACTAGAACACAAAAATCATCTGAAATGTCTTTCAGATGATTTTCTATTTTCTATTGGTCCTGAGAAGCTGGAGCATCTGGCGTGCCTTCTTCTATGGAAGCTGGTCTTGCAGGCTCTGTTTCTGTCTCAGTTGTGGCAGTGTTGTTCCCTGCTGAAGCTGCTGCTTCTGTTTCTACCGGAGCCTCTGTAGCTACAGGCGTTTCGACCGTGCTAGCTGGTTTGGTCACTTCGGTTGCAGATGGCATTGCTGCTAACTCTGCCTGAAAGGCTTGGATAGCCTGTAGTAAGGCTGCCTTGTCACTCTTAGGATTAGCCAATTGGTCAAAGAGAGCTTCTAAGCGATCAAATACAGCATCACTAGCTCCCTTGTCCTGCAATTGTTGGTGCAGGGCCATCAATTGGTTATAGAGCTGTTGATAAAGAGCGACATCCCCAATTTGAGGCTCTTCCGTTTGCTTTTGTTTTTGCTTTTCAATGGTATCACTGATTTCGCGTAGAAGTGCTTCCCCACTTGTAATAGCCTTTTCTGGATCAGATTCTTTTCCAAGTTGAGCCAAGACTGCTTCAAAAGCCGTTCGTTTGCCTTGGTCTTCGACTTGTGGCAAGAGCGACTGGATTTGCTCTAAGAGAGCTGTCAAAATCTTGTTCTGTTGACGGGCTTCTGTTGCCTTATCCAACTCTCCATACAAGCCTTTGAGGAAATCATAAACCGCTACGTTGTAAGATGGAGCTTGACTTCCTTTTTGATCCAAAACTGTTTTTTCAATAGGATAGGTTTGGCCTTTTTCTTGGGAGAAGAGCTGGTCAATAGCTTGCTTGGTTTGGTAGAGTTCCATAAAGTGAGACTTGGAATCCCAAGCTTCTTCAAAGGCTTGAGCTCGGTAGAGCTTCAAGGCTAGATCTGCTGCCTTAGTGCGGAGTTCTGGTGTCAAGCGCGCATCGCTCAAGCTTTGGTAGAAATACTTGAGGTAGTCGACAGATGTCACACCCGTCCGATCTTGCATCTCCTGAACAGCTTCTAATAGCTTCCCTTCCTGCTCTAAACGCTTGCTGTCCTTGGCAGTATAGGCTTCCTGCAGTTGAGAGACCAACTCTTCCTTCTTCAATTGGAAGGCTTCTGTGTCTAGCAAGCGCACTTGTTCCAGCAATTCTTGGTAACGACGATCCAAGGCTGTCTCTTCTTTTGGTTTGACCGCTTGGGTCGCATGAATGTACTGCGCATCAACCTGTTTGAGACTGGCTAGATAGCCCTCTGTTGAGTTACTTGGGAAGCTCTTGACATTTTCCAAGAAGTGACCCAAGATCAGCTCAATCCGTCTTTGTTGCAATGGATCAGAAGCATAGAGGCTGCGGCTTTCTGCTAAGAGCTGGTTGACCTTGTCCTCTACGACTTTCTTGTCCAAGTCTCCTTTTTTGTAAGGAGATTGGATGGTTGGAAGACGGTGGGCTAAGTAGTCTGCTAGTCCTGCTGAACGTACCTTGATATAGTGGTTGTGATCGCCATGCGGGATGACAAACTGACCATTTTCAATCTGGAGGCTATATGGAGAAATCCCTGAACGAAGCGCTGTTGCATAGAGTTCATTGATAAAGTCTAGTTCAGGATTGCCAGTTTCAAGTGGGATCCGGACATGTTCCTTACGAACAGCATAAGGATGGATGTGGGTCGGATCGTATTCTTGGTCTGGATTGTTAAAGACAAAGAAACCATTGGAAATCTTAATGGCCTCGCGAGGGACACCGTAGGTCTTGCTGATGTACTGGATCTTTTCCTCATCTGAGGCATCACGAGAATAGGTCGCAACGTCATCTGTCAGTGGCTGTCCCTTGTCCTCTTCTTTCTTACCAGCTAGAGTTGCCTCTGCTGCTGCAATCTCTTGAGGAGAGAGGTCCTTTTTATAGAAATAATGGGCATGGTTGCCATGAGCGACCATATAGCCTTCCTCATCCTTGCTGATGACCTTGTCTGCGTGGAAGCCATGATCGTGCTCCTCATTGTGATCGTGACTATCACCATGCTCATGATCATGCTCGTGATCAGGATCAACTGGTTTTGTGCTTGGATTTGAAGGCAAGCTTGGACTCACTTCTGTTGGACTAGCAGTTCCTTGAGCACGAAGCAATTGGAATTGTCGCGCCAACTCACGCTCTAAAGGCGATAGGGAGCTGTATGGGAT
>CAJPKC010000364.1 GCA_905370255.1 Streptococcus oralis
CTTATCCCAGTCTGGTCTGAGCAAAATGGCCAGGATGATCTTGTTTGGCATAATGCTACAAAACAGGATGATGGTTCTTACAAGGTGACTATTTCAGCAAGCCAACACAAGTGGAATTCAGGCAAGTACATCGTTCATGGCTATATTGTTGATGCTTCAGGTAAGAATATTGGCTTTGGGGCAACTTCAGCTGATGTGGTAGCACCTAAGAAAATCGGTTCGGCATCAAGAGGAAATTACGATGTTTTAAATAAGGTTGTCTATTTAGATGCTGGTCATGGTGGCTATGATCCAGGAGCTTCGTACTTTGGTATTTCTGAAAAGAGCTTGACCTTGGCTATCCAAAGCCGAGTTAAGGCCAAATTAGAAGCAGAAGGCTATCAAGTTGTGACCACACGTACTAGCGATACCTATGTTGATTTGACGGATCGCTCTCGTGCAGCTAATGCCTCTGAATCGGATATCTTCGTAAGTATCCACATCAATGCTTCAGGAAGTTCAGCAGCACAGGGAATCGAAACTTATTATTACCAACCTTATGCAGAATACCCATCACGCATTAATGCGACCTACCATGCTAATCCGACGCGATTGAGTATGAGTGATACTTTGGCCAATGCCATCCAGTCTAGCCTTATTAATGCGACTGGCGCTCAAAACCAAGGTGTGAAACGTCAAACCTTTGCAGTCTTGCGTGAAACAACAGCGCCAGCAGTTCTCCTTGAACTCGGCTTCTTGTCAAATCCTCAAGAAGCCGCTCGCTTGAATACCTCTGCTTATCAAGAAACTTTGGCGAATGCGATTGTGGCAGGGATTAAACGTTATTATTCTGTTTATAATTAAGAAAATGAGAGAATCTGATGATTCTCTTTTTTTAATAATCTCGCAGAGAAAACGCTTGCATAAATCTAATCTAAATGGTATATAAAAAAACATGAAAACGTTAACAAAAAGGAGTTAGTATGAAAAGGAATACTCAAACTAATGACGAAAAAGTCCTTCGTTATAGTCTTCGCAAGTACAAGTTAGGTTTGGCTTCTGTAACCATTGGAGCTATTTTTTTGAGCTTTGCTGCTACTCATGGAGTCAAGGCAGAAGAAGTAGTGTCAACACCTGCCTCAAGTACACAGGTAGAATCAGCTGATTCTAGTCTTACCACCAGTGGTCTAGTAACTGAAACGCCAACAGCTCCTCTAACAGCTGAGAATGCCACAGTGTCCAAGGAAAATGAGCCAGTTTCTCTTCCAGCAGAAAATACTAGTCCTACTGAGCCTACCAAGCTAACTGAAACTAGCGAAAACACGCCAAAAACAGTAAGTACTAATAATAGTCAAGCTCTCACTAATGCATCTGAGGAACCTATTGCTGAGGGGACTATTCGCTTGCATTTCCAAGAGTTGCCAAGTCAGGATAAGGCATCACTTGGGCTTTGGACTTGGGATGATGTGGAGACGCCATCATCTCAGAAAGGTGCTTGGCCAACAGGGGCAACCTCATTTGCAGAAGCCAAACAGGATGATTATGGTGTCTACTTGGATGTGAAGCTGTCTTCAACACCTAAAAAGCTTAGTTTCTTGATTAATAATGCTACTGGAACGAACCTTTCAGGAGATAAAACTGTTGAAATTCTAAGTCCTCAAATGAATGAGGCCTGGATTGACAAGGATTTTCAAGTTTACAGTTATCAACCTATCCCTCAAGATTACGTTCGTATCAATTATTTCCGTACGGATGGCGACTATGGCAATAAGTCTGTATGGTATTGGGGAGATGTAAAGGATGCCCCAAGTAATTGGCCTGATGGTGTCAATTTCCAACCAAATGGTAAGTATGGTGCTTATTTAGACATTCCGCTAACCGAGGCTGCTAAATCTATCGGATTTTTACTCTTAGATGAGAGCAAAACAGGAGATGATGTGAAAATTCAACCAAATGATTATAAATTTAGTGACTTGAAAAAAACTCGTCAGCTTTTCGTACGAGATACTGATCCGACAGTCTACACCAACCCTTACTTTGTCAAGGATGTGCGTTTGACTGGGGCTCAGCAGCTTAGTCCAAGCAAAATCGAACTTAGCTTCACCAACTTAGACGAGGTCTCTTCTGAGGATATTCTCAAAGACCTTAAGGTGACGGATAAGGATGGTAACAGTGTCACTCTTAAACAGCTTGACTTGGATGCTAAACTTAAAAAAGCTACTTTAACAGGTGATTTTGCTGCAGAAAATCTGCCTTACAAGGTCACTTTGGGCAGTGATAGTTTTAAAACATCTGAGAGCTGGCAATTAAAGGATGCCCTCTACAGTTATGATGGTGAATTGGGTGCTCGACTAGAAGAAAATGGTACTAAGGCACATGTGACACTTTGGTCACCAAGTGCTGATCAAGTAGATATCATTGTCTATGATAAGAATAATCAAGACAAGGTGCTTGTTGAACACGCTCTAAGCAAAGGCCCTAGAGGTACTTGGCAAGCTGACCTCCTTGCGTCTGATTTTGGCCTTGAAAACTTAACAGGCTATTACTATCAATACCGCATTAAACGTGGTGATCAGTCAGTAATTGTTCTTGATCCTTATGCGAAATCTCTGGCAGCTTGGAATAGTGACGATGCCAACAAGGGACCTGAACACAAGATTGCCAAGGCTGCC
>CAJPKC010000365.1 GCA_905370255.1 Streptococcus oralis
ATCAAAGAACGCAATTGATAATGTAGTACCTGTAATAGACAAGCCTGTAACCGATACTAAGAAGCCTACACCACAGAAGGCAACTATAGTTCCGGATACAAGAAGAGCGATGTCGGTTCCGAAGACTGCCGACAGCAAAGATGTAAGAGGCTACTTCTTCATCCTTATAAGCTCACTGGCAGCTGCAATATCACTTGTATTAAAGAAAAAAGAAGACAGATAATTTTCTCCCCCGGCTAAAAACCGGGGGTTTTTAAACTTATAATACCGATAAAAATAAATCTTACATTAAAAGTTAGATATTAGTAAAAGTTTATTAAAAAATAACTATAGTAATCATTCCTAAAAAATGATACCTGACTTCCGTCGTTTCTCTCAAAACCTAGTACTCTAGGTATCCAAGAGCATGCAGTTTTGAAAGAAATTGTCGACTTCAGCTTTGGTTAAATAGAGGGCATCAAGATTACTAAAACCAACCAGTTTTTTAATCTTTTCGTTAACAGATTGGTTTCTTGATATATTGATATATGTATCATAACCTTTATTTACCACCCTAAAATCACGCATAAAGTTGATCAAGTCATAAGAGTTTATTTTATTCTTGAAGCACTTGATTTCTAATACTCTTAAAAGAAACAAGCTAAGGTAGCATATCAAAAAATGCCCATAGATTGTTTCTTTTTTCTGTAAATAAACAGGCCTAGCATCCAGGTATGATTTTGTAAGTCTAAAAGATTCCTCGATTTTCCATAGGCTATGGTATGTTTTATATACCTGTAATGGCTCCATATCTATTTCGGATGTCACTAAAAGATTATATCCTGCATATTTAAGATCTTCATCAATCTTAGATTTATTTAAATCTATTATAGGCTTTATTGTCTTGCCTGTACTATCTTTAGTTATAATGTCTACATATTTAGCACAATCTCCAAGTTCATCTTTAGCGATATTTTTGTATGTAGAAAACTTTGAAGCTTTATCGACCATTTTCATTATTTCAAGCCTTTGTTTTTTTGCAAGGTTAGGATTATAAGAGACGATACGCTTTTCTTTTACAGAGAACCTTGTAACACTCTCTTTTCCTGTTTCCGGATCAATCTCTTTAAAACTGTAATCAAAGCTGTCAATACATGATTTAAGACGAAAAGATATATTACCTCTTTCATCAGTATAGTTAGAAAATACATTTGCGTCGTTCTCAAGTAGAACCCATTTCTTTTCCTTTTCACTTAGATTCTTACCATGTATTGATTTTGAAAATATATAGCCGTCATTAGCTTCTTTAACGGCAGCATAAATATTTCTTGCACAATTAAGGCCTTTATCAGCCACCTGAATAGTTTTACCTGATACGTTATGTCGTTGCTTCATTTCTTCAATAACTTTTCTAATATACGGCTTTTCCGATTCATTTCCGGGATACATTTGCATGGAGACAGGTACAAGATCAGCATCTAAAAGTAAAGCCTGCCCTATTATCGGAGAGTGCCTATTCTCTTTTGAAGGTCCCTTTTGCTTGTCATCGCCGGGGATATCAATTTCAAAGTAATAATTAGTACAATCGAAAAATACATTGCTTAAATCTCTTTTAAAATACTTTTCATAAGAGTGATTAAACAAATCAATGTACTTTTTATAGGACTCTCCTATGAAAGAACATCCGTCATATAATTGGTCTTCAGAGATGGTTGAACTGCCATAAAGGTATGGAAATACATGAGAGGCTGTCTTTGACTTAGAGCATGGAGATATAACCCTTGCATAAATAAGTTGTGTAATTAAGTCAAATACAGAGAACTGAAAACGCATTTGAGAAGCAAGTATATCAATAGTTTCCTTAACATCAAGCTCATCAATTATCGAGGACAGTAAGAAGTGTCCTATATTAAGTTCAACAGGAGTGGAAAATGCACGAGGACGTGATTCTTCAGAAAGAGCTTTTGTTCTATTCTCATTTTGCTCTTTTACATAATCGCTATAAAATTTAATCGGATCCGGAATCTCACCTGAAATCAGATCTTCAACGTAACCAAAAGATTTTACATTTCTTGTTCTTGGTTGCTTTTTATCCTTATCCCAAAATGATTCATACATCTGAAGATAAGTCCCTTTTTTCTTCTTTTCTTTTCTCAAAAAATAAGCCATAAACACCTCTAAAAGCAAAGTACTATGAAGTACTATGATTATAACATACTCAAAAAATTTTTTCAAATTTTTTTAAATATTTTTTATGGCAGAAAAGCCTTTAAAATAAAAGGTTTAAAAGAATTGTATAAAATTAAATAGTTTGCTAAAAATTTGAAACGTCGGAAATTTCATAGTACTTCGACGGAAGACGGGAGTATGCTCCAAACGTTAAGTTAATGACATTGCTAAAACACAGGGCTTGAAGGGTATTTTATATTTCAAAACTGTCAAAGACGGGACTATAGCTAAGATAAAAAACCAATATCAACTTCCTTAAAGACTTATTACAAATACTTTTATCTAAGCTTCGCTTCTATAAAAGAATTTTCACTTAGGATCCCTGTTCTTATCCCCTACAATCCAATAATCACATATTTTTCCGCCTGATGCCAATGTGCTTTCTCTATAAAGCACACCTCTTCCTTTCTCAAACATAATATAGTCTATATCACAAC
>CAJPKC010000366.1 GCA_905370255.1 Streptococcus oralis
CTGATATACTAGTCTATGGATAAATAACGTAGAAGATATCAGAGTCAATCGCCAAATTAGTCTGATGTCTTTTCTTTTTATATTATAGCGTTTTCGAAACGATACTTCAAGCCATTTCTTAACTACTCTTATAGAGTATCATTTCTATCCTCAGCTTGCAAGGTCATTTCAATTACATATTACCGTCAGTTCTCTCCCATGTTTGCGCCAGTTTATTCCTAGCCAACGTGAGGGGAGATTTTTTTAGCCAATATGATGAAATTTGTTCATTTTTAAATTTTTTTCATCAGTTTAAGGAATTTTTCTTTCTCTTTCTGATTCAAGCCCTCAAATTCCTTTTTCATTTTCTCCAATCGCTCCTGGTTGTAATTTCCTGATTTTGCTAAAATCTGAATGAAATCAACATTTTTTTCCTTGGCAATTGCACTCAATCCCTTGATAGCCGTTACCGCGCTATTTTCGAGCCAGTTTAAAGTCTTTACCAAACTCGGTTGGTACTCTTTACCCTTTAATTGAATTGGCGCAGCACTCTCAAGAAAATCACTCCACCAGGCGCAAGTCTGCCATCTGCTCTTGTTCGTATCTTTTCCAGGTTCTACAAAACGTATCAAATCAGCTAAGATTCCCTCAAATAGTCCACCAAAGCTATATCCGTCCTCAAGATACTTTGCAACAAAATCATCGGCTTTCTCGTGTTTAAGTACCAACTCCCAACGGTTCCAAATTGGCACATCGATTTCGTACCCTTTCGCTTGACGTTCGTAATTCTTTTCATATACACGGAGCATAATATCTGACTTGTTACTACCCATATATATGGTTGTTCCAGTATGCCTACCGTAAGAATCTCGACCAGCAATCACTTTAAAGGAGCGACACCGTCCAACGTGTTCTCCACTATTTATCTTTTCAATAATATCATCAAATTTGACTGACCCCTCATACTCATCAAGCGCCAAGTCAATCCGTGAAAACCTAGAAAAGCTCCTTAAATGCTCAAAGACTTGCCTCCAGGTCACCCCCTGGAGTTCCATGAGCGTTTCATACTTGCGAACACCTTGCCCCGTCATCTCAACATGGACTCCCATATCTGACCTGGTCATAGAATAATAAACATTTATCAAACCATCTACAGTGTACTTAGAATCATAACCATAACGGCCACCAACAACGTTAGTAAAGTTCAGCTCTTTTAAACCCACATCAGAGATAACATTCAATGGCTTTGTTGATTTACAAGTAAATGAAAGCCAGTCAATTATATAAGTGTTTTCCATGCCTCTCCTCTCCAGGTAGACCTAACCCCCCTGTTAGTTACCGGGGGCATACAATTTTGATTGTTTTTCATAATTTTCCCCTTCTCCTAGGCTTCACCTCTCTAGGGATTCCATCCCTAGGACCCTGGGCCTCAATCGACCTACAAACTTCTCTAAACCACTTTCCAGCCCGTACAAGGTTCAGGAAAAATTTTCTTCGCGATCGCTCCGCTATGCTTCGAAATTTTTTCCTTTTCCACCTTGACTGACTGGAATCTCTCACTTGCAGTTTCGTTGCCGATACGCGACCTCAAAACATCAGTTTAGACCTGTATCGCCACAAAAAATTGTAAGTGAGAGACCGTGTCTATCCAAATACCTTAAAAGGCGCTTCTATCTGACGAACCCCAGCAATGGTAATAAACAATTTATCGTTTTGAATAAGCATCCTGGCACGATATATTCTTTTTTGACCAGTGTCTTGCAAACCAAAATCGCGCTCACTGAGTAAGTTGTTCAACCTCTTCAAAGCTCTTTCTACCTGTTGAACTTCAGGCTCTTCAAAGAATTGATAACCAACCATAAGATATGCCCCCAATCGAGTCACTCCGGCCTCAATCTCGTGAACAGGCTCCATTATATTCTTATCTAATTCTAGCGCTTGAAACTCAGTAGTCAGATGGAATCTCTGGAGCAAATATCGTAAAACAGGCTCATGTTGCTCTTGCAACCATTTTAAATCAGCTCTATCCATTGCTTCGCTAAACTGCTTTTTCTTCTCTTTTAAGAACTCTTTCATACTCATAAGTCAATCACCTCATCTGCTAGTAGAATGTCATCTGCTAATAAGCGAATCTCATTCGTATAAGTCACTTCAGCGACAGGATTAACTAAATGCACTTTAACGGGCTCTTGAATTTTTTGGCCCAAGAATAGACGCGGCATGTCTGGAGTGATGCAACGCACTTTCTCGAAGTTCTGATTTGTCAAGATTAGCGGTGTTGCATACGCCTTGACCTTGTCTGTACGCTTGTTATCTGCGTACTCGTAAAGTTTAACAGGTTCCTGCGTTACGATTGGAGCTTCATCCTCCAACAAAACATTTGCTAGTCTATTACTAGCTTTTAAGTCACTAACTTTCATTTGTTAGTCTCCTTCCTTAAAATATAAGAAAGAGACATCAAACACGCAAAAAAGGTGCAATCATATCAGACTACACCCACTCAAAAACCTTCTTACGTTGACTGTCTATCTTTTTTCTGATATACTAGTCTATGGATAAATAACGTAGAAGATATCAGAGTCAATCGCCAAATTAGTCTGATGTCTTTTCTTTTTATATTATAGCGTTTTCGAAACGATACTTCAAGCCATTTCTTAACTACT
>CAJPKC010000367.1 GCA_905370255.1 Streptococcus oralis
CCTCTTAGACGAGCCAACAAATGATTTAGATATTGCAACCTTAACGGTTTTAGAAAATTTCTTACAAGGTTTTGCAGGACCAGTCTTGACAGTTAGTCACGACCGCTATTTCCTTGATAAGGTAGCAACTAAAATTCTCGCTTTTGAAGATGGAACCATCCGTCCTTTCTTTGGACATTACACAGACTACCTAGATGAAAAAGCTTTTGAAGCAGAAACGGTAACTCAAAACCAAAAAGCTGACAAGGAAAAAGTCGTCAAAGTTCGTGAAGAAAAGAAACGGATGACCTACCAAGAAAAGCAGGAGTGGGCAAGTATTGAAGGTGACATCGAAGCCTTGGAAAACCGCATCTCTTCTATAGAGGAAGAAATGCTAGCAAATGGTTCTGACTTTGGGAAACTAGCTACCCTTCAAAAAGAGTTAGACGAGAAAAATGAAGACTTACTGGAAAAATATGAACGCTATGAATATTTAAGTGAGTTAGTATAATGGAAGAAACAATTATTAAATGGAGTAGTAAGAAAATCGTCTTGAGCCTTATTCTTTACCTACTAGAATTGGCTCTTCTACTTTGGATTTTTTCGTTTTTGATGAGCTATCCCGAAGAAGCACCTGCGGGATTGGTGGCTTTAATTCTCTTTATTGGTTTCTTAATCATCATCGTTGGCTTCATTTTGTATCAACATTTGCGACGGCTTTTTTCTGATAAAGAGTATTTGAAATGTACGGCTCAAGGATTTTCCTATAAGCCATATCCAAAGAAAGACTGGCAGTTTTATTCCTGGGGACAGGTAGAAAAGTTTGCTCTCACGAGAATTAAGGGTAGTAGAAATGCAAGGGATTTTTATATGATTGAGGTTCAGTTTTATGACAAGGAACTTTTAAAATCTAACTTTTTCTGGTATCGTCTTCGAAGTAGATTTACAAGTTCAAAACATTCTAACGTTTTGAAAATCCCAATCTATTTGCTGGATGTTGGCTTACCAAAGAGAGTATTTGAAGTCATGTCCTACTTTGAGCGAGAGTGGCGCATCCAACAGAATCGTCAACGGAATCAAACTTCTAAAAGCAAAAAGAAGTAAAGATTTCATTGAGCGAGCGAATCTCCGAATTTTATGAAGGGCTGAGAGGCTTTGGAAGGATATTCCAAGGCTTCTTTCTATTTTGCTTTTCTAGGAATTATGGTATAATAGGGAGTAAAAACTTTAAAAGAAAGAAACGCTATGAACTTAAAAGATTACATTGCAAGTATTGAAAATTATCCACAAGAAGGAATTACTTTCCGTGATATTAGCCCATTGATGGCAGATGGAAATGCCTACAGTTATGCTGTTCGTGAAATTGTTCAATATGCTACTGACAAAAAGATTGATATGATCGTAGGACCAGAAGCACGTGGATTTATTGTTGGATGTCCAGTTGCTTTTGAGTTGGGAATTGGTTTTGCACCTGTACGTAAACCAGGGAAATTGCCACGCGAAGTCATTTCAGCTGACTACGAAAAAGAATATGGTGTTGATACTTTGACCATGCACGCAGATGCTATCAAACCAGGTCAACGTGTTCTTATCGTAGATGACCTCTTGGCAACAGGTGGTACTGTTAAAGCGACAATCGAAATGATTGAAAAATTGGGTGGAGTCGTAGCAGGTTGTGCCTTCTTGATCGAACTGGATGAACTCAAAGGTCGTGAAGCTATCGGAGATTACGACTATAAAGTGCTGATGCATTATTAATGAAAAACAGTCCCTAGGGCTGTTTTCTCTTCATTTGATATAAAAATAAGCTATATCTAGTTAGAGAAAAACTATAATTGAAAACTATATCTTCTTACAGTATAATAAAGGGAAAGAGAAACGTCAGCATTTTTCCCCGTTGACGATACCATGTTTACTTGAGTCCAATATGATACAGTAAGGAGATTTCTATGCCGATTCGAATTGATAAAAAATTACCAGCAGTTGAGATTTTACGAACGGAAAATATTTTCGTCATGGATGACCAGAGGGCGGCTCATCAGGATATTCGACCACTGAAAATTCTGATTTTAAACTTGATGCCACTGAAAATGGTTACAGAAACTCAGCTTTTACGCCATTTAGCCAATACTCCTTTGCAGTTAGATATTGAATTTTTATATATGGAAAGTCATCAGTCGAAAACAACTCGTTCTGAGCATATGAAGACTTTTTATAAGACCTTCTCAGAAGTTCAAGACCAGTATTTTGATGGCTTGATTATTACAGGTGCTCCAGTTGAACATCTCCCTTTTGAAGAAGTGGACTATTGGGAGGAATTTACTAAGGTTATCGATTGGTCTAAGACTCATGTCTTTTCAACCCTGTATATTTGCTGGGGAGCACAAGCGGGTCTATACTATCGCTATGGCGTAGATAAATACCAGATGGACCAGAAGCTTTCTGGGATTTATCCTCAAGATGTTTTGAAAGAAGGTCATCTTCTACTGAGAGGTTTTGATGATTTATATGTATCCCCTCATTCTCGCCATACAGAAGTCCACAAAGAAGATATTCTAAACAAAACAAATCTAGAGATTTTAGCATCAGGAGAAGAGGTAGGAGTCTCTATCCTTGCGAGTCGAGATTTGAGCGAAGTCTATAGCTTTGGGCATTTAGAGT
>CAJPKC010000368.1 GCA_905370255.1 Streptococcus oralis
TATTGGAAGTATATGACTATACAGAGTTTGAAAAAATTTTATCTGGTAGTTTAAAAAAGGAAAGTGACTTTAATTCTTCCAGTAAAAGAATTGCCTATTTGCTAAAACGTTTAATTGAGTCAACCTCCCATCTTCTTATTGACGATTTGGCAGAGGAAGTAGGCGTTAGTAGAAGTACGCTTAATAAGGATTTGAAACAGGTCAAGTCTTTAGCAGAGAAATACTTCATCACAATTTCAGGAAAACCTAATCGAGGATTGGAGATTTTGGGCAGCGAGTTGAATTTGCGTTTGCTATATATTCATCAAGTGGCTCCTTACTTTGAAGGAAACACTCTAACTGAGGAAACCTCTTATTTTCTGGAGACCTTGGTTCAAGACTATAAAATTCCCAAAGAAACACAGGATCTCCTTCGAAAGACTATTTCTATTATAGTGGAGCGCATCCACTCATCTAGGATGTTGGATTGTCCTATTCCTTACTACAGGAATGATTTAACATCGACACTTATGGCTGAGCAGTTAATCTATCATATTGAGATGACTTATAAAATTTCTCTAAGTCAGTTTGAGATAGACTTCTTATGTTTTCCGTTTAATGTCCGTTTTATCGATACTTTAAGTAAACCTTCTTATCACTCTAATCAGCTTACTCAAGTGTTTCACCAGATTGTGCAGAAAGTCAAAGAAAAAATGCTGGTACACTTTGATGAAGCTGAATTGTTCGAAGAAATCAAACCTCATCTTGGTTCTTTAATTAATAGACTGATCTTCCATGTGCAAGCTAATGATATATTTCATGGCGAGGTTCAAACTCAATATCCTTTTGCTTTTGAAATGGCTAAAATAGCTGGAGAAGAACTGACCTCCATTTTTGGTTCCGAATTGGAAAAATCTGAAATCGGTTATCTGGCTTTGTACTTTGAAATGATTTTAAGAAAGCAAAACTCTACCGTGAAGGGTTCTCGCAAACAGATAGCTGTAGTCTGCACGACTGGCAGAGGAACTGCTGCGATGATTATTCAGCAGCTCAGGCGAGTTCTTGGAAATGATGTGGATATCACACAGTATTCTGAAGAGGATTTTAATTTCGATCTTGATCAGGAATACTTTGCCATTTTCACGACAGTGCCTCTGAAATATCAGAATTCTAAATCCCCAGTAATACAGGTTAATCATCTTTTTGATGATCAATGGCTGCAAGAAGAATGGCAGCGGGCGAATGATTTTCACCAAAAAAATCTAGAAACTGTAAGCTTGCGATTTATTTGTTTGAATCCTGAAAAAAATTATCAGCGTTATTTGTTAAAAATGGTAGCTGAGTTAGAGAAATTTCAGATGATTGATGCAGATTTTAAAGAACGGATTCTTGAAAGAGAGAGGAAGCAATCAACTGTTTTTGGTGGGGGTATTGCCTTTCCCCATACGATTAATAAAGGCTATTCAAAGACAATTTTGATGTTTGGGAAGTTGGAAGAGCCTTATCAAAAAGGTGATGAATTGATTGAATTTATCTTTTTGGTTGCGATTCCTTCTGAAATTGAAACCAAGATGGAAAGTGAATTACTAGAAGTGTACGACGATATTTTTAGAGTCGCAGGTGAGCCTTCTTTGAAAGAAGCATTGAGAGGTGTAAACACGGAAGCAGAGTTTTTATCATTTTCTGAGAGCAAAGGAGTATTTTAATGAATTCGCTAATAATTTTTGCAATATTTGCCATGGCGGCTTATGTTTTCCAAATCTTCCTCGGCTGGCAACAACTAAAAGACTTCAATAAGACCTATACGATACTCAGGAAATTAGGACGCGTAGCTATTGGCAGGAAGCCAGGAAAAATCAAATCTGGTACGATTGTCATGTTTGCAGTTGATGAGAATGGTCGAGTTCTCAAAGCTAGCAAAATGCAGGGAGTCACTATCTTAGCACGCTTTCAAAACATGGAAAATTTTGTTGGAGAAGATATCCATTATTTTGATAAGTATAATCCTCTTGTTAGACAGGAAAATAAGTTATTACAAGAAGCTATAGAAGATGCTAGAAAGGTTTATCTTTGGCATGAGGCTGGTATTGAGCAAGAGACAAATTCTTCTAATTCTTTTCTGGGATTGGGTTTCTATGCTAATTACTTAAAATTATCTATTAAGCAGTTCTTTACAAAAAATAAGAAAAGGAGTTCGTTATGAATCACATTACAAAATTTGCAGAGAGTTTTATGAAACTCTTCCAATTGGGCGGAGAGACATTTATTAGTTGGATGACAAATATTGTGCCGCTGGTCTTGATGCTATTGATTGCAATGAATACCCTTATCGCTTTCTTGGGAGAAGAAAAAGTCAATGCTTTGGCTAAGATTTCCGCAAAGAATCCTATTAGCCGTTATATGATTTTACCTTTTATTTCAGCATTTATGCTGGGAAATCCTATGGCAATCAGTATGGGACGTTTCTTACCAGAATATTATAAACCTAGTTTTGTAGCAGCTCAGATGCAGTTCTGCCACACTTCAAATGGTGTATTCCCTCATATCAATCCTGGTGAATTGTTTGTATGGATGGGAATCGCGACAGGGATTCAAACTTTAGGCTTAAGTCAAATGGATTTGGCAATTCGTTATATGCTTGTGGGGATTGTCA
>CAJPKC010000369.1 GCA_905370255.1 Streptococcus oralis
GTTTTCTAGACTTATTTCTAGCCTTGGTCTTATTAATCTTGACTTCACCCGTATTTCTGATTCTAAGCATTTGGATCAAGCTAGATAGCAAGGGTCCAGTCATTTACAAGCAGGTGCGGGTAACCCAGTACAACCGACATTTCAAGATTTGGAAATTCCGTACCATGGTAACCGATGCGGATAAAAAAGGAAGTCTAGTAACTTCTGCAAATGATAGTCGCATCACCAAGGTTGGAAATTTCATTCGCCGTGTTCGTTTGGATGAACTTCCGCAATTGGTCAATGTTCTCAAAGGAGAGATGTCCTTTGTGGGAACTCGTCCAGAAGTACCACGCTACACAGAGCAGTATAGCCCTGAAATGATGGCTACCTTGCTCTTGCCAGCGGGGATTACATCGCTTGCCAGCATTAACTATAAGGACGAGGATGCCATTATCAGTCAAATGACTGCAAAAGGTATGACGGTTGACCAGGCCTATGTCGAAAGAGTCCTACCAGAAAAGATGCACTATAATCTAGCCTACCTACGTGATTTTAATTTCTTCGGGGATATTAAGATCATGTTCCAGACTGTATTTGAAGTTTTAAAATAAGTAGTCGCAAGATTGAAACCGATCAAAGGAGTAAAACAATGACAAAGTATAATATTCCATTTTCACCACCTGATATTACCGAAGCTGAAATTGCTGAAGTAGCAGATACCCTCCGTTCTGGTTGGATCACAACAGGTCCAAAGACAAAAGAATTGGAGCGTCGTCTATCTGCCTATACTCAGACACCTAAGACAGTCTGCCTCAACTCTGCAACAGCAGCTCTTGAATTGATCTTGCGCGTGCTTGAAGTGGGTCCTGGCGATGAAGTTATCGTTCCGGCTATGACTTATACAGCATCATGTAGCGTTATCACTCACGTCGGTGCGACACCAGTCATGGTTGATATCCAAGATGATACCTTTGAAATGGACTATGACAAGCTTGAGCAAGCGATTACTGAGAAGACTAAGGTTATCATCCCAGTAGAACTTGCAGGGATTGTCTGTGACTATGACCGTTTGTTCCAAGTTGTTGAGAAGAAACGTGACCTCTTTACAGCTACTAGCAAGTGGCAAAAGGTCTTTAACCGT
This sequence comes from Streptococcus oralis, assembly GCA_905370255.1. The sequence goes on from CAJPKC010000369.1 coordinate 1,124, forward strand.
ATCGTTGTTGTCTCAGATAGCGCCCATGCTTTGGGTTCAACATACAAAGGGCAACCAGCTGGTTCCATTGCAGACTTTACGTCATTCTCTTTCCACGCAGTCAAGAACTTTACAACTGCTGAAGGAGGAAGTGCTACTTGGAAAGCTAATCCAGCTATTGATGATGAAGAAATGTACAAGGAATTCCAAATCCTATCTCTTCATGGTCAAACAAAAGATGCGCTTGCCAAGATGCAACTAGGTTCATGGGAATACGATATCGTAACTCCTGCCTACAAGTGCAACATGACGGATATCATGGCTTCAATTGGTTTGGTACAATTGGATCGTTATCCTGGCTTGCTTCAACGTCGTAAAGAAATCGTAACTCGCTATGACCGTGGATTTGCAGGAACTCGTATTCACCCATTAGCTCATGAGACAGATACTGTTGAATCTTGTCGTCACCTTTACGTTACCCATGTAGAAGGTGCTAGTCTCGAGCAACGCAATAAAATTATCCAAGAATTGGCTAAAGCTGGAATCGCAAGTAACGTTCACTACAAACCGCTTCCACTTTTGACAGCCTATAAGAATCTAGGATTTGACATGGCTGATTATCCACGAGCTTATGCCTACTTTGTTAATGAGATTACACTACCACTTCACACGAAATTAACGGATGAAGAAGTAGATTATATCATTGAGACTTTTGTCAGAGTTTCTGAAGAAGTTCTAGGCGCTTCAGAAAAATAATTAAAAAAATTAGTAAAAAATTAGTGAAAACGGTTGACAAAGAAAAAACAATAACATATAATTAACTCAACAAATCAGAAAAGTAATTATTTTTAATCTTCAGGGAGCCTGTGGTTACTGTGAACAGGTGGTTGGAACTAGTGAAATTGGGCTGATTTTAAAAGTGAATTTGAAACAATGAAAATTCGGTAGGCACACCTTACAGTGCAACTTGTTGTTAGACAAGGCAGAGATGTAAAGGGGATATTCTCTTTACAAATGAGGTGGTACCGCGTTACAAACGCCCTCACATGGAAGAAAAATCCGTGTGTGGGCTTTTTCTATCCGTCATTTTGTTTATCTTTTATTAGGGCGTTAAGTCGCTTTGATGAACTTGAGTTCTATCTACAGCTCCTTGCCTACTACTAAAAGCAAACAAAAAGCCGGATTCATACAGAAGGAGGAAAATTTTATGACAACTAAAGGATATTTTGGACAATTTGGTGGTAGTTTTGTACCAGAACCAATTCAGGTTTTACTAGATGAATTGGAAGTGACTTTTGAAAAATACAAGGATGATCCAGAGTTTTTAGCTGAGTTTCGCCATTACTTGAAGGATTATTCAGGTCGCGAAACACCGCTCTATTTTGCGGAAAGTTTGACAGACCACCTAGGTGGCGCTAAGATTTATCTCAAGCGCGAAGATCTGAATCACCTTGGTTCTCACAAGCTCAACAACGTTTTAGGACAAATCCTTCTAGCAAAACGCATGGGTAAAAAA
>CAJPKC010000370.1 GCA_905370255.1 Streptococcus oralis
AAGCAACATTAAATTACGTAAAAACAGAGAGTGGGACGACGAAATCGGTAATTCGTTAGAATTCGATGTCGTCGTCCCACCTCCGCACAGTTGAGTAAGGCTGTAAAAGCTGATGGAATCAGCGTAGTAGAGCCCACTCAACCACTGCGTCTTGCTTGATAATCCAATGACAATTGAGAGGCTAGGACTTTTGTCCCAGCCTCTGTTATTTTTTATTGCTCTACTTCTGTTAGCTTGGCAGCTTTTTCAAGATATGTTTGATAAGTACCGTCATCTTTCAGTTTTTGAATAACCTTATCAACTACTTCCTTCAAATCTGAATTGCCTTTCTTGATAGCAACTGCATTTTCTTCGCCTTCTTTCATAGTCAAGCTTACTGTTGCGACAACCAAGTCAGCATTTTTTGTTGCATAGCTGAGGGCTACTGGCTCGTCCATATGAACAGCATCAACCTTACCTGATTGAAGTTCATTAACAGCTTCACCCATATTTGTCAATGAAGTCAACTGCGCTTTAGGAAGTTGCTCTTTGACCATAGATTCAGGAACAGTTCCTTTTTGAGCTGCAATATTTGCACTTGCTAAAGAATCTAAATCTTTGTATTTTTCAAGATCAGTTTTTCTGATTAGGAAGCTAATTTTGTTTTCATAGTAAGGAATTGAGAAATCAAAGACTTCTTTTCTTTCTTCAGTTGCACTGATTCCCGCAATGGCCAAATCTGCTTTCCCTGTTTGAAGACTGGTCAAGACATTATCAAAACTCATGCTGGAAACTTCCAATTTCACTCCAAGTTCATCAGCGATAGCTTGTGCCATATCAATATCAGCACCGACGACTTGGTTCTTACCATCCACAAGTGCTTGAAACTCAAATGGTGCATAGTCTGGGCTAGTTGCGACTACTAATTTACCTTTTTGTTTGATTGCCTCTACTGCAGACTGTGAGCTTGAGCTAGACGATTGGCAAGCTACTAAAAAGAAACTTGCAAGAAAACTACATAAAACAAATATCCATTTTTTAAATTTCATAAATAAACAGCCTCTCTATTAATTTTGTATAATTATAACTTATTTAAAAATAATTGTCAACATTTTCTTGCGTTTTCCATAAAATATATTTATAAAAAATACAAATTCAATGATTGGTTTATCTATCTATTGGGAAACAATTTTCAAAAAAATCATTAATCATATCTTGATGTTGCTGGTTTACAATTGTGATATTTTGCATGTCCCTGTGATCAAACAACCCTAATTCTAAAGTTTCATCACTCGTAAAAACATTTGTAGAGATCGAAGTTTCAGATGTAACTAAATACAACATTGTAATAACTTGTGCCTCATCACCATTTGGATAACTATCTGAATATTTTGTATAAACATTTAAGAGTTTTTTCACTATTACTTTCACTCCAGTTTCTTCATAAAACTCTCTCACTAATGCTTCTACAGCCGATTCACCTAATTCAATAGCACCACCTGGTAACCCCCAAGTTCCTTTGTCTGCTCGTTTTTGTAATAATATTTTTCCTGATTGACTTAAAATTCCACAAGTAAAATTTAAAATAATTTTATCTTTTCCAACTTTTTTTCTTATACTCTGTATATAGTTCATTATTCACCCCTGACAAAGAAAACTATCGATACAATGAAAGCTTACTATATTAAAAAGTAAGCTTTCACAATAATTATTATCTTCTAAATATTTTACAATTCAACAATCTTACCTGTTTCAAAGTAAACAACCCATTCACAGATATTCTTTGCATAGTCACCGATGCGCTCCAAGTAAGAAATAACTTGGAAATAATCACGACCTGTGACAATAGCATCTGGATTCTTTCTGATTTCTTCAGTTGCCAAATCACGAATATTTTCAAAGTAATGGTTGATTTTTTCATCCATGGTTGCAACTTCATAAGCCTTATCAACTGATCCGTTTAGATAAAGTTCGAGGGTTGTTTCTACGAAATCTTTAACATCACGTCCCATCTTTTTGATTTCTTCTTCGACTGCTGGGATGCGTTGTTCACCCTTCATACGAATGGTTGCCTCAGCAATGGATACAGCATGGTCTCCCATACGTTCCAAGTCTGAAACAGCCTTTAGAACTGTTAGAACTGTACGTAAGTCTTGTGATACTGGTTGTTGAAGGGCAATGATTTCAAATGATTTCTTTTCAAGTTTCAATTCGTATTCATTGACTTCTGCGTCTTGCTCGATGACTTCTTTAGCCAAGTCACGGTCATGGGTGACAAAAGCACGTACAGTACGATTGATTTGGGAAAGAACTTCTTGTCCCATGGCGTAGAATTGGTTATGCAATTTCTCTAAATCTTCTTCAAATTGAGATCGTAACATCTTTTTCTCCTTATCCAAATTTACCTGAAATGTAATCTTCTGTTTCCTTATGTTGTGGATAGAGGAACATTTCCTTGGTATCGTTAAATTCAATCAAATCTCCATTGAGGAAAAAGCCTGTTTTATCAGAGATTCGAGATGCTTGCTGCATGGAACGAGTAACCAATAGCATGGTGTACTTGTCCTTCAAGCTATACAGGGTTTCTTCGATTTTTCCAGCTGATATAGGGTCTAAGGCTGAGGTTGGCTCATCC
>CAJPKC010000371.1 GCA_905370255.1 Streptococcus oralis
AAAAAACATTTTATCCCGCCTTGCAGCAGCTAGTGCAAGTGCTCTTGCCCTGGGGGCCTATAAAATTGCCAAAGATCAAAAACGTCTACGGACGCAAGAAGAGTTAGTCGCAGAAGTCCGTTAGCAAATGGAGAATATGGGGAAGATTGCGACCCTTTATGTGGAACTCTATGAATCAAGCGAAGAGCGTTTGGTAGGAGGGATCGTATTTGAGGATGAGCGCCACTATCGCTTTGTCTATGAAGAGGGTCTCCTTCAGTATGAAGAGGAAAAACTATGATCATTCCACAGTCCTTAGAGGAATTAGCCCGCTACGTCGAGCAAGAAGGAAAGAAGGTTTTCTTCTTTTCAGCGGATTGGTGTGGCGATTGTCGGTATATCCAGCCCTTTTTGCCAGAGATTGAAGCGGAAAACCCTGAATTTACCTTCATTTTGGTCGACAGAGACCAGTATCTAGATCTGGCTAAGCTTTGGGATATTTATGGTATTCCAAGTTTGGTGGTCCTAGATGGGGATCGGGAACTGGGACGTTTCGTCAATCGTGATCGCAAAACCAAGGCTCAGATTTCAGAATTTTTAGCAGGATTGAAGTAGGAGAAAGAGAAAAATGATTGTAACCTATAATAGAGAACAAGTCGGCGATGTCTTAATGCTCACCTTGAAAAACAGTGGGGATGCCAAATTAGCAGTAGAGCGCAAAGGCAAAGTAGCCCGTGTCTACTGTGAAGACAAGCAAGAAACAGTGGCCTGGAATATTTTTGAGGCTTCGGCTTTCTTTGCACTTGATGGCAAGGGGCAAATTTTCTTGAGTGATGAGCAAGTTGCACGTCTCAATCAAGAATTGCAAGCGGAAGGATTTGCAGAAGTCTTGGTCAATGACAAGGAGCCTAAGTTTGTCGTGGGGCAAATCGTTGAAATGGTTGCTCATCCAGATAGTGACCACCTCAATATCTGCCAAGTGGCTGTTGGAAGTGACAAGACAGTGCAGATCGTTGCAGGTGCTCCCAATGCGCGTGTCGGTTTGAAAACCATTGTAGCTCTTCCTGGAGCAATGATGCCAAAAGGCAATCTCATTTTTCCAGGGGAACTTCGTGGTGAAAAGAGTTTTGGGATGATGTGTAGTCCTCGTGAACTTGCCTTACCAAGTGCTCCCCAAAAACGTGGTGTTATTGAATTGTCAGAAGACCAAGTTGTTGGAACTCCATTCGATCCGGCTAAACACTGGACAGCTTAATTGGTAACGAGTATATATTAAACTAGATAGGAGAAAGCAAGATGGCAAAAAATGTAGTGATTACAGGTGCAACATCAGGTATTGGTGAAGCAATTGCGCGTGCCTATCTAGAAAAAGGTGAAAATATTGTTCTCACAGGACGTCGAATAGAAAGACTTGAAGCTCTAAAAGCAGAGTTTGCAGAAGCCTTTCCGAATCAAAATGTTTGGACCTTTCCGCTAGATGTAACCGATATGACAATGGTTAAAACGGTTTGTTCAGATATTCTTGAAGCAGTAGGTTCGATTGATGTTTTAGTTAATAACGCTGGACTTGCTTTAGGCTTAGCTCCATATCAGGACTATGATGAGTTGGATATGTTGACCATGCTAGATACCAATGTCAAGGTATGGATGGCGGTTACTCGGTGTTTCTTGCCTCCCATGGTAGCTGCCAATCAAGGTCATATCATTAACATGGGTTCAACCGCAGGTATTTATGCCTATGCGGGTGCAGCAGTCTATTCAGCAACCAAGGCTGCAGTTAAAACTTTTTCAGATGGGCTTCGGATTGACACCATTGCGACAGATATCAAGGTGACCACTATTCAGCCAGGAATTGTAGAAACTGATTTTTCTAAGGTTCGTTTTCATGGAGATAGGGAACGGGCTGCGAAAGTCTATCAAGGGCTTGAAGCCTTGCAGGCGCAAGATATCGCTGATACTGTAGTTTATGTGACCAGTCAACCACGACGAGTACAAATCACAGATATGACCATCATGGCCAATCAACAAGCAACTGGATTTATGATTCATAGAGATTAATATTATTTTTAAAAAAGTTACAAATCTTGTAACTTTTTTTCTTTTCCTTCGAATAGATAAGTAGGAGGATGAAAAATGTATAATAAAGTTATTATGATCGGACGTTTGACGTCTACACCAGAATTGCACAAAACCAACAATGACAAGTCCGTTGCACGAGCAACTATTGCAGTAAATCGTCGTTACAAAGACCAAAACGGAGAACGTGAAGCAGACTTCATCAATATTGTAGTCTGGGGCAAGCTTGCTGAAACCTTGGCGAGTTATGGAAGCAAAGGTAGTCTCATTTCTGTGGATGGGGAACTTCGTACCCGTAAGTTTGAGAAGAATGGCCAGACCAACTATGTAACAGAAGTTCTCTGTACAGGTTTCCAACTCTTAGAAAGCCGCGCCCAACGTGCCATGCGTGAAAATAATGCAGGACAAGACTTAGCAGATTTGGTCTTGGAAGAAGAGGAACTTCCATTTTAATATCAATCAAATAGAAGAGCTGGTTCGCCTATAGACCAGCATTTTCTATTGTTTTTGTAGTATTGTTCGGAACTTAATTCTTAAATAGGTCAAATAAATGCACTT
>CAJPKC010000372.1 GCA_905370255.1 Streptococcus oralis
CTCAAGGGCAGCGTCTTTTTCGATGATGCGGTATTCATTAAGGGTAGTAGCACCCACTAGTTGAAGTTCGCCACGAGAAAGGGCAGGTTTCAGAATATTGCCTGCATCCATATTGCCGTCTCCGGCAGAACCAGCACCGACAATCTCGTGAATTTCATCGATAAAGAGGATGACATCTTTACGCTCACGAATTTCTTCCATGAGTTTTTGCATGCGCTCTTCGAACTGTCCACGAATTCCTGTGCCTTGAACAAGACTCACGACATCTAGGCGGATGACTTCTTTCCCTTGAAGTTTGTGGGGAACATCACCGTCTACAATTTTCTGTGCTAAGCCTTCGACAACTGCTGTCTTACCAACACCAGGCTCCCCAATCAGTACTGGGTTGTTTTTAGTTCTACGGTTGAGGATTTCAATGACACGGATGATTTCTTCGTCACGGCCGATAACTGGGTCGACATTTCCACGACGGGCAATCTCAGTTATATTGATACCATATTCATCCAAGAGGCCCTTTTCTTGGCTAGGAGGAGGTGTTTGAGCTGGTCCACGATTTTGAGAACCATAACCCCCATTACCACCGTATCCGCCACCTGACTGGGTTGGAGGAACATTATTATTAGAAGAAGGTCTAAAGTTGTTCAGGTCGTTAAAGAAGTCTCCAAATGGATCAAAATCACGATTGTTTAAATCTGTAATGCCTTTGAACAAGCTATTGTTAGGATCTGTTTTGATAATTTTGTAGCAATTTTGGCAAAGATCAATTTGCTTTTGTTGCCCATTAAGATTAGTGTAAAGATGGATTGTTGAGTCATTGATTTTACAATTTTGACAGAGCATACCTCTACCTCGTTTCTTTCTTGGCTTTGACTAAAATAGAAAGGTCAAAAATAGTCAAAGTTCTTTAGTCTCATTATATCATGATTAAAGGGGAAAGCAAGCAAAAAGATTGCTTGTTACAATTAAACATTCCAGGCAATTCTTACTAGACTTTAGTGATAAAAATAAAAATCCCATTTGTCATGCAAAAAGGATTTTCATTGGTCAAAGCAGGAGTATTCTCCAGCCCATATTCAACTATTAGTATAAAAGTTCGTAGATTTCCATCGCAATGAGGTCGATGCTATCAAATGTATATGTTTCACGAGCTTCAACGTCACGAAGTGTAAAGAGTGGTCCGTTTTCTTCGTCGTGGTTAAAAGCAACCTCTGCGACAACAACTCCTTCGCGCTCAAAGTTACGTTTCAAGTTACCACCATCTTTAGTCATTGCTTCTAAGCGATTGATGATTCTAACCAAATGTGATTCCATTTTGATTCTCCTCCATTTCTTATCTTTACTATTTTACCATAAACAGACTCCACTTGACTAGAAAAAAACTAAGATTTCTCGCTATTTCTATCGTCTTTGAAAATTTATTGAAAATATTAGGAGAAAATGTTGAATTTTTATGCAAAATATGTTATCCTTATACAAGTTTTAAGTTTAAATATTAAAAACAGAAAGTAGAGTATCCATGAATTTTTCTTTTTTACCGAAATATCTGCCATATTTTAACTATGGAGCCGTTGTAACAATTATCATATCTATCTTGGTGGTCTTCTTGGGGACCATTCTAGGAGTGCTGTTGGCCTTTGCACAACGTTCAAAGATTAAACCACTTGCCTGGTTTGCTAATCTATATATCTGGGTCTTCCGTGGGACTCCGATGATGGTGCAGATTATGATTGCATTTGCCTTGATGCATATTAGTGCTCCAACGATTCAAATTGGGATTTTAGATGTTGATCTTACTCGTTTGATCCCAGGGATTATCATTATCTCTATGAATAGTGGTGCCTATGTATCAGAAACTGTTCGTGCTGGGATTAATGCAGTGCCAAAAGGACAACTAGAAGCAGCCTATTCACTAGGTATTCGTCCTAAAAACGCTATGCGCTATGTTATTTTGCCACAGGCTATCAAGAATATTTTACCAGCCTTGGGGAATGAGTTTATTACCATTATCAAGGATAGCTCGCTCTTGTCAGCTATCGGGGTTATGGAGTTGTGGAATGGAGCTACTACGGTGTCAACAACCACCTACTTACCTTTAACTCCACTTCTATTCGCAGCCTTTTACTACTTGATTATGACCTCTATCTTGACGCTGGCCTTGAAAGCTTTTGAAAATCGTATGGGACAAGGAGATAAGAAATAATGACTGAAACACTTATAAAAATTGAAAACCTTCATAAAAACTTTGGAAAAAATGAAGTTTTAAAAGGAATTGATCTTGAAATCAAAAAAGGACAAGTAGTGGTGATTATCGGACCTTCTGGTAGCGGTAAGTCAACCCTCCTTCGTTCGATGAATCTCCTCGAAGAAGCTACTAAAGGAAAAGTTATATTTGAAGGTATTGACATTACCGATAAGAAAAATGACCTCTTTGCCATGCGTGAAAAGATGGGAATGGTTTTCCAACAATTCAATCTCTTCCCAAATATGACAGTAGTGGAAAACATCACGCTTTCTCCAATCAAGACAAAAGGGGAAAGTAAGGCAGTTGCTGAAAAGAGAGCGCATGAGCTTTTGGCAAAGGTTGGTTTACCAGATAAGGC
>CAJPKC010000373.1 GCA_905370255.1 Streptococcus oralis
TTCCAAGAGAGTTATTGAGAAACTAATTTGTTCTCTATGTAGTGGTTTGATTATAGTATAAATATGTTTTGAAATCAAGTGAATCTAATAATAGTATAGTCAGAATGAATATTTACCAAACTGGTTCAGATATCGTTTTATGGTATAATGTTAGGAAAGGAGCTTACTATGCCAACATTTATTCAAAATTATATCGATAAGTTAAATATCAACAGTATTCTAGAAGAGTTGTTTTCAAAATCAGTCTCTCTAGTCCTTCTTTTTATTGTCTTTTATATCGTCAAAATAATTCTCCATCAAGTTGTGAAAAGAGTCGTTAAACCATCCTTAAAATTTTCCCAGAAAGATGAGGCGCGCCAAAAGACAATTTCTAGATTGATTGAAAATATTTTGAACTACACCCTCTATTTCTTTTTACTCTACTTTGTTTTATCTACTCTAGGCTTACCTGTATCAAGTCTACTGGCAGGTGCTGGGATTGCTGGGGTGGCAATAGGGATGGGTGCTCAAGGCTTTTTATCGGATGTGGTTAATGGCTTTTTCATCCTCTTTGAACGCCAGTTGGATGTAGGGGATGAAGTTGTTTTGACAAATGGTCCCATTACTGTATCGGGAAAAGTAGTTAGTGTCGGAATTCGAACCACTCAACTAAGAGGTGAAGACCAGGCTCTCCACTTTGTTCCCAACCGTAATATTACTGTGGTTAGCAATTTTTCAAGGGACGAGTTAAACTGAAATTTTACTTGATTTATGGTACAATAGAAAGAGTTTGGTAAAGGAGAAACGATGTTTTTAGATGAGCAATTAGGAAATGGTTGTGTTTGGATCAATCTAGATGTAGAAAAAATTAAAAATCTTGAAGATTTATCTGAAATCTACGGATTGGATAAGGAAACCATCGAATATGCGCTGGATAAAAATGAACGTGCCCATATGGATTACAACCGTGAGAATGGGACTGTGACCTTTATCTACAATGTTCTGGACTTAGAAAAGGACAAGGATTACTATGAAGCGATTCCCATGACCTTTATCGTTGAAAACAAACGAATGATTACCATCAGCAACCATAAGAATGCTTATGTCATTGATCAGATGTTAGCTTATCTGGATAGCCATGAGTCGCTTTCTATTTACAAATTTCTTTTTGCTAGTCTAGAAATCATTAGTAACGCCTATTATCCAATCATTGAAAAGATGGATAAGAGTAAAGATGAAGTCAACAGCTTACTTCGTCAGAGAACAACAAAGAAAAATCTCTTCGCCCTCTCTGACTTGGAGACTGGTATGGTTTACTTAACAGCAGCGGCAAAACAAAATCGACTCCTCTTAGAACATATCCAGGGCCATGCTCTTTATCGGAGATTTAATGATGTCGAACGAGAGCAGTTTGATGATGCAATGATTGAAGCCCATCAGTTGGTGTCTATGACAGACTTGATTTCTCAAGTCTTGCAACAACTCTCAGCTTCTTACAACAACATCCTAAACAATAACCTGAATGATAGTTTGACAGTTTTGACTATTATCTCCGTCTTACTAGCAGTACTTGCGGTTATTACAGGTTTCTTCGGAATGAATGTTCCTCTACCATTTACAGAAGAGCCAAATGCTTGGATTTATATCTTAATGGCTAGCTTGATTTTATGGGCAGCCTTATCTCAATGGCTGAAGAAAATTACTAGAAAATAAAAGAGAAGGAGCCAGAATGGCGATTGAAAATTACATGCCAGATTTTGCTGTGGAAGCAGTTTATGATTTGACAGTCCAAAGCCTGAAAAACCAAGGGATCAAAGCTGTTTTGGTGGATTTGGACAACACTCTGATTGCTTGGAATAACCCTGATGGGACTCCAGAAATGAAGCAGTGGTTACATGACCTTCGTGATGCTGGTATTCGCATTATCGTAGTGTCTAACAACTCTAAAAAAAGAGTTCAACGTGCGGTTGAAAAATTTGGGATTGACTATGTTTATTGGGCTTTGAAGCCCTTTACTTTCGGGATTGATCGTGCCATGAAGGAATTCCACTATGAGAAAAACGAAGTGGTTATGGTTGGGGATCAACTCATGACGGATATTCGAGCTGCTCACCGAGCAGGGATTCGTTCGATTTTGGTCAAACCCTTAGTTCAGCATGACTCTATCAAGACACAGATTAACAGAGCTCGTGAGCGCCGTGTTATGAAACAAATCACTGAAAAGTACGGGCCTATCACATATAAAAAAGGAATCTAACTATGGAAGAAATTCTCTGTATTGGCTGTGGAGCAACCATTCAGACGACAGATAAGACCGGTCTAGGCTTTACGCCTCAGTCAGCACTCGAAAAAGGTTTGGAGACTGGTGAAGTTTATTGCCAACGTTGTTTCCGTCTTCGTCATTACAATGAAATCACAGATGTTCAGTTGACGGATGATGATTTCCTCAAGCTCTTGCACGAGGTGGGAGACAGTGATGCCTTAGTAGTGAACGTCATCGATATATTTGACTTCAATGGCTCTGTTATCCCAGGCTTGCCTCGTTTTGTATCAGGCAATGATGTTCTCTTGGTTGGAAATAAAAAAGACATCCTTCCTAAGTCAGTTAAACCGG
>CAJPKC010000374.1 GCA_905370255.1 Streptococcus oralis
ACATCCTAGGATTTGAATAACGGCTAAGCGTATAGCCTGTCTCTTCCAGAACTTCTCTCTTGAGGGTTTCTGTCAACCCCTCACCGAGTTCCTGACTACCACCCGGTAGATCAAAACGATGTTGATAAGGTCCTCTCGTTTTCTCAATGCAGAGTAATTTTCCTTTCTCATAGCAAATGCCATAGACACCAAAGTGATTTTTGATTTCCATCAAATCCTCCTACTTTCATTCAAAGCTCAGTCGATAGTAAAAAATGAGTATAGCCATTCTTTTTGAAGACTATCATTTTACAATACTACTTCAAAACTATCTTCAGAAACTTTTACTGCTTCTATAATTTCATCTTCTGAAATTTTTCTTCTTTTCGAAATGACTATTTCATAATATCATATAAGTATGGTACTATACTTTCCCCGTCTAAATCATCTAAATTTTTTATCCACTTATACTCCACATGTTCTTCTGGATCTAATTTAATATTGATATTTTCATTTTGAAGTAAGTTGGCACTATAGACAAGTCTTGTAAATATCTTATTATTATCTATATTACTATCTTCATGAATAATGTTTTCTAATGAAATAACTAGGCCAACTTCCTCTTGACACTCTCTGATTGCAGCTTGTCTAGGAAGCTCCCCATCTTCTACACTCCCACCTGGAATATCCCAATAAGAGGGATAATAATTTTTTTCTCCTCGTTTAATATCACTACGTTTTATTACAAGATATTTATTTTTAAACATTATCAAACTATGTGCTATTAATTTATTTTCCATTAATTTTCTTTCCTTTCTCTTGTTCTGTAATTGATACTTCTTAATAATCGTTTTCATGTAATTGAACAATAGTTTTCTTGAACTCTTTGGTATATTTTTGGCTCATTTGGACATCTCCTTTGGTTAGATACTATTCTACCAAAACGTGTCCATAAAATCATACTAACATCAGACCGTAGTCTCCCTTATGACTAGAACGAGGATGCTCGATGATCACTTTTTCAGTAGAACTTGATCAATCTCTTTCATACACTACTCCTTCAACCTATCCTTACTATGTAACACTTGATTCACCTTGGTATTCCAAGCCTGTAACCCTTCTCCCTCATAGTCTAGGTAAATCACTCTATCTTGTAATTGACTAGGAATCAAACCTTCAAAACAAGCCTTATCTTTCGAAGGAATAATACACAAATAAAGAAAGGTATCCAAATCTAAACTATCTCTTACCTTCGCAACATGATAGCCATCAAAGATATAACCTGGTGCTTGAATTAATTCTTCATACAGGAAATGAAAACTAACGCCAGGAATGAACTTTTCTTGCAATTCCTCCTCAGACGGTGCACGTCCTAACAAACGCTCCATAGCGAGTCGTTAACCCGAAGTCGTATTAGACCATCCGAACATGATATAGTCAAAATAGTCTGCTGGATCAGAAGCTGCATTACGACTATCTGTAACTAGCTCAGCCCCACTTTTACCAAATACTTTAACCGCTGATATGAGTTTGCCTGTCTGAAAAATAGTCTGAGCCACCTCAACTGTACAAGTATGACTACAATAATCTGAAGTAACCAACTTCCTCTGAATATCATAGGTAGAAGCTACAAGCCGATGACTTGGTCTGTATGGAGGAAAATAGCTATGCTTTTTCAAGTAATCATGAATTTGTATATTTAATTCATGATTCTCACATTCCACAATGGTCTGACGATGATGGTCCTGTTCGTAAGCAATAAACTTTGCTAGCTTCTCCAATTCCCATTCTTGAATCTGAGGATAGTTTTCAAGAGCAAATTGATACATCCCATCCCACTGGAGACTAAAATCTGCATTACAAACTTTTACAATCATGGTCCTTCTCCTCACATTTTCTTACTTTTATTATACACCTCACTACCCAATTAATAAAGGAGAAGACTATGCTATCTTCTCCTTCTTTTATAATGATTTGCTTTTTCAAAGTTGCGAGTTTTCAACCTTACTTTTCTTTACGTTTAACTGTTAGTAGTGCAACTGATAAAACAAGACTGAGACTTGCTAGGAAGGCAGCTGTATCAGATCGACTTTCACCTGTTTCTGGAAGTCTTGCTGAATCTACTTTCTCTGAAGCATTTTCAAGAATCTCTCCATTAACCGCTGGCCCATGAGCTTGTTCTACCGGTTCTTGGTTTTGTTCTTTATAGACAATCGCATAAAGTCCTAGATCTTTGGTGACAAATTCAACTGTGTCACCTACAAGCGTCACCTTTTGAACCTGCAAGCCTTGATCTAAGCTCATGTGATAAACTCCTTGAACCTGACCCTTGACTGGTAATCTCACTAGGACAGCACCTTTGAGTTCAACTTCTTGGTTGTCCTTATCTAGCAATTTCACTTGATAAGCATCGTAGTGTTTACCAACTAATTCTTGTCGTAGAACCTTTTGCACTTGAAGCTTGAGGTCTTTAGATAACTCTTTAGTTAACCCTGCTACCAGAACTCCAGTTTCCTTATCAGTCAAGATTCGGATCTCTTCAGCTGGTTTAACAAGACTTGGTGCTGGCTTGTTCCCCACTGTAGCTACTGTTCCTGTGTATTCTGGTAATTC
>CAJPKC010000375.1 GCA_905370255.1 Streptococcus oralis
CTTTGATTTCCTCTCATGCAGATTGTAGCATAGATTCATAACAAAAAGCAAATGATTTGATATTCAATTATTTTTATTCTCAAATTAAATTACATTCACTAGCTTAACTCCATGAAAAAAAAGTTTAAATGCTGTATTATTAAGATTTTTATAAAAATCCATATTAACTCTCTGAAAAATCAATATTATAAAACTCAAATATTTTACCTCTTAGGTGAAATATAAAAATCACGACGTAAAAATAAAAACAGGTAAGAATAGAAGGGCAAACAAAATGTGTTTGAAACTATAAAACGCATAATATCAGGTATCTATATATACTGATATTATGCGTTTTATTATGGAAATATTTATGGACCTATTTTCTCAGATTGAGTTTTTACCTAACTTTTTCTTGCAATCAATTTCCTAATCATCATCTGCTGCACTACTACTTGAACTATCGGTATCCTTTCGATCTGATGAAGACGAACTAGACGTTTCTGAACTTGAAGAAGCTTTCGTACTTGAAGAAGAAGTCACTTTAGGCTCATACACTGTCAATATAATTCTGGTCCGATTAATATCCACTGTATTAGATGCCTCAGGAGTTTGACTCACAATTTGCCCTGCAGAAACAACAACCCCATCAGGAAGATGGTCCGTTTTTCTTAATTCAATATTGGCTTCCTTGATGTCATATATTTCAATCAAATTGCTACGTGCGAAATCATAGGTTGATCCAATATAGTTTGGCATCTCAATAGAGGTCGTTTCTTTCGCCACTTTCAAAACAATCTTAGTTTTTGAATTCAGAGAATATTGTTCTCCTGGTGCTGGCGTTTGTTCAAGAACAGTCCCCGCATCATAGTCAAAAGTTTCAACTTCCTCTATACTGATCATCTTACTTGACACTTTATAAGTATTTTTCAGATCATCCTCTGCTTTTGCCCTCGTTTCTCCTACATAATTTGGCATTTCAAAGCTGTTTGGTCCTTTTGAAACAATCAAATCAATTCGACTTTGTTCCCTCTTTTGAGCCCCCGCATTTGGATTAGTTCGAATGACATAGCCTTCCGCAACAGTATCACTATATTCTTCCTTTTCTTCACCAACTTGAAGATCTTGACCTTCGATAATCGCTCTGGCCTCAGCAATAGTCTTACCAGAAACATCCGGAACTGTTTTATTGGCTGGACTCATATACAACAAGAAGGTAAAGGCAGCAAGAACTAGCGCGATTGCAACAAACAATACTTTATAACGTGCACGTAAGCGTCTTCTTGGCTTTTTATTTGGTGCCACGACCTGCTGGTTGGATAATGGCCGTTTTGGATCCACCGAACTGATTTCACTGCGCACCTCAGAGATTGGAACTGGAGCGGTCTTTGGAGTCGGACTCACTTTCGGAAGAGTTTTTGTATCAGCCTTTGTTTGATCTTCAAAAACCAGCTTTTTCTCATTTCTCCTCTCATAAGACAGGCAGCTTGAAAGATCTACATACATCTCTGCTACTGACTTATAACGGTCCGTCAGCTTCTTAGCCGTCGCTTTGATCACAACATTTTCTAAAGCTTGCGGAACATTCTTATTTTCTTCACGAATAGAGGGAAGAGGTTTTTGGAAATGTTGCAGTGCAATCGTAACCGCACTATCCCCATCATAAGGAATGTGTCCAGTCAACATCTCATAGAAAATAATTCCCATAGCGTAAATGTCACTTTGAACCGTAGCTTTCGATCCCCGTGCCTGCTCAGGTGACAAATAATGGACTGATCCTAACATAGAGTTGGTCTGGGTGAGACTGGTCTCTGCAAAGGCTACTGCAATCCCAAAGTCAGAAACCTTGGCATTTCCGTCCGATGTTAGAAGGACATTTTGAGGTTTCAAATCACGGTGAATAATGCCTTGCGTGTGCGCCAAGCGCATAGCAAGGAGGATTTGCCCCATCAAGCGAACAGCTTCTTCATTTGAGAGAGGGGCATTTTCTTTGATATAACGTTTCAAGTCCAAACCAGCGACATATTCCATCGCCAAGTATTGCTGGCCATCCTCTTCACCGATATCCGTGATCCGAACGATATTTGGATGATCCAAATCTGCCATCGCTTTGGCCTCTCGTTGAAAGCGTGCAACTGCAATTGGATCTGTTTGGTAATTGGTCCTCAGTACTTTAACTGCAACTTCTTCACCATCTAAGATTAAATCCCGAGCGAGGTAGACATCTGCCATCCCTCCACGCCCGATTTGACGGATTATCTTATATCGCCCGGCAAAAATTTTGCCGATTTGAATCATGCCACATCCTCCTCAGCAAAGTGAATCAGTACAACTGTAATATTGTCCAAACCGCCAGCATTATTCGCAAAGCGAACCAAGGTTTTTGCCTTTTCTTCAACCGATAAATCGCTGACAACGATATCACGGATTTCATCGCCAGAGATCATATTGGTTAATCCATCACTATTAATAACAATGAAATCTCCCGCTTCAACCGTAACCATACCAAAATCCGGTTGCAATTCATCTTTTTGTCCAATGGATTGGGTGATGATATTGCGTTGGGGATGATGAGCCGCCTCTTCTTCCGTAATCTGGCCTGCCTTAAGC
>CAJPKC010000376.1 GCA_905370255.1 Streptococcus oralis
TATGATTACAGAATGGGAAGAATTTTTAGATCCTTACATGCAAGCTGTCGGAGAATTAAAAATAAAACTCCGAGGAATCCGAAAACAATACAGAAAACAAAACCGACATTCTCCAATTGAGTTTGTCACGGGTCGGGTTAAACCGATTGAAAGTATCAAAGAGAAAATGGCACGCCGGGGTATTGGCTATGACACACTTGAACAGGATTTGCAAGATATTGCAGGTTTACGTGTCATGGTTCAATTTGTAGACGACGTAAACGAGGTTGTTTCTATCCTTCGTAAAAGACAGGATATGAGAGTTGTTCAAGAACGTGATTACATTACTCATCGAAAGGCTTCGGGTTATCGTTCTTATCATGTGATTATTGAGTATATGGTTGATACGATTTACGGTGCAAAAACCATTCTAGTTGAGATTCAAATTCGTACCTTGGCTATGAACTTTTGGGCTACAATCGAGCATTCTCTCAATTATAAATATCAAGGAGATTTCCCAGAGGAAATTAAAGAAAGACTTGAAATTACAGCCAGAATTTCACATCAGCTAGACGAAGAAATGAGTAAAATACGTGCTGATATCCAGGAAGCACAAGCGCTCTTTGATCCTTTGCACAGAAAGTTAAATGACGGGGTAGGAAACAGTGACGATACCGATGAAGAATACAGGTAAACGAATTGACCTAATTGCCAACCGTAAGCCTCAGAGTCAGAAAGTTCTATTCGAGTTAAAAGAACGATTAAAAAAGAATAATTTTATTCTGAACGATAAAAATCCAGATATCGTCGTCTCTATTGGTGGTGATGGCATGTTGTTATCTGCTTTTCATAAGTATGAAAACCAACTGGATAAGGTTCGTTTTGTTGGGGTTCATACGGGACATTTAGGTTTTTATACGGATTATCGTGATTTTGAGTTGGACCAATTGGTTACAAATTTACAGTTGGATAATGGAGCTCAAGTTTCTTATCCACTCCTAAGTGTTAAAATCTTTCTTGAAAACGGTGAAGTCAAGTCTTTCCGAGCACTAAACGAAGCTAGCATTCGTCGAGCGGATCGAACTATGGTTGCTGATGTCATTATCAATCATGTTCCCTTTGAACGTTTCCGTGGTGACGGCCTAACGGTTTCAACGCCGACAGGAAGTACAGCTTATAATAAATCACTTGGTGGAGCAGTACTGCATCCGACCATAGAAGCCTTACAATTAGCTGAAATTGCCAGTTTGAACAACCGAATCTACCGCACACTTGGTTCGTCAATTATTGTTCCTAAAAAAGACAAGATTGAATTGATACCGACCCGAAATGACTATCACACAATCTCAATCGATAATAGTATCTATTCTTTCCGAAATATTGAGAAAATAGAGTATCAGATTGATCACCACAAGATTCATTTTGTAGCGACACCAAGCCACACCAGTTTTTGGAATCGTGTTAAAGATGCCTTTATTGGTGAGGTGGACGAATGAGGTTTCAGTTTATTGCCGACGAACATGTTAAGGTAAAAACCTTTCTAAAGAAACATGAAGTTTCCAAAGGTTTACTTGCCAAGATTAAATTTCGAGGTGGAGATATTCGAGTTAATGGCCAATCACAAAATGCAACCTATTTATTAGATATTGGAGATCAAGTAGTGATTGACATTCCTCCAGAGGAAGGGTTTGAAACACTGGAATCCATAGATTATCCCTTGGATATTTTGTTTGAAGATGACCACTTTCTAATTCTAAACAAACCATTCGGGGTGGCCTCTATTCCTAGTGTTAATCACTCAAATACTATTGCTAATTTTATTAAAGGTTACTACGTAAAACAAGTTTACGAGAATCAGCAAGTGCACATTGTAACTAGATTAGATAGAGAAACGTCTGGTTTGATGCTATTTGCCAAACATGGATATGCTCATGCAAGGTTAGATAAACAACTTCAGAAAAAAAGTATTGAAAAACGGTACTTTGCTCTTGTAAAAGGAGCAGGTGTTATAGAACCAGAAGGAAATATCATAGCTCCCATTGCAAGAGACGAAGATTCTATCATCACAAGGCGTGTAGCCAAAGGTGGTAAATATGCTCACACAGAATACAAGGTCATAGCATCCTATGGAGACATACATTTAGTCGATATTCGATTACATACTGGGAGAACACACCAAATTCGTGTTCATTTTTCACATATTGGTTTTCCCTTACTTGGAGATGACCTCTATGGCGGAAGTTTAGAGCATGGCATACAGCGTCAAGCGCTACATTGCCATTTCTTATCTTTTTATCATCCTTTTCTTGAAGAACAGTTGGAAATATCATCTCCACTGCCAGATGATTTTAAGAATTTAATAACTAAGTTATCAATTAATTAATATTAAAGGAGAAACTCATGGAAGTTTTTGAAAGTCTAAAAACCAACCTAGTTGGTAAAAATATACGCATCGTTCTACCCGAAGGGAAAGAACCTCGTATCCTACAAGCTACAAAACGTTTGGTTAGAGAAACTGACGTTATCCCAGTATTGCTTGGTAAACCTGAAAAAATCAAAATCTACCTTAAAATCGAAGGAATTCATGAGGGTTATGAAGTCATCGACC
>CAJPKC010000377.1 GCA_905370255.1 Streptococcus oralis
CCTTTCCATACTCTAAATGAGCAATCAAATCAGGGATTTTCTCCATAGCATTGTGCTCGTGAAAGCTGGTTTGTGGTGACGCAATCTCAAAATGCTTGAGCAAGAGTCCTGTATTGCGTGTATCTTCCGCCGCTATCAGATCCACCTCTTTTAGAGTTTGGATCATGCGGTAGCTCATGTCATCCCGATTGCCAATTGGGGTTGGCACTAAAAAGAGAGTCCCTGTCGCTCTATCCCCTTTAAAACTTCGTTGAATCTGCATATTTACTCCCTAAATAACAATTCATCACAGAAAATACACTCTTCATCGTTTTCACGGCGTTGACCATAGGAATCTGTACAAACATGAAATCCGTCATTGTAAATTCTTTGCAAATTTTCACGACCGTTTCGATGGAATTTAGGAGAGCTGGTTTTCTCCACTTCTCCTAACCGTTCTCTCAATTTATCATTTTCAAGACGGAGAGCAGTGTTTTCCTCGACAATGAGTTTGAGATTTTTCTTAATGGCTTCAACCTCTGCTAATGTAACCAGCAATTCCTGGGAGAAGCCATCCAAAGCATCAAATAATTCTTTTTTATTCATCTCTTTACCTTCTATTTTTCAACTGCAGGACCATAAACTCAAGAGCATTTTGAAAACTCACATTACGTTCCCACATCTGTTTGGCTAAGACTAATTTTTCTAGATAGTCTCTTCCTAGGGACAGACTGATGGAGCGTGCAAAGAGCAATTCCAACAAGCGAAAGGCTTGGGCCTGCTTTTCTTTATCATCCGTCTCTTGAACCAAGCGAGAGACCAGTAAGTAGATATGCGGATCTGCTTTTAGACAAGCTGCAACGAAACGCTCACACTCCCTCGCCAGATCGAAAAAGGCGGTATTCTGAGCGAAAATTTGAGCCTCTTGGAAACCTTGACTAAAGTTGGCTAACAGATCTGCTTGTTGAAGCAAGAGACCTTCCTGAAGGAGATACTCTTTTAGGAAATCTTGGTTTTTTGGAAAATGGACCTGCTGCGCCCGACTTTTTATGGTCGGGAGAACCAGTTGCTCATCTGCTGTCAGCAGAAAAATATGAACTTCACTCTGAGGTTCTTCAATCACCTTGAGGAGGGAATTGGCCGCATTGACATGCATCCGGTCTGCATCGCAGATGATAAAGACTTGCTTGGATCCTTCGTAGCCTGACTGAGAAAAATGCTGGATCAAATCCCGGATCCGATCCGTTTTGATGATTTGATTGACCGGTCGGACAACCGTTACATCTGAGAATTCATCCTCTTCAATCAAGCGACAAGCCCGACAAGTCCCACAGGGCCAAACACCCTTCTTGTCCGTACAAAAGAGACTTTGGGACAAGAGCTGGGCCATCTCAAAACTGCCAAAATCTCCTGTAAAGAGATAGGCGTGGCTCAAGCGGTCCTGTTCTAAAATAGCTTGGAAGCGATCGACTAACTGAGGTTGAAGTTTTTGCACTTGTTCTAACTTCATTCACTAATCTCCAAGACTTCTTTCAATAATAGCCAAGTATCCTCGACCACCTGGTCAAAAGGTTGACTGGCATCAA
Source organism: Streptococcus oralis (assembly GCA_905370255.1). Next base: position 1,566 of record CAJPKC010000377.1, read on the forward strand.
TTTTCACCACACGTTGTGGTTCTTTTTCGAGGATGGCCAGATAGCCTTGACGGACTTTCTGATGGAGACTGAGTCCTTCTAGATCCAAGCGATTGACTTCACGGCTAGCACTCTTAGCAATTCTCGCCAACCCTTCTTCTACATCAATGTCAAAGTAGAAGGTCCGATTGGGTTTCAGACCATCAGTCGCAAATTGGTTCAACCATTCAATATCTGCTACTGCTAATCCACGCCCAAAGCCTTGGTATGCTACCGAACTGTCGATAAAACGATCCATGATAACTAGCTTCCCTGCTTTCAAAGCTGGAAGGACACGTTCTGCCAAGTGTTGGCGACGACTGGCGATATAAAGAAGCAATTCTGTCTTGGGATCCATTTCCGTATGGGATGGATCTAGAATGACCTCGCGTATTTTTTCTGCTATTTCGACACCCCCTGGCTCCCGCGTGGTAATATAGGCAATCCCTGCCTTTTCCAAGCGTGGTAGCAAGGCTTCTAAAACGGAGGATTTCCCTGCACCTTCTGGGCCTTCAATTGAAATTAATGTTCCCTGTTTCATTCTCTTATCTTAACTTTCTATACTCATTTCTCTAGCATGCATCACTTCTTTTTATTTTACCAAAAATAGGGGTAAAAATCCTGTCCGAATTCGTGAAAATTGATGAAAATTATTTCCTATTTTTCATTTTTTTTGGTAAAATGTATGGTGAAAAATGGATAGTGGAACGTGCATGTTTAAGGCAAAAAATATTCTGGCCATTATTTTGGGGGCTGTCATTTTTTCTTTTGGAATCTTCTTTTTAGTCATTCCATTTCACTTTTATGAGGGAGGAGCTACAGGGATTACCCTGATTACCTACTACCTCTTTAAAATTCCCGTTTCGGTCATGAACTTGGCCATCAATATTCCCCTCTTTTTCCTAGCCTGGAAATTACTGGGGCTCCGATCCCTCTATCTCAGTTTGATTGGAACTTTTTCGGTCTCTATTTGGATGGCCATCTTCGAGCTGATCCCTGGAAG
>CAJPKC010000378.1 GCA_905370255.1 Streptococcus oralis
TTTCTTAGCACCTGGTACGTTACCTTTAATCAGGATAACGTTCTTCTCTGGAACAACCTGTACGATTTCAAGGTTTTGAATTGTTACACGGTTGCCACCCATACGTCCAGCCAAGCGTTTGTTTTTGAACACGCGGTTTGGCGCAACTGGTCCCATTGAACCAGGACGACGGTGGTAACGAGAACCGTGAGCCATTGGTCCACGTGATTGTCCGTGGCGCTTGATAACACCTTGGAAACCTTTACCTTTTGAAGTTCCTGTTACATCAACAACATCACCAGCTTCGAATGTATCGACAGTGATTTCTGCTCCTACTTCCAAGCCTTCAATGTTTTTGAATTCACGAATGAAGCGCTTAGGAGCTGTGTTAGCTTTCGCTACGTGGCCTTTGGCAGGTTTGTTGCTCAATACGTCACGAAGGTCATCAAAACCAACTTGAACTGCGTTGTAACCATCTGTTTCAACAGTTTTAACTTGAAGAACAACGTTTGGAGCTGCTTCAACAACAGTTACAGGGATTAATTCGCCAGCTTCAGTGAAGATTTGAGTCATTCCCACTTTTTTCCCTAAGATTCCTTTTGTCATGAGAAAATGTTTCCTTTTCTATAATTTTTTTCAAAAAGTTTTTAACGAGCGTTTTTCATGCTCTGGTTTAGATCAAGCTTTAGATTAAAGTTTAATCTCTACGTTCACACCACTTGGAAGATCCAATTTCATCAAAGCGTCAACTGTTTTTTGAGTTGGGTTGATGATGTCGATCAGGCGTTTGTGAGTACGCATTTCAAATTGTTCGCGAGAGTCTTTATATTTGTGAGTCGCACGAATGATTGTGTAGAGGCTACGCTCAGTTGGAAGTGGGATTGGACCCGCAACTTCAGCACCAGTACGAGTAGCAGTTTCTACGATTTTTGCAGCCGCTGTATCAAGTGTACGATGTTCGTAAGCTTTCAAACGGATGCGGATTTTTTTGTTTGCCATCTTTTTCTCCTTTTCGTCTATTTAAGATAATAGGCTAGCTCCACAAGAAAACCGACAGGCGATTGCGTGGCAATGCAACCGAGCGTGTCGCAACCTCTTGCATCAAAGCTACACACTGTATTTTTACAGCACCATAGTATCTTAACACAAAGAACCAGTCATTGCAAGGGATTTGAGTAATTTTTTAAAGATTTTTAGGATAATTTTTTATGAAAGTGTTTTCTAAACAATTTATAAGTCTTGTAAATCATTATAGAGAAGAAAATTTAGACTTTTAACCTATTTATTCGAGTTTGTATTCAGAAAATACAAAATCTCACTGACGCACATCAGTGAGATTATAAATGAAAATTTACTCTTGGCTACTTTATTTTATAGTAAGGGGCTGTCCTTTTCGATGCGAAAGCTGTTGCCTGACTGGCAGATGACAAGGTCGGCAGCCGCTAGATAGGGCTGATAAAAGTGCCTATATTGCTCTCGTCGAGCCAGATGCGTCTGCTCTATCCACTCTGGCCTGCGCTCTCGCACAGCCACATCTCTTGCCAAGCGGCGTTCTAACTCGGTCTGATCATCCGTGTAAAAGCAAATCGACAAATCAAACAAACTTTCAGGCAAAAAGGCAGCCGACATGCCTTCTACTATTAAAATAGGCTTTCGGGCTGATAAACGCAAGCTAGGCGACCAAGCTGTGCCAATGGTCAGAATATCCAGACCAGACTGCAAGGCACAAATATCTCGTTCCAGACTCCCGAGCTCATGAACAGCTGGGAGGCAGGCTGTGACTTTTTGATGAGGAAAATCTTTGGAACTAAGCAAATCTCGATACTCCCCAGTAATTACATAAGGATCTGTTTCCAGCAGATTGACTCGTTCCTCACCCAAGGCTAGCTGGAGTTTTCGAGCAAAAGTTGACTTCCCCGAAGCACCGTGACCGTAAATACGCAGGGTATGGTTTTGGTCGCCTGACAGATACGCTGTCAATCTTTTCAGCAATTTCTCTTCAGCAGACATGGCTTCTCCTTTCAAATGGAGGTTCTTAGAAATTTCGGCTGGATTTATTGTAGCCGTAGCGCTCAATAAAGTCTTCACGGAATTCCAGCAAGTTGTCATCCATGATAGCTTGGCGGACCTTCTTCATAAGGTTTACCAAGAAGTAGAGGTTGTGATAGCTGGTCAGGCGGATTCCAAAGGTTTCGTCCGCTTTGAGCAAGTGGCGGATATAGGCCCGCGTGTAGTTGCTGCAAGTGTAGCAGTCACAGTCATGGTCCAGCGGCGTGAAATCTTCCTCAAACTGAGCATTTTTAACAACCAGACGCCCTTCGCTGGTCATACAGGTACCGTTTCGGGCAATCCGAGTCGGCAGGACGCAGTCAAACATATCAACGCCACGGATAACCCCATCAATCAAGCTATCTGGCGCCCCAACTCCCATGAGATAGCGAGGCTTGTTTTCAGGCAGCATAGGCGTTGTGAAGTCCAGCACAGCATTCATCTCTTCGTGGGACTCACCAACAGCCAGTCCTCCAATAGAGTAGCCTGGAAAATCCATGCTGACCAAGTCTTGAGCAGACTGACGACGCAAATCTTCAAAGCCAGCACCCTGAACA
>CAJPKC010000379.1 GCA_905370255.1 Streptococcus oralis
GTGTCACATTATCTGGAGCTTCTTCCACTTTCTCAATTTGAGCGGGTGATTTAATCGTATCGTTTTCGATATTTTCAGGAAGGCAGGCTAAAACATCCTTCTTCATAATCTTACCACGATGACCAGTTCCTTGGATTTCTTGCCAAGCAATATTATGCTCTAGTGCAATTCGTTTTGCAAGTGGTGAAATGCGAACCACATTTGTGTCTTTATAGGTTTCCACGTCTTCTTTGTGGACACGACCGTTTGCGCCTGAACCAGAAACATCATAGAGGTTGATCCCTAGATCATCCGCTAATTTTCTAGCCGCAGGAGTCGCTCTTAGCTTATCATCAGCCATGACCTCTCCTATTCTATTATAAGATATTAAGGACGTAGAGGACAAAGAAAAAATAGGAGATTGACGCTGTGTTCGATGAACACAAGGAAATCTATCTTTTTTTCGCAGTCCTCCGTCCGAATTCAATTACATGATACTAAGGGCATTAAAAGCGACTGAAAAATAGGAAATCGACGCAGGCTTCGATGAAGCCAAGGAGATTTATCTTTTTTTCGAGCTTTTAGCCCATGTTAAACTCTACAAGTAACTTGGATACAAACCTATCTCAAGTTGCTAGGGTTGCCGCTATCGGCGATCAACCTTGTAGACTTACTAAGTCGCTATAACGATTGTCTGCAATTAGTAAAATTTTAGCTACTTTGATCCTCTACACAAGATTAGATTACATAAAATAATTTATGTAATCTAATTCATGAGAAAGCCTTTTCTTTATTATACCTTATTCTTTGTGATATGTCTTCCGAATAGCGTCTTTGATGCTTTCAACGGTCGGAATCATCGCGTTTTCCAAGTTTTGCGCATAAGGCATTGGCACGTCTTCACCTGCACAACGGCGGATTGGGGCATCTAGATAGTCAAATGCTTCAGACTCAGAAATAATCGCTGAAATTTCACCAATGAAACCGCTAGTTTTGTGGGCGTCATTGACTAAAACGACCTTTCCAGTCTTCTTAACAGAGTTGATGATAATATCCTTATCAAGCGGCACCAATGTACGTGGGTCAACCACTTCTACAGAGATACCTTCTTCTGCTAATTCTTCAGCTGCCTGCATGACACGGCGAAGCATTTTTCCGTAGGTAACAACTGTTACATCGGTACCTTCTTTTTTGATTTCACCAACACCAAGTGGGATTACATACTCAGGATCCAGTGGCACTTCGCCTTTTTGGTTAAATTCAGACTTGTATTCCAGGATAATGACCGGGTTGTTGTCTCGGATAGATGCTTTAAGAAGACCTTTCATATCAGCCGGAGTTCCTGGAGCGACTACCTTAAGCCCTGGAATGTGGGTAAACCAAGATTCCAAAGACTGTGAGTGCTGAGCTGCAGAACCAACTCCATTACCTGCCGCACAACGGACAGTCATTGGCACCTGCCCTTTTCCGCCAAACATATAGCGCGTTTTAGCGGCTTGGTTTACAATAGCATCCATGGCAATTACAGAGAAGTCCATAAAGGTCATGTCTACGATTGGACGCAGCCCTGTCATAGCTGCTCCAGCTGCTGCTCCAGAAATCGCTGCTTCCGAAATCGGACAGTCACGAACACGCTCTGGCCCGAACTCTTCCAGCATACCAACAGATGTTCCGAAATCTCCACCAAAGACTCCGACATCTTCTCCCATCAGGAGTACATTTTCATCGCGACGCATTTCCTCAGACATAGCGAGGATAATGGTGTCACGAAAAGACATAGTTTTAGTTTCCATTTTCTTTTTCTCCTCTCTTTAGTCTGCGTAAATATCTTCAAAGGCAGATTCAAGCGGCGGGAATGGACTTTCTTCTGCAAACTTCACAGATGCTTCTACTGCTTCTTTGACTCCAGCTTGGATAGCTTCCAGCTCTTCCTCGCTTGCAATCTTGTTTTCCAGCAAGTATTTACGAAGATTTTCGATTGGATCTTTTTTCTTCCATTCTTCTACTTCTTCACGAGTACGGTATTTACCTGGGTCAGAAGAAGAGTGTCCCAACCAACGATAAGTGACGCTCTCAATCAAGACAGGTCCTTTACCGCTGCGAACATGCTCTACAGCTTTTTGGAAGCCTTCATAAACATCCAGAACATTATTTCCATCTTCGATGAACATACCTGGAATGCCATAAGCTGCGCTGCGCTCGTGGATGTGCTCTACATTGGTCATTTTCTTGATGTCAGCAGAAATACCATAGCCGTTATTGATACAATAGAAAATTACTGGTAGATTCCAGATGGAAGCCATGTTGACTGCTTCATGGAAAACACCTTCGTTGGTTGCACCGTCACCAAAGAAGCAGACAACAATCTTGCCTGTCTTTTTCATTTGCTGGGTCAGAGCTGCTCCGACAGCGATTCCCATACCACCACCTACGATACCATTGGCACCAAGGTTTCCAGCATCCAGATCGGCAATATGCATAGAGCAGCCTTTTCCTTTACAAGTAACATTATACTTACCAAGGATTTCAGCCATCATACCATTCAGGTCAATGCCTTTGGCAATGGCTTGACCGTGTCCACGGTGATTAGAAGTGATTAAATCAT
>CAJPKC010000380.1 GCA_905370255.1 Streptococcus oralis
TCATCACTCGGACGAAAGGCTGACCAGGTCATCCCTGTCACGGCAAAATTAGGACCAAAACCATCATTTACCAAGGTATCTTCCTTACGATCAGTATCACGAACGAAACGGTATGGTGAGTTATTGTGATCTTGCTCCACCGTCCAGAGATGGAGAATCTCCTTAGTCGCCGTAACAAAAGTTTCATCAAACTGGCTAGTCTCACCAGTTTCCTTCCAAAGAAGGTAAGCCAATTGCAAGGGATAGCAAAGCGAATCTACTTCATACTTGCGTTCCCAAATCCAGCCATTGAGGTCTGTATGGTCTGTCTCGTGATGACCCTTCCAGTTCTCCTCAATATTGAAAGAGTTGGCATAGGGATCCTTGAGAATCAAAGTCATCTGGCGTTTAACCAAACCAGCAATGGTCTGGCGCAAACGAGGGTCTCTTTTTGCCACATGAAGGTATGGTCTAAGCTGAGCAGTTGAATCACGGAGCCACATAGCTGGACTATCCCCGGTTCGCACAAAGGTCGAGCCGTCTTCTAAGATTTCAACTGTATTGTCTAAAGTGTCTGTGTAGCAACGTTCAAAGACATCCACCCATTCCGGATGATCTTTAGCACGCTCCGCTACCTCATCTAGCCACTCTCTAACAATTTCTTTTGAATAAACCATAAACTATTTTGCCTCTTTCAAACAAATTTTCATTTTCAGTATATAGCTTTTAGTCCAGAAAATATATACACAAATGTTAGTCATTTTTCTACAAAATTGTTATATTTAAAACTCCTTTTCTAAAGGCTAAATTTTCTGATATAATGTAGAAAACGACTAAAGGATATTCTATGAAACCTATACTTGAAACCATTGATACCCGATTTGGCACCGCGAGCAAGCATGCCTTTTCACGAGGCAATACACTACCCTACACTGGAGTGCCTTTTGGGATGAATTACTTTGTTCCACAAACTAGTGACCAGGAAGGATCTTGGTTTTTTGATCCCCATCTTCCCATATTTCAGGGTATTCGATTAACCCATCAGCCTAGCCCTTGGATTGGTGATTATTCTTGGTTACTACTGACTCCTGTTACAGGAAAAATCAGCGGTGACACGCTCTTCTATCGTCAGTCTTCCTATAACTTGGAGCGTGCCATTTTCAATCCCCATTATCTCAGAATTTTTTCTGAACGTTACCAGATTGAAACTCAACTCACACCGACTTGCTATGGAGCTTCTATTCAACTAAGACAGATACAAGGCAAGAAGCTCTCACTCTATCTGCATGCAGCTGATGATTTATCATTAGAGCAAGTAGATGAGCGTACTGTCAGCCTTGGTCAAAGCGGATTAACCGAAACCAACAAAAGTCCCCTCGTCATGTTTACTGCTCTCGCATTCTCTACGGATATTCTATCTATCAATCAAGTGGGGCAAGACTGGCGTATCGACTTGGCTGGAGCAGAAGCTCTAGTTCAACTAGCTACTTCTTTTATTTCTAAAGAACAGGCCCTCTTTAATCTGCCTAGAAAAGACTTTGAAGAAACGAAATCAGAGGCTAAAGCAAGTTGGGAAGACCTTCTAGGCCGTTTTGATGTCGTGGAAACTGGCTCTGTAGACCGAACATTTTTTGATCACTGTCTTTATAGACTCTTTCTTTTCCCACAAACCTTCTATGAGGTAAATGAGCAAGGCGAGACTATTCATATAGACCTTGCTTCAGGAACGATCAAGCCTGGTCTGCTCTTTACCAACAATGGTTTTTGGGATACCTTCCGCACTTCATTCCCACTCTTTGCCTTGATTATTCCAGAGCGCTATCGTCAGTTTCTAGAAGGCTTCCTCAATAGCTATCGTGATACTGGATATCTGCCTAAGTGGCTTGCCCCTGACGAAAGAGGCATGATGCCTGGCACTTTGATTGATGGTCTTATTGCTGATAGTGCTTGTAAAGACCTGGCGCCTGAGCTTGAGGATGAATTTCTCAAAGCCATGATTGAAACTGCTACTAAGGCTGATCCAAAAGCTATCAACGGACGCCATGGTCTGACCCAATACCAAGAACTAGGCTATCTATCTACAGATTTCCATGAAAGTGTCAGTCATACACTGGACTATGCCTACAGTGATTTTTGCATCTCTACTTGTGCAGCAAAATTAGGTCAAGAAGATCTAGCCCAAACTTATGCTCAATATGCTAAGAATTATCAGAACCTCTTTGACTCTGAAACAGGCTACATGAGGGCGCGTGATGTAGATGGCAACTTCCGTCCTGACTTTTCTCCTTATAGTTGGGGACGGGACTACGCCGAATGCTCAGCTATTCAAGCCAGTCTCGGTGTCTTACATGACATTTCTGGACTGAGCCAACTAATGGGTGGAAAAGAAGCCTTTAGCGACTATCTCTTAAAAGCTTGCCAAAGTTTACCTCTCTTTGAAACGACAGGTTATGGCTATGAAATCCATGAAATGAGCGAAATGGCAACAGCGCCATTTAGTAAACTAGCCATTTCAAACCAACCAAGCTTCCACATCCCTTATCTGTTCCGTTACAGTAATTATCCTCAGTACACCCGTCTCTTAATCAAGACTATCCGTCAA
>CAJPKC010000381.1 GCA_905370255.1 Streptococcus oralis
GTAAATAAGATGTCTCGCCCACATGAATTTGAGGGACTCTACCTTTTGGTGTCGGCATTAATACATGATACACAGCCTCCACATGGGTTGAATCTGACTTAAAACCCTTAATCAATGCTTTGGAAGATTCAATTCGTTGATTCCGTAAAGTTGCAATTTTTCGAGCTAATTTTTCATATCGCCCATAATTTTCCCTATCTGCACTTTCTTTATCAGGAGAAATCTCAGCATAAAAAGTAATTTCACTTAGTAATTCATTCCAAGACTGTGAGTCTTTCTTAAACTGAGCAATCTTTTGGTCGCCTGAATTAAGACCAAATGATTTGATACCAACAAGATATTTGTGGTTCTCATCAACGACAACCGAAGCATCATAGGAGGTATTTGCAATATCCTCTCCAACTGCTTGAAAAGCTCTTTGAAAAACTGTTTCTTGAAATTTTGAATTAACAATTGGAGCTACAAAATCCTCTGCGCTATTCTTTTCATCTACTTCTGCTTTTTGTGAAAAGGCCTCACTCAGACTAGCAAAATTGGTAATGAGAGTCTTGTATTTTTCTTTTTGTTCTTGTTTTAGGTGTTCCCACATCAATTGATCCTCACTTCTTGCTTAAGTATATCAAAAGAAGACTAGATTTTCACTAGTCCTCTTACTTATATAATTCGTTAAATAATGCTGTAAAACGCTAAATTGCTACGATTTTCGGATAACCTAACATAATTTTAGCTGGAAAAAACAAAACGTATAGATTCATTATCTATTTATGGACAGCATATAGAACTCTTTACTTTTTTTATTACGAATCAACGATTCATACTGTTTATCAGTAATAACTTCAAGATTGCCATCATATTCTTCATAAATTTTTTTGTATGCATCGGCTTCATTATTTACAAAATCTTTAACATACGACTCGCCTTCAAATTGTCCATTCATCTTGATATAGATAATTGCGATATTTCCTGAGCGATCATGTTGAGTTTTACCTATACCCTTGTTTAAAGCCTTAGCAACATTCTCCGCAATGCGTTTAATTACAGGAACAACGACACTGTTTCCTGCTTGTTTATACAGCTGACCGTTAGAAACCCCCTCTGGGAGTCTAAAGGATTTTGGATACCCTTGAACATTAAAGGTTTCTTTCGGAGTCAACTTACGAATCTCACCACTGTCTGTCAAAATCAATGGAACGTTATGTCCACCTGTTCCCATATTTGCTGTCAGAATAGGGACTACACCATTCTTATTTTCACGAACGTATTGGCGACGCCATTGGTATACCGTATCCTGACTAGTCACACACTCTTTTAATTCATCATAAAATCTTTGCTTACCTTCTCTGTAATAGAATGCTTCGCCAGGTGTCGCACCAAAATCAATCACATCACTCAAAGAAGTTGTCAAATTGACTTCTTCAGGAAATTCAAAAACATCGTAGGCTTCTTTAGTATCGAAACCAACAATATAGATACGCTCACGGTTTTGTGGGATATTCCCATAGTCTTTCCCATTGAGAACCTTCCACTTGATGAAGTAGTTGTTCTCAGTCAAAGCTTCACGAATGACCTTAAAAGTATTCCCATGGTCATGACCAACCATGTTCTTTACATTTTCGATGAAAATAGCACGAGGTTTTCGTCCCTCAATCATCCGAAGCAATTCGAAGAAAAGATCACCACGATCATCATCAAAACCCTTGCGGTAACCCGCAATACTAAAAGCTTGACAAGGGAAGCCTCCCATAATCACATCCACACGTTCAGCCGGAATGTCTTTCGGTTGCACCGCATGAATATCCCGACTATCCAAATGCGTGTTCGGATAATTCAAACGATAAGTCTGACGCGCATACTTATCAAATTCATTGGCATACACCACTCTGAACTCGTTGGTCTGTTCAAATCCCAACTCAATTCCCCCAACACCTGAGAAGAAAGCTGCAATGTTGTACTTCTCAGGGCGGTTCGAACTTACAGAATTTGTCATGTAGTAACCTGCTTTCTAAGTTAGTATTTCTGTTACTATATCATAAAACTACTTAAAATTTTTGCTAATTAATAATATGTAGTAAATATAAGATTAACAAAATTATTAATTTGTTCTATTCTTTATTAATTTTGCGTCATCTATAGCTTTTTGGAGGGCTAAATATTTCTCTAGCGTATTTAACATTAAACGGCTCCTCTCCAAAATGTTTCATATAAGTTTCTATAGCATATGTATCCATCATTCCAGAAATATAGTCTAAAACTTTTCTAGCTTTGGTCTCTTTATTATCTTTACTGTTCCATCTGTACTCTACGGGCATTAGCATACCTTCTTTATTGTACTCATCATTCATAAATAATTCAAAGAGTTTTGTTAAAATTTTTGTTCCAACACTTTCATAAAGAATGATATTATCTGAACTAGTCACACAATTAAATATAGTTTTTTTCAGCGCTTCTGCCAATTTAGCATATTTAACAAAGCCTAACTCTTCTTCATTTATTGTTCCAGTTTTGTCTTTAAATTTATGACCTACCTTGACAATGCCAATATCCTCTATGAGTTGATTTACTATTATAGAAATTAACTC
>CAJPKC010000382.1 GCA_905370255.1 Streptococcus oralis
GGTATGTGGTGCTAGCACATCCGCTATATTAGATCTAATAGGAGGAAAACACAATGGCTAAAGTATGTTACTTTACAGGTCGTAAGACTGTATCAGGAAACAACCGTTCACACGCGATGAACCAAACTAAACGTGCCGTAAAACCAAACCTTCAAAAAGTTACTGTTCTTATCGATGGTAAACCTAAAAAAGTTTGGGCTTCAGCTCGTGCTTTGAAATCAGGAAAAGTAGAACGCGTTTAATAAACATGAAAAGACCGATGAGGTCTTTTTCTTTTGCTCGAAAGCTGAAATCATTTGAAAAATCAAGCAAATATCCGATGATACATCATTCTGCTTTTACAGTTGGGCTGAAATATGATAAAATAGAGTATCAACTATTTGAGGTAAAAAAAATGACTGTAAAAATTAATACAAAAGATGGTCAAGTCGAACTGACAGATGATGTGATCGCTACTGTCGTAGGTGGTGCAGCAACTGAAATTTTTGGTGTAGTCGGTATGGCTAGTAAAAATGCCCTCAAAGATAATTTCCAAGCCCTTCTAGGTAAGGAAAATTATTCAAAAGGTGTAGTCGTTAAAGCAGCTGAAGACGGTAGTATTGCAGTTGATGTATATACTGTATTGAGCTACGGTACAAAAATCAGCGAAGTTTCAAAAAACATCCAAGAGCGTGTTCGCTTTAGTTTAGAGAACCAACTTGGAATCACTGCTCAAACTGTGAATGTCTACATTCAAAATATCAAAGTTGTAGGAGAATAATCGTGTCAAATATTACTACAAGCTTATTTCAAGAAATGGTACAGGCTGCTTCAACTCGTTTGAACAAGCAAGCCGAATATGTCAATTCATTGAACGTCTTCCCAGTTCCAGACGGAGATACAGGAACAAACATGGGAATGACTATCGAAAATGGTGCTAAAGAAGTAGCAGACAAACCAGCTTCAACTGTTGGTGAGGCTGCAAGTATCTTGGCTAAAGGTCTTTTGATGGGTGCGCGTGGAAACTCAGGAGTTATCACTTCTCAGCTTTTCCGTGGATTTTCACAAGCTATCAAGACAAAAGAAGAGTTAACAGGAAAAGACCTAGCTCTTGCCTTCCAATCAGGTGTTGAGGTTGCCTACAAGGCTGTTATGAAGCCAGTTGAAGGGACAATCTTGACTGTATCACGTGGAGCTGCTATCGGTGCTAAGAAAAAAGCTGAGCAGACAGATGACGCAGTTGAAGTTATGCGTGCAGCCTTGGAAGGAGCTAAAGCAGCCCTTGCTAAAACTCCAGAAATGCTTCCAGTATTGAAGGAAGTTGGAGTTGTGGACTCAGGTGGTCAAGGTTTGGTCTTCATCTATGAAGGTTTCCTTTCAGCTCTTACTGGTGAATACAGCGCTTCTGAGGACTTTGTTGCGACTCCAGCAAACATGAGTGAAATGATCAATGCTGAACACCACAAGTCTGTAGCTGGACATGTGGCAACAGAAGACATTACTTTTGGTTACTGTACTGAAATCATGGTTGCCCTCAAACAAGGCCCAACTTATGCTAAAGACTTTGACTACGAAGAATTCCGTAACTACTTGAACGACCTTGGGGATTCTCTACTTGTTGTCAATGACGATGAAATCGTTAAAGTTCACGTCCATACAGAAGATCCAGGACTTGTTATGCAAGAAGGTCTCAAATATGGTAGCTTGGTCAAGGTTAAAGTCGATAACATGCGTAACCAACACGAAGCGCAAGTAGAAAAAGAAGCTCAAGTCAGCAAGCCAGCTGAAGAAAAAGAATATGCTCTTATCGCAGTAGTAGCTGGACAAGGATTGGCAGACATCTTCCGTGCTCAAGGTGTGGACTATGTCATCGAGGGTGGACAAACCATGAACCCTTCGACAGAAGACTTTGTCAAGGCTGTTGAGAAAGTTAATGCCCGTAACATCATCTTCTTGCCAAACAACAAAAACATCTTCATGGCAGCTCAATCTGCAGCTGAAGTATTGGAACAACCAGCTGTTGTGGTAGAAGCTCGTACAATTCCTCAAGGATTGACTAGCCTTCTAGCATTTGACCCAAGCAAGTCTATCGAAGAAAACCAAGAACGCATGACTGCAGCCCTTGGCGACGTTGTCAGCGGTAGTGTAACAACAGCCGTTCGTGACACGACTATCGATGGTCTAGAAATTCATGAAAATGACAATCTTGGTATGGTGGATGGTAAGATTCTCGTATCAAATCCTGATATGCACCAAACCTTGACTGAAACCTTGAAACACATGTTGGATGAAGACAGTGAAATCGTAACCTTCTATGTTGGAGAAGACGGAAGCGAAGAATTGGCAAATGAAATTGCTCAAGAAATCGCAGAAGAATTCGAAGATGTCGAAGTAGAAATTCACCAAGGTCAACAACCAGTTTACCCATATCTTTTCAGTGTGGAATAGGAGATTCAAATTGAAGAAGATTTTAGGATTAACACTTATTTCGGTAACTCTACTTGCAGGTTGCAGTAAGTTGTTGCCTCACCGCTCAGGTGACAAGAGTAAAGCGAGTGATCCGTCTACAAGTCAAACGACAACCAATCAAGCAAA
>CAJPKC010000383.1 GCA_905370255.1 Streptococcus oralis
TTCACGTCGGCTCCAGAAGCGCCATTCCAAGAAGCGCCACAATTTGCTGCTGCGCCAGAAGCACCAGTACAAGAAGCGCCACAATACGCTGCTGCGCCAGATGCACCAGCACAAGAAGCGCCACAATTTACTGCTGCGCCAGAAGCACAAACATTTGGTGCTCAACCAAATAGCTTCCAGCAAGCACCTCAACAACAGCCACAACCAGGATTTGGTCAACCGGCTCCGGGTCAAGCTCCAGGTCAAGGCTTCCAACAAGTACCTTATCCAGGACAACCTCAACCAGGTCAAGCCTATTATGCACAACCTGCTCAACCAAATGCCTTTGGTCAAGCGATGAAAGGATTTTGGTCATGGATCGTTTCTGCTTTGGCTCGTCCAACAGTAGAAACTCAACCAAGAGTATTGAATGGGATCCTTCATTATGTCTTAACTGCATTTATCCTTAGCCTCTCACTATTCTTTGTGGCGAGTGCCTTCCCATACTCTCAAGTAGGATTTACTGCTTACTTATTGATTGTCATTGTAACTTTCTTTACACTTTACGCTACTCAATTGACTGGTTTCTTGGTTCGTCACCTTGTCTTGCAAGACAAAGAGTACACCTACAAACGTTCATTCGATGAGTTTGGCCGCTTGTCTATCTATGCCTTGCCTGCATCCCTCATTGTCTTGATCCTTTCTCTAGTCAAGTACTTTGAAGGATTTAGCTTCCTTCTATCTTTGATCTTTGTTCTTTACTTCTTAGGCTTGCTCTACACTGTTTACCAAGGCTTGAACAGAACAAAATTCAAGGCAGACAAATTCTTGTTGCTCCTTGCTTCTACAGCAGTCATTCTTGTCATCTTCACAATTGTTGGCATCATTGACAGACGCATTTTAGAACAAGTATCCTTCTATATCGCTTCCTTCTTCTAATTAGATAGGGAATTGGTCATAATATCTTGTTCAACAACTATCGGATAAAAATAATTTAGGTTTTAGGAGAACATACCGATGAACAAAAAATGGGTAGAATTATTTGAAAAAGTAATCGGTCGCAAACCTACTCCTGAAGAATTCATTGCCGGAAGAGATTCCGGCTTTGATTTTAAGGCAATCAAATCGATTGCTGGAGTAGCTACTGACCAAGTGGCATCAGAAGTGCCAGGACTAGGAGAGCAGGAAGCGGTAGAAGCAGTTGTAAATCCACTCCAACAGGCCTGGGAAGAGCGTTTCTTCGCCCTCTATGGACGTGCGCCACTTCCAGAAGAGATTGAATCAGCTAGTAGCCAGAACTTTGAAATCGTAGAAGGACCTGCTCCAACGATTCACTTGGATGAGACCAATCAAACAACACAGGTCTTCGCGCCAGTGGAGAGCCCGTCAGAGGCTCCAGAAAGTCTGTCCCAGCCAGTTGAAGGCCTAGCGCCAGCAGAAGCGCTAGAGCAAGAAGAAACTGTCAAGAAAGGCAAGAAAAAGAAAGAAAAGAAAGTCAAAAAAGAGAAAAAGGGCAAGAAAAAGAAAGTTTTCTTCTTCAGTATTTTGGCTTTGTTGGTCTTGGCCTTGTCTGGTCTAGGCTATTACTTCTCATCAACTACAGGCCCACAGGTGACAGTGGATAAATTGGTCACAGCCATTGAACAAAAGGATTACCGAGAAGTAGCGAGCATTCTTTCTACTGACAAGGATAAGTGGACCAAGGAAGAAGCTCAAGGCTTGCTTGACTACATGACTGCTCAGAAGATCGATGTCATTTACGAATTAGATCATATCGCCCAGTCTTCAAAAACAGGTATTGTCAAAGACAAAAAACAGAATCTGCTAATCGGGATTGAGAAGGCGGATAAGAAATTCGGTATCTTCCAAGAATACCGCATCGCGACCTATCCACTTGAAGTAACAGCAACTACGAATCTGGATGATGCCACGCTTCAGACCAGTGAAAAAGAGTCGACTGTGCTCAAGAAAAACCAAACAACCAAACTTGGAAAGGTTCACTTTGCACCTCGAGACATGCAACTAGACGGTAAGACCGAAGTTGGAAAGATCTCTAGTGAGGTCAAGCTAGATCCATCTCAAGCTTCGAAGAATAAGCTGGACTTGACCTTCAATTCTGAGAAACGACCTCTGGAGATTGAATTCCCAGATGAAGTCAGCAATCCAACGGATATCAAGGTAGCCGTGAATGGCAAGGAAGTCGGCACAAGTACCTTATTTGAAGTCGATGTCGTAGCCCATCAAGAAATCGAGGTCCATGCAGTCTTTAGTCTCAACAATGAGAGCTATACAACTGAAAAGGTCAAGGTTACGATTGGTGAAACTCCGGATGATGATGAAGTCATCACTTTGAAGCTTTCTAAGGATGTAGCCAAACGATTAAAAGATGCAGAAACAGCTCGTAAAGCCAAGGAAGAAGAAGCCAAGAAGTCTGAAGAGAAGAAAACCTCTATCACCTCCTTCCTCCAAGACTACCGGACAGAAGTCTTCTCATCTGTCTCAAGAAGATCCAACCCCTACTCTAAATACTATGACACCTCAACTGACGCCTACATGGAAATGGTGGCGTGGCCAACAGGTGGCGGAGTCAAG
>CAJPKC010000384.1 GCA_905370255.1 Streptococcus oralis
CTTTCGCTTCCATTTGGTCATAAGACATACCAGCTTCGGCTGTTGTTGGCACAACCTCTTTTACAGTGTAGTTAAAGGTCTTGCTGTCATTTCGCTTTCCTGCAGAATTTGTTCCAAGATCACTAACTTTGTATTTAATGCCCGTGAATTTAATATTGCCGTTCAAATCATTTTTTGCAGTGCCAACCACTGCACCTGCTTCATTCAAAAGATTAAAAGTAAACTCATTTGCTTTTAGATTACGACCAGATAATTTCTTCGTAAAGTCAAATTCAACGTTTACTGGAGCTACGACAAAGTTGTTGAATTCTGTATCAGTACCGGTTCTAACCGTCGGATTTGTTGCTGAAACATTAGTGTCAGTTGTGTTTCCAGAGTCATCTTGACCATTGATTGAGGTGTAAGTGACTTTTGCATCCAAATCACCAATAGCATTTTTCTCTGTTACGGTAATAGTAACAGTTGATTCCATACCATCATAGTCTACATCTGTATCTGTCCCTGGAACTTCGTTCACTTTGTAGGTATACACTCCTGGTTTTGTGAAAGTAAGCTCACTAAAAGTAACCTTACCATTTTGGTTAGATACTGTTTCATTGTAACCACTTGCTGTATCTTGAATCTTAAAGTCGAACTCACCATCTTGCAAGGTACGACCTGCAAGTGCTTTTGTAAACTGAAGTTTAACTTTTACTGGCTCAGGCTTAGCATAGTAATAAACCGTACGATAAACTGGGTTCAAATCATTTTGTAAACGGAAGACGTTCCCAGAAGATACAGGTGTGCCATTAATAGAATACGCATTATCCTTATCACCTCGGTTTACGTAGAACTCACCTTTTGAAACATAGGTAGGTTTATACCCATTTGCATCAGTTGCTGAGACATCAGTCTCCTTCATATTAACTTTTCCAGTTGGATTACCTGATGCATCTTGTAAGTACTCCTTATCCATCTTATAGAACGTTCCATTTGGTCTCTTGAAAAGAAGAGTTGTCACATTATTTTCTGTCTTTTCGAACTGAAGATCGCCCTTATAGTTTGTGACTTGTTTATCACTAAAAATAGTAAATGGTTTACCTTGTACCAGCTTACTCTTAAGTGAGTCAATGTACTCAAAACCTGGTTTAGGAATTTGTGGAGTGTTATTATCTTGATTCCAACCTGGGTCAGAAACATCAATATCCTTACCTGCATCTTGAGGACGGACATCGTAGTTGTTTTTTCCTGGTGGAATAACAGTTTCGTAAACTTTAAAGTAACCATCTGTATTCAGGTCACTAGAGATTTTATTCAGACTGTCAGACTTGATGGCCCACATTTCAATGCGTACAGTCCCATCTTCACTGACAACCTCTTTGATACGCTTAACTCCCCCCTGAGCATTTGCCACATCAAACCAACGTTGCCCAACATGGAAAGGTTGTTTCAAAACATCAATAAGAGATCTTGAATCAGCTGTCTGATACAATTTATAGCCTTCAAATGCACGAAGACCTGAAGCAGTAAGATTTTGCCCCTCCATACCTGTTGATGTGTAAGTACCAAGGTTGATCTCAGCGCCGTCTTCCTTATATTCCTGAGGATTGATATTATTACGGTCCACATTAACATAGGTTGTTTTGTTAACAATTTGACCATTTTCGTTTCTAACATCTACAGTCCCGTCTGCATATCTTGCAACAATATCAGAATTCTTCACGTCATTCGAACGTTTAGCAGTCGTGATAGTAGCAATACCCTCGGTTCTAGAGACATCTTGCCTAGTCCCTCTATCAACAGCTTTATAATAAGTTGTTTTATCTGTTAAGCGAGGAATATAGTACTGTGGGTCTGTGATTGATGTACCTTCGTTTGCTTTATTCGCAACATCGTAGATTTGAATACCAGAACGTTGACCTGCAAAGTTCTGAACTAGTCCCGATACTTTCCATGTCGCACGTAGAGCTGGTCGACTTGATTTATCCGCATCCTGAATATTCTCAAAACGGAATTCAATATAGGCCTGAGAACTACCAGTCAGAGGAGCTAAGATTGATTGACCCAAACTTACAGTACCGGAACCATTAATTGACTTAGTTTCAACCACATTATTATTCTGACCATCAACTAACTCAATTGTAATATCATTTGAAGCATTGTATGGTTTAGACAGACGATAATAGTATTTTTTATTGTATGTTGCATTAAAACTATTTAGATCAGTTACAGCAAAGGTGTATTGTGACGGATTGGGATTTAACTGAAAGTCAATTCCTGTAGTTACATGTTGACCAGAATCCTTAGGTGTTGGAACAACTAAGGGACGGCTTGAAATTGTTGCCCCGTTAGGATCACTCATAGCTGGAGTTGCCGTAGCTGGACCGGTTGTATAGTTAGTTGTTACCGGATTTGCCGCATCACGACGTCTACGACTGCTACGACTACGTACTTCTGGTGCAGTTCCTGCAGCGGACATTGGGTTCGCCGTCAACATTGTTGTCAAGGCTGCTGTATTCGCAGCAGACGTTGGACTTGGTGTTGACGTTGTCAAAGTTGTCGTTGCAGGTTGTGCCACTGATGCC
>CAJPKC010000385.1 GCA_905370255.1 Streptococcus oralis
CTACGTGATGAAGGTACAAGTTACCATTACGCTCCTGCAAGTGATGAGATAGCTTATGACGAAACTTTGCTCTTAACCATGGAGAACGCTTTGAACAAATCTGGTATTGAGCACATTCGGACCAAAGCTTGGACGACAGATGCCTTCTATCGTGAAACAGCTGCTAAGGTTAAACGAAGACTTGCAGCAGGAGCGAAAGTTGTAGATATGGAAGCTTCGGCTATCATGGCTTGGGCTCAATATCGACAAGCCAAGGTCTATCAATTTTTCTACACGGCTGACTATGTGGATCATCACAATCATGAATGGGATGCTAGACGTGAAGATAGAAAAGCAGATGCTATGACTTTCTTTAAGATTGCTGTCGATATTGCGTTAGAGTTGGAAAAATGAGAATATAGATTCAAAAGCTAGAAACAGAAAGGAAATGAAGCGTGTTAAAAATTTATGATACCATGTCTCGTGATTTGCGAGAATTTGTCCCCATCGAGGAAGGGAAGGTCCGCATGTATGTTTGTGGGCCAACGGTTTACAACTATATCCACGTTGGGAATGCCCGTTCAACGGTAGCCTTTGACACGATTCGTCGCTACTTTGAGTATCGTGGCTACGAAGTTGCCTATATTTCCAACTTTACCGATGTGGATGATAAGATCATCAACCGTGCCAAGGAAGAAGGCATTACTCCTCAGGAAGTGGCGGATAAGTACATCGCGGCCTTTCGTGAAGATGTGACGGCTCTTGGGGTCAAGCCTGCAACCCGTCATCCTCGTGTGGTTGAGTTTATGGATGACATCATTCGCTTTGTTACCGACTTGATCGAAAAAGGCTATGCCTACGAGAGCCAAGGCGATGTCTATTTCCGTGTGGAAAAATCTCACAACTATGCTAAGTTAGCCAATAAAACTTTGGAAGACCTAGAGCTAGGAGCTTCTGGTCGGACAGATGAGGAAACAGCTCGCAAGGAAAATCCAGTCGATTTTGCCCTCTGGAAAGCTGCCAAACCAGGAGAGATTTCTTGGGACAGCCCTTGGGGACCTGGTCGTCCTGGTTGGCACATCGAGTGTTCGGTCATGTCGACGGGGATTTTAGGGGATACTATTGATATCCACGGTGGGGGAGCCGACCTTGAGTTTCCACACCATACCAATGAAATTGCCCAGTCTGAAGCTAAAACAGGCAAGACTTTTGCCAACTACTGGATGCACAATGGCTTTGTCAATATTGATAATGTCAAGATGTCCAAGTCCTTAGGCAACTTTATCACCGTGCATGATGCATTGAAGACTATCGACGGCCAAGTGCTTCGCTTCTTCTTTGCGACCCAGCACTACCGCAAGCCCATTAACTTCACAGAAAAAGCTGTCCGCGATGCGGAGACCAACCTCAAGTATTTGAAAAATACCTATGAGCAACCGTTCACAGGAGAAGTGGATCCAGCAGACTTGCAAGGCTTTGTGGACAAGTTTATCGCGGCGATGGATGAAGATATCAATGCAGCGAACGGAATTACTGTCGTCTTTGAATTGGCTAAATGGATCAATTCAGGTCACTACAATCAAGACGTCAAGGATGCCTTGACCAAGATGTTAGAAGTCTTTGGAGTGGTCTTTGTCGAAGAAGTCTTGGATGCAGATATTGAAGCCTTGATCGCTGAACGTCAGGAAGCGCGGGCTAAGAAAGATTTTGCGCGAGCAGATGCCATTCGCGATGAATTGGCTGCACAAGGAATCAAGCTCTTGGATACAAAAGAAGGTGTAAGGTGGACACGTGATTGATGTCAATCTAATCAATGGGATTGCCCTTGCCTTTGAGGGAGATGCGGTCTATTCCATGTATATTCGCAGACACCTGATTTTTCAAGGGATGACCAAGCCCAATAAGCTTCACCAGGCTGCCACCCGCTATGTCTCTGCTAGAGCTCAGGCTAGCTTGATTGAAAGCATGCTGGAGCAAGAAATTCTGACAGAAAAAGAGTTGGAGATCTACAAGCGCGGTCGCAATACCAATAGCCATACCAAGGCCAAAAATGCGGATGTCGTGACTTATCGTATGTCGACAGGCTTTGAAGCCGTTATGGGCTATCTTCATATGACGGGTGAGCTTGCTCGTTTAGAAGAATTGATCAACTGGTGCATCCAGCAAGTAGAAGAAGGAAGAAAGCAGTGAAAAATATCAGAGAGTGGTTTCCTCATGCAGAGGTGACGGATCAAGCCAATCCACCAGCTGGTTATGTAGCCATTCCCCTTCAGGCTCATCAATGGTTGCTGCTGAAGGAAGAAGAGCTAACCGAACGAGAAAAACAATTGATTTCCTGGTTGGGCGGTGAAGAAGAGGTTGCCCCTAATCCTTGGTACCAGTACCTGATCGATGGAAAGGGAGAAGCCCCTCAAGTCATCAAAAAAATGCAGCTTGTCTATTGCCACATTTCGCATTCGACAGCGGAAGGGACGGCTTCTTGGCTAGAGATGATGCAGACACTTTTGCCCAACTTCCGAGCAACCTTGCAACTGAGCGGACAAGATTATGTGCTCATTCTGGACCAAGACCAGTCTTTACC
>CAJPKC010000386.1 GCA_905370255.1 Streptococcus oralis
AGCTCTGTCTCAGCCGCTTCGTCGCCATTGACACCACCTGTAAATTCTGGGATTTCTTCTGTTGGTGCGGCTTCATCACCTGCAGTTCCAATAGCTTCAGTGTACTCAGGAAGTTCTGTTACAGCTGCTTCGTCGCCATTGACACCACCTGTAAATTCTGGGACTTCATGGATTGCCGGTTCGTCACCATTAAAACCATTCGTAAGTTTAGTACCTATCACAGATACTGGCAAGTTATGCATACTTTCAATTGCACCCGCTTCAATAGCTGTAACTTTTTGACCGATATCTTCAGGAGCTATTGTAAATAGGAGAGTCTTAGTATCATACTGAGTCATGAAGGTTGCAGTCTTACCATTAGCTAGTTTGAGAGTTGGAGCTTGATTTACCAAGACTTCTGAATCAAATTCCATAGCAATAATGCCTGGCCATTTTTCCATAGCCGTTGTAACTTTCACTTCTTTAGAAGCAAGTCTCTCTTTAGTTAGATAATCCCAGTTGAATTTCTTGAAGGATAGAGTATAAGGATTGCCACCAGCTTCATGATGTTCATACAAGAGACCAAATTCTTTTGGTCCAATTTGTTGAAGTGAGTTATAAGCATACTCACCTTCTTGAATCAAATGATGATGCAACCAAGTCAACTCGCCATCTTCTTCTACTCGAGCCACTCGAATGTAGCCATTCTTACGACCTGGTCCATTAGCATTTGCTAGAAGGATATACTCTTTACCATCTTGAACTGTGTGAGTTGCCGCCATTTGAACATAAACATCTGTGACATCAGAATAGCGTTTCACATCTTTTTCCCAAGTTGCTCCACCATCTTTACTTGTCGCAACTTGCAAATCACCAGTCAAACCACGCATAAAGAGTTTTAACTGACCATTATTCAACTGAACAACAGAAGCTTCTGTATTTTGAGCGTAGTAATTCTTCATGTTGCTTGAATCAACTACTGTGCCATCATGAAGTGTACGGTTGTCATTGACACCGCCACCCATATGCCAAGTCTTACCATGGTCATCTGAATAGATGATGCGAGATGATTGAGAACCGTCGAGGTGGTGGGTTCTGTTTGTCGTATAGACAGGCACGACAATCCGACCTTTATGAGGTCCATTCTGGAGGGTAATGCCCACTCCAGGTCCCACACCTAAGAATTTCATCCAATCAGCTTTGACCATTGGAGTAATATCTTGTGGTGCAGACCAAGTTTTACCATCATCATCACTGTAAGACATCCATAGGTAGCTGTCTTTAGCAATTCTAAATGGAGAAGTTTTATTGCTTGTAAAGTAGATATTTCCTAGTAGCTGCTCACCTTGATAAAGATCGCCTTTATCACTATAAGCAGGTTTGACAGGATTTACAACAACACGGTAATCCGTTGCCTGACCATCTGGTGTGTAGACAACACCATTTTCACGAATCGTATAGGCTCCATTTTCTCCTTCACGGTATAGAATTTGATAAGTTTTTCCATCGATTTCCTTATAGGCAACTTCTCTTTCAGAAGACATTCCGAAGATTCCTTTACCTTCTGGGAACATATCGTAAACTGAGAAGATTCGTTTAGTTTCCGTATCTTGGACCAGAACCATATCGATGTTTACTGGTGAACCAATGTTTGGATCCTTGGCTTTTGGATTGTCACGTAGATTCGTAAGAGTGATGCGATCGCCCCATGTTTGGCCCTTGTCTTCACTTCGTTTAACGACCATACCGATATCACCCCAGTCATAGTGGTGTAAGCGGCGTTCGTCAGCACCAGCAATCAAAGTTCCCTTGTCAGTCTTAAGGAGGGCTGGAATACGATAGCTATTAATACCATCTGGATTTGACTGCCCATTTGTACCCGCTGTAAAGACATCTGTTTTTTTAGAAATCTCAGCCCCTTCTGGAAGTTCTTGCTTCAAGTCTCCTCTTTCAAATAATTGACTTCGTGTTCGAACTTCATCTTGTGTTAAGGCGCGGTCATAGACTGTTAAATTACGAACTTGTAGATTTGAGCCCCAAACTGTCTTGCTTCCTCGTTTGGTTGCTCCGATTTGAACGTGGTTAACATCTGGCATATCTTTGATGAATTTCCCAGATTTTAGACTTGTTCTAGACAAGACACCATTTACATATAGACGAACTCTTCCAGTAGGGACTTCAGTTGTTGGTTTTTCCACAGTAAAGGTAACTGAATTCCACTGACCTGGGCGAACCTTTAATGGCGCATCGGTGTATTTATCATAGAATTGCGCACCATTTGCATCACGACCTTCGATAAGGGCTGTATTATCAAAGACTGACATGGTGAAGTACTCATTTTCCTTGGTATCACTTGATACAGAGAAAAGATTGTAAAAACGTGGTGCAGATGCATCTGGTTTGAACTCCATATGAATAGTCGCATTTTGAAGTTTTTTAAGCTTGTCGAGCTCCTCCTTCATGTCAACTATTTGACCGTTTGAAGGATTGGTTTCAACATCTTCCTTCTCTAGAACAGTATTGGCATTTTCCAACTCTCTGGCATAAAAGTCACGAGGAATGTTTCCAACTTCTTCTTCGT
>CAJPKC010000387.1 GCA_905370255.1 Streptococcus oralis
AAAATAGTGAAGAAGCGGTTCGACTTTATTCTAAGCCAGAGGGAATTTCAACTTTTCAAGTGACGGAAGGGCGACTTCCAGAGGCTGATGGGGAAATTTCCTTGGCAGATTTCTGGAGAGACCGCTATCAGATTGGGCAGACTATCACCTTTAGCAAGAAAGAAGAAGGGAAGACCGTCATAAAATCCCTATCTTTCACCATTATTGGATTTGTTCAGTCGGGTGAGATACTTTCTCAAGAAGACTTGGGAGGGGCTAGTAGTGGAAATGGAAGCTTGGCTGGCTATGGAGTGATTTTACCCAGTCAGTTTGACTCAGATGTTTATAGCATTGCGCGTGTGCGCTATGATGATTTAAAAAATATAGATGCTTTTTCATCAGACTATAGAAGCAAACGAGATCAACACCAGGAAGACTTACAAAACTTGCTTGCCGATAATGGTCAAAAAAGATTGGCAAGTATCAAAGCAAATGGGCAAAAGAGCTTGGAAGATGGAAAAGAGCAGCTCCAAACAGCTGAAGGTAACCTTCAAAAAGGCAAGAGTCAGTTAGAACAGGCTGAAAGTCGATTGAAAACTCAAGAAGAACAAGTGACAACTTGGCCTGAGCCTCAAAAGAGTCAAGCCAAGGAGCAATTGACAAAAACTAAGGAAGAATTGGCTACAGAAAAAGAAAAAATGGCTCAGACAGAGAGTAATCTAGCCAAGGAAAGAGAGAAGCTTGAACAACGCCTGAAAGAGCTTGATGAACTGGCAGAGCCTACTTACCATGTATACAACCGCCAAACCATGCCAGGTGGTCAAGGCTATCTCATGTACAGTAACGCTTCAGCAAGTATTCGTTCTGTCGGGAATATCTTTCCCGTGGTGCTTTTTATGGTTGCTGCAATGGTAACCTTTACAACAATGACGCGCTTTGTGGATGAAGAGCGTACCAATGCTGGTATTTTCAAGGCCCTAGGTTACAAGAATCAAGATATTGTTGCCAAGTTTGTCCTCTATGGTTTTCTTGCAGGAACTGTGGGAACTGTTTTAGGAACGCTTCTAGGACATTATCTACTTGCAGGCGTGATTTCGGATGTTATAACAGCTGGAATGGTCGTTGGGAAAAGTCACGAGTATTTCTACTGGTCTTATAGTCTTATTGCCCTAGCTTTAAGTTGGGTATCCAGCGTTTTGCCGGCTTATCTGGTAGCGCGGAGGGAATTGCACGATGAAGCAGCCCAACTTTTGCTGCCCAAACCTCCCGTTAAAGGATCAAAGATTTTGCTGGAACGCCTGAGCTTTATTTGGAGTCGTCTGAGCTTCACTCATAAGGTTACGGCGCGAAATATTTTCCGATATAAGCAACGGATGTTGATGACCATTTTTGGAGTTGCGGGTTCGGTTGCTCTCCTATTTGCAGGTCTTGGCATTCAGTCTTCTGTGGGAGGAGTTGTCGAGCGTCAATTTGAACAAATCCAGCAATACCAGATGATTGTAGCGGAAAAGAGCAGTGCAACGGAGCAAGAAAAAGCAGAACTAGAAAGTGCCTTGCAAGCTGAGTCTATCCATGCTTACCAAAAAATTTACTCTAAATCCATTGAAAAAGATTTCAAAGGAAAAGCAGGACTTCAGACTATCACCATAATGGTCACAAGCCGAGAAAATTTCAAACCCTTTATCGCATTAGAGGAAAATGGCCAAGAGGTGCAGGTCACAGATGGAGCAGTCGTGAGTCAAAAATTAGCTCAACTAGAAGGTATTACGGTTGGAGACAAGCTGGAGCTTGATGGGAAAGAAATCAAGGTATCGGCTATTTCTGAAAACTATGTTGGACACTTTGTTTATCTCAATCGAGCGACATACGAACAAGTCTACGGTACCAGTCCGAAAGACAATACCTACCTAGTAAAATTAAAAGAGCCAACACCATCCAATACGGAGAAAGAAGCTGCGGCCTTTATGAAAAAAACTGCTGTTTCTGGGGTGATCCAAAATGCAACAGCTATCCACCTCTTTGAATCTGTAGCCAATTCTCTCAATAAAACCATGGCAATCCTTATCTTTGTTTCCGTCTTGCTAGCCATTGTCATTCTTTACAATCTCACCAATATCAATGTGGCAGAACGTATCCGTGAACTTTCGACCATCAAGGTTCTCGGTTTCCATAATAAAGAAGTGACCCTCTATATCTACCGCGAGACCATGGTGCTGTCTTTTGTGGGGATTGTTCTCGGTTTGGTATCCGGCTACTATTTACATCAATTTTTGCTTCAAATGATCTCACCTGCCACCATACTTTTTTATCCGCGGGTCAGCTGGGAAGTCTATGCTCTTCCAATCGTCGCAGTGACTGCGATCTTAGCCTTACTGGGTCTCTTTGTAAATCACCACTTGAGAAAGGTGGATATGCTTGAAGCCCTGAAATCAGTAGAGTAAGTCAAGTTTTTAAACAGTAAATCAGTTGACAAAGTCCCTGCTTCTTGGTAGAATAAGAACTGTCGTAAAGACAAATAACTTCTTCTTGGTTGCAGGCATGCCAACCTGTCACTCGGATGAAGCCAAATAAAAAGGAGAAA
>CAJPKC010000388.1 GCA_905370255.1 Streptococcus oralis
GACCACCATTGTGCTTGAGATAAAAGTCCAACATAGTTTTTGGCAATTTCTTCCCAAGAATCTCCTCAAATTGCAAAAGGTCTTCTTTTGAAATCGGTGAATCTGAATCTAGCACTCTAAACATGATTAATCTCTTCCTTTTTTACAGCCATTATTCCAAGACCTTGTCAATAAAGTCATAGACATTTGTAGCAACTTTTTGCATTTCTAAGGAACCTAAAGCTCCCAAATCATTTTCATAAATGTAATCATCAGAATTTTTCTTGATAAAGTAAGCCAAATCTCCTTCCTGTCCAATCATAAAGTAATCTGGCTCTACTTCCTCAATCTGATAAGTCTCATTACGCTCCTCTAGATCCTCCTCGGCATACAAACAGATACCAGTATCTCCAATTTCATAGGAGTCAATCTCTTTCCAGTCCGATAAAAACTGATAGTAGAGATTGGGCAAGACAAATCCAAACTCATCTCTTTTCATAGCTTACCTCCACATATTCACTGAGTATCAACTATATTACTTCAAAGACCAACCACCATCAATAGTTAGAATTTGTCCTTGCATGGCGCTCGCATTTCCACTTGCTAGGAAAAGGCTAACTTCAGCAACTTCACCTGGCTCAATCCAGCGTTTGATAGGTGTTTCACTTGCTACCCAGTCTGCCAGACCACCTGGTTCAAAGTCTGCTGCGGTCATACCAGTCTTGACTGCTCCAGGAGCAATCCCAAAGACCTGAATACCAGCTTCAGCATAGTCTAGAGCTAATTGCTTGGTAAATCCCGCCAAGGCATGTTTAGACGAGGTATAGGCGTGACCACCCCCGCCTGCTAGACTTGAAGCAATGGAACACATATTGATGATAATCCCATGTTTATGTTCCAGCATTTGCGTAAGATAATGTCGCGTCAACTCTACTGGTGTCACATAGTTGATTTCAAAAATCTCTTGGATTTCCTGAGCAGATTGTTCTAGTAAAGGTTTGTAGTCATCCAAAACCCCAGCTGTATTGCAGAGAACATCCACCTGAGGACACCAATCAAAAATGGGTTCCAAGTCAAGCGTTAAATCACGTTGCAAAAAGTGAAAGTCACCCTGTAAATCAGGATTTTCACCCTGATCCACTCCAAAAACCTGATAACCTTTTTCTAAAAAGAGTCGAGCTTGAGCCAGACCAATCCCTGAGCTAACACCTGTAATCAATACACGTTTAGTCATGGACTTCCACCCAATCCGTCGCTAAGACATCACAAGGAGTTGGACTCCACATAGAAAAACCTTCTCCTTCACCAGATACGTTGATGAGGAAATAGGGTGTCACTTCAAGGGCGACGCCATTTTGCTCGATGGTATCAAAAAGCTGCACATAGTTTTCAGCCCCACCCCATCCAGTACGTACATATTTCTTTTTTGCCTTTAGTCCAGGCAAAATTTCTTCAAATGTCATGTTTTTCTCCTTTGTTATCTATGAATCTTAATTTCATTATAACAAAAAACCGTTTTCCAACGGCTTTTTGACTGTGATTATTCTGATTTATATAAACTTGAGAAAACTATCACCATTGCAATCCAGCATCTCTGATTTCCTTTTTAGAGGCAAACTTTCCATTTGGTCGATGCCATCTTCCATTTCTATCTCTAAAGTAACCACCTGTATTACTACTTTGTGATTCTTCTTCTGCTAGTGCTGGGGCTTCAGTTTCCTGCTGTTTCTGTTCTTCTTTAGCCTTCTCTTCAGCCTCTTTTTTAGCTTTTTCTTGTGCTTCTTTTTCTTCAGCCTCTTTCTTAGCCTTTTCCTCGGCTGCTTTAACTTCAGCAGCGCGTTCTTCAGCTGATTTGACCGTATTTTTTGCAGTACCATCAGCATAATTTATTTCAGCATTTTCTGAAACATTATCCAAGGCGACATGGGTTACAGAATACTTATCAATTTTTTCCTTGCTACTACCTAATTTAATTTCAAGCAATTTTCCATCCTGATCAATTCCTACGTACTGTAAGATAATCTGTCTTGGAATCAATTCATTATCCTTATAGACAGCTGTCACCTTATAGTCAAGGTAATAGTTTGGATGATTTGCAAGCCATGAATCAAGTCCATTTTCATAATAGAGCATGCTACTTTGATTTTTATCATCCGTTCCTGTAAAGGCACCAGTATTTAACCATGCTGTCATAGGAACTAGATTGCGACCTTCATCATTCAGCCCACTAAATTGATAACCAACTAAATGACCACGATTCATCAACCATGCTTCCTTTGTACCATCACCAAAGTAAAATTTATAGTTATGCCATCCAACTGGATCAAACTTTAATTTCGCTTCTCGCTTATCTTTGGGTTCATCACTATCTTTCAGCTGAATATGAGCATAAGTTGCGCGAGATTTAGAATCAAGTTCCCCGAGTTCTAGCTGCTTTTCGTTCTTAAAAGTAAGTAGACCAGCTTCTTTGTATAGCTTTTTATTATCCTGCGTAGTCTGTTCAGTCGTAACAGGCTCAGCCACTCTCGCCTCATCTTTATGCTTCGAGCAACCAACAGATGTCAAAAGTGAAAGTAGAAC
>CAJPKC010000389.1 GCA_905370255.1 Streptococcus oralis
GTATCGTGGGAGCAACCCCACTAGCGTATACGATGGAAGACATCAAGGGACGCGCGCCCATGAAGCGTGACGAAGTCGATGTCATCCAGTTCGCCCTACCAGTCGCAGGAGACAATGATATCCAAATCATCAACAACCTCCGCGACCAAGTTCAAAGCCTCAGAGAGATGTGGACGGGTCGCACCCCAGCAGGCATCCCAATGGTACCAGATGAGTTGACAGAAGCAGCTTTCTACGGACGTGAGGATGTGAAAGAGTCCATGGAAAATCTAGAATTTCCAATTGGACTTGACTTTGAAATGGTCAAAACGGTCAAGATTCCATTTGATCGCATGAAAAATCTGGTATTTATGGCGGACTCTCCAGAATCACTGGAAAATCAGCAAAAACATTTGTTAAATACAGCACTTCAATTTGGATCAAAATTACATATTATGCTTGTGGATCCATTGGAAGAATGTGTTGCTTATAAGGATAAAGTTTCTACTTATATTAGTAGCAGTCAGGAAATTTCTGAAATTGCTAAACAATTAATCTATGAGGTTGATCGTCGTCTTGAAAAAGATCTGTATTCAGACTGGTTGATCATGATGCCAACTATTAAGGCAATTGTTGATCAAGGACTCACAGAAAAAGATCTACGCTATCTATTTGATAATGGACCACGAGTTGGTATGCACTTTGTAATAGGAAGTGAATATGCCTATCTTGGAAATAACATCAATGAGGTACCGAAATATCTCAAAGGGAATGCTCAATGGTTTATGATCGGTATGAGATTGATGGATCAAATGTTCCTTGATAAGCCTTATAATAATCGAGAAGCGCGTCTTGCTTCAGATGAAATCTACTTGCATGATCGCAAGCAAGCTATTAAACTTAAAATCACTAAGAATGGATAGGGAGGTAACTATATGACACCAATACAGAGTAGAGAAGAAGTCGCAAGTTCTATCGCTTCAGGAATAGCGAGTGCATCAGGAAGTATAACATCAGCTGGTACCGTCACATTAGATGGATCGAGTGAGTATCCAGGAAATAGTACAGCAGCACAGAAAATTCCAGAAGAAGCCAACTATGCAGTCTCAATTAGTGGTGTACTAAATGATTTTGTAGAATTGATTCATGGGGTTGCAGCAGAATTTGTAGCCATGGATAGTAATATCGCATCTAACATCGATGCCAATACATCTAATTTACCAGAAACCAGTGCAGCTCCTGGTGAGAGTGGAGAGTTTGTACCAAATTCAGGATATTTTGCGGAATAATGAAACCAATCACCTTAGAAGAGATCGATAAAAAGAAGAAAAACATTGCTCAATCGCTCGATCAACTGAACCTAGAGAAAAGGAAAGTGGAACGAGCAGAGAAGGAAATGTTGGAACTACATCGACAAAGCTTAAAACCTCTTCGTCAGATCTTAACGCTTCCTATATCTTCCAAAGACTACCAAGTCTATGAAAATCTAATCGTGAGTGTAGAAGGCATCGGAGCTATGGTTGAAGAATGGTCTGAAGGACGAAGAGCGGATATTAAGAAGCAAGAAAATCAGCTGGATGAGCAATTAAATGAACTCTACCACGCTAGAAAGAAACTATTAATAGAACAGGAGTCGAAAAAGTAATATGGTCAAAATGGTATTAGGATCATCGGATGCACAAGGACAGACCATGTCTTCCGTTGGGAAAGCTAGGGTAACAGCCTATAACTCAGCTGTCACAGCTCTCTCTAACTTTAATGGAGCCGGTGACTTGCAAGGGAGTGCTTATGACTCTGGGAAACAATATGGAGTGAGTGTGATTACGCCACTGATTAAAGGGGCAATCATGTATTCTGAGTACCTCAGTGAAGCCGTACCCAAACTCCCCTCAAAATATCGGTCAGAAGTTGGGGGAGAAGATCTGGATTCAGCCGTACTTGAAAGAGAAATCCAAAGCCTTGAAAGTAGTATTAGTAGCCTTAGAGGTACTTTTCGTGCTATGGAAAGTAGTGATCATGCGGATAAGAGTCTCCTGCAAAATATATCTTCTCGCATGGATAGTTTAACATCTCAAAAAAATGAGAAGATGGACAAACTTCGCAAGCTGAATCTATTTGCGGGAAGTTCCAATGAAGTTTTTGAAGGCGATGCTAAAAAGAGCATGGACACAGTCGTGAAGAATTTGGCATCTGGATTGAATATGATACAGGGTGATTTCGCGAGCTTCGGTGGGACATTCCCCAAACATTCTGGAAAAACGTTGAACTGGGCTAATAGTATCGAAGGTGAATGGGATAAAAAAGCCAAGATAGATGAAGATTATCAGAAGGTGCTTGAGAAAATAAAAGACGGGAAAGAGCTTAATGAAGATGACGTTAAGAAAATCGATGCTTATAAGAAGAGATATTCTAATAGGGAATTGCCAGAGAATGTTAAGGAGGCTGTAAAAGAAGAACATAGAAAAAATAGCAAAGAAATTTCTAAAGAGGAGGCAGCTTCAATCCTTGGGATTCCCAGTTGGAATGAGATATTAGATTATGCTAAAAGTGGAACCGAGGCTGTATTTACATATAGAGG
>CAJPKC010000390.1 GCA_905370255.1 Streptococcus oralis
ACATCAAAAGTTTTAGGAGAACCTAAGTCGAGTTCTAACTGGATGGGCAAGCCTACATCACTTGCCCAAGAGCTGGTCTCAAGACCATCTGTCAGATGGTGACAAGCGAAGTCTGCGGAAAGAGCTGGACCAAATACCTCAGCTCCCAGAGCCAAATCTTCTTTATAGAGCTCATTGCGATAGGCAGCAAATTCATAAAGTCGTTCAATATCCTTTGCATCAAATAGCCCATCTTGATTCGGCGGAATATTAAGCAAGAGTGGAGTTCCCCGACCCACCGAGTGAAAATAAATCTCTACCAACTCCTCAAGAGACTTAGGATCCTGGTCCTCATGGTAAAACCAACCTGGCCGGATGGAAACATCTGCCTCACCGATTGAAAAAATAGTGCCTGAAGAATCTCCATGCTGAAGATAATCCAGCGCTGCTTCTGTTCCTAGTTTGTCAGGATTCACCTTTTGCCACAGGGGATCACCTGCATACCCTCGTTCATTGCCAATCCATCGAATGCTGGTGCCTTCTGTTGAGAAAATCAAGCAATCGCCCTGCAGGTCACGAATGGTTTCAAACCATATCTCAAATTCATAATTGACCTTTTGCGCTCCCTCTCCTCTGGCTCCATCCATCCAGACCTCAGCAAATTTTCCTGCATTGCCATAGGCAGGATTTGATAAAATTTCCTTCAACTGAGCCAGATAGTAAGCATTGTAGTCCGCTTCTCGATCCACATGATAGAGGGGACTATGGGCATCCCAAGGAGATAAATAAACTCCCATATCCATGTCAAACTCAGTTGCAGCTTGGGAAACTTCAAGGAGCAAGTCCCCCTCTCCATTCCTCCAATGACTGACCTTGACCGAATAATCTGTGTGAGCTGTCGGATAGAGGACAAAGCCGTCGTGGTGCTTGACCACCAAAATCAACTTTTTAAAGCCCGTTTCCTTGAGCACACGAACCCATTCACGCGCGTCTAACTGTGTCGGGTTAAAGCGTTCAGGATCCTCCTGACCTGTCCCCCATTCCTGGTCATAAAAGGTATTGGGCCCAAAATGGATAAAGGCTGCTAGTTCATCCTCTAAATAAGCTAGCTGGGCCTGACTAGGCAAGGGCCCATGCGGTTTTATTTCTCTTACCATATTACTTCCTATCTACATTTTTCTTTACTTTTTTTGCATACACTTGCAATTCTGTTAACGCTAGGGGACTGCTCAAGCCTTCAAATCGAAGACGAAGGGCATAAGTTTTCACCTTATTAAATTCAAAACGGAGCTCTTCATCCTTGTCGATTGAAACTTTTCGGATAGCTGATACAGGTCGCCAATTCTGCTCTTGCTTGAGCAGGGAAACCTTATCCAAATGGTTGGGAGTCCGAGGTAAAGTAGGCTCATTCCCTACATAATAGTCGATATAGGTAGGATCCACCGCCACGTAGTCTTGATTTTCAACATAATACAAGGTCAGGTTATCCACAAATCGTGGTTTTAAAATCCCTGCATCTCCAAAAAGAATGCCCACGCTGGCTTTCTCTGACTTGGCAATCCAAGTATTGGCTGTCGATTTCTTCCGAGCAATGACCTTGTCATTGAGGTAAGAGGCTGGGTGATTTGGTTCTGAGTGATAAG
Organism: Streptococcus oralis; assembly: GCA_905370255.1. The sequence goes on from CAJPKC010000390.1 coordinate 1,623, forward strand.
CAAAGACCAGAGGCAGGTTGGACCCTGTCCACTGATTGGAAATAACTTCTCCATCTACACTGGCATCTGTCACATGAATGGTGACTGTTGCTTGCAACTCACAGCCCGCTACCTGCCCTGTGAGCACACATTCTCCTACCTGAGCATAGACTTGAGGCTTGAGTTCATCCCAAGTCACCTTGGCCGTATCTCGTCTGCCATCTGATAAGACTAGCTTGACTCGGTCTGGTAAATGTGGGACTTCCTTGACAAGCGTCCAAACCCTTTCAGGCTCAATAGCACAAATCCCTTGGACACAAACCTGAGCAGAAGCCTTTAAATCCAAACCCTCTAGCTGACCAGATACCGTAAACTCATGAAAGCCTGCTATCTCTTCTTCGGATATTGCCTCCCAAACAACCTTGACTCGTTTTGTACCCCCGAACTCATAGTCCACCAAAACTGAAGATGACATCTGTGGATAAGTCCCCTTAGCTGTATACAATCGAAGTAGTCGTACAGAAACTGCCTGCCCTAGTGAGGTATTTTCTGCGACTTGCAAATGAGTTTGATAGGTCTCCCCTTGATAAATGGCGCGAATAGCCAAGTCGCCTGCAGACAAGCAATGAAGCACTCCCTGCTTGATAATGGCGTGGGCACTACCACTCGTCTCCCAAATCACTTCACTATTCCCCACCTTGTTCACAGGGTTATCCACAGTTTGTGGATAAAGTCCAATAGCTGGGGAATCTCCTTCTTGTAATCCTGCCTGCTTGTCCACTCGAATCTCAAACAAGCGCTTATTTTTCACTGGCTGGCAATCAAAAGCCTCTCCTACTAAGATATCAAAACTTGCTGGCTCTAGCCCTCTCGCCCTGGCCTTTACTCTCACTTGACCTACCTGCTCCAAGCTCTGACCTCAGAGGACACCTCTTCCATGGAAGGCTTTCCTCTT
>CAJPKC010000391.1 GCA_905370255.1 Streptococcus oralis
GTTTTAGACCGTGCGATTTTACAATACGAGCTAGGTCATTGGCGTAGGCAATAAATTTTTCATATCCTTTTACAGGGTAGCCTTCGTTTGGATAGTATTTATCAGCTTGAAGAACGCTCCAACCTTTAGCGTTTGTTGCATCATTGGCATATTCATCAAGTCCGATGTTGAAGATTTCAGTCTTTTTCGCGAAATAAGCAGCATATTTATCGATAAGGGCTTTTGTAAAAGCGACTGCTTGTTCGTTGTCAAGATCGACAGTACGAGCTGATTCCTTCCCAAAATAGCTAAAGTTAGGATTTTGTATTCCCAATTCTTTCATGGCATTGAGGATCGCATCCATGTGACCAGGACTATTTACTGTCGGAATGAGACCGATGCCTTTATCTTTGGCATAGTTAATCAGATCTGTCATTTGACTTTCTGTTAAGTGAGTGCCGTTTGGATCGTTGTAATAATCATTCGTACCGTTTTCAATGGCACGTTTGACATCGTCACTGGCATAGGTCTTGCCGTTAGCTGTGATGCTCATATCGTCCAACATGAAGCGGAGTCCATCATTTCCAACTAATAGGTGTAAATCAGTGTAGCCATAATGTTTTGCTTTATCGATGATTTCCTTGAGCTGTTCTGGTGAGAAATATTTACGTCCAGCATCAATAGAAACAATTTTCTTTTTCGCTAGTTTTTCATTTACAGTTGCAGCACGTTCCTTTCCTGCCTCTGTTGCCGGTTTGTCAGCCTCTGCTTTCGCTTCATCTTTTTTAGCATCTTTTTCAGCTGGTTTATCCTTGTCAGCTTCTGGTTTATCAGTCTTATCTGTATCCGACTCTTTAGAATTAGCCTCTTTCGGAACTTCCTTTTTAGGGCTAGTTTCCTCTGCCTTTTTATCGGTAGTTTGACAGTTAAATAGTTCCAAAATCTCCTCAGGCCTTGAAAAGCCTGTACTTTTTTGTCAAATTTTATGAAAATAGCACTAGCTATATTTGGCTATATATGGTATAATGGGCGCATGGAGGGACTGCGTCATGAAAGTATCTGTATCAAAATCAAAAAATCAGACAATCTATTATCTAAGTAAATCAGTTTGGGTAGATGGTAAATCCACTACTAAGACTATAGAGAAGATTGGTTCGGAAGATGAACTTCTGAAGGTTTGCGGAGATCTTACTCCGCTGGAGTGGGCAAAGCAGTACGCTGCCAAACGCTCCGCAGAAGAAAAGGCTTCAAAAAAAGACATTATGCTTAAGTATTCCTCTTCGACCTTGATTAAGAAAGAAGCTTGCCGTAGCGTAAACGTAGGCTACCTCTTTCTGAAGGATATCTACTATGATTTAAAAATCCATGACATCTGTGCTCAGATTGCCGAAAAGTACAAGTTTGAGTTTGACCTGAATCAAATCCTGTCTATGCTACTTTTCTCTAGAATTATTTATCCCGGGTCCAAGAGGTCTTCTCTTGAACTTTCAAAAAAATTTCTTGAAAAGCCTGACTGCAAGCTCCATCACGTTTACCGTGCACTGGAAATCCTTGCGAAAGAGAATGATTTTTTCCAGTCTCAACTTTACAAGAATTCCGAAATGGTACTGAATCGACATAAAAGAGTTCTTTACTATGACTGCACTAACTATTACTTCGAGATTGAGGAAGCGGATGATTTCAGAAAATATGGTCATTCCAAAGAAAACCGTCCGAATCCGATTGTACAGATGGGGCTATTTATGGATGCAGATGGGATTCCCCTCACCTTCTCCCTCTTTAACGGAAACGAGAATGAACAACCTTCGATGAAACCATTGGAGAAAAAGATTCTTTCTGACTTTGGAATGACGAAGTTTATTGTTTGTACAGATGCAGGGCTATCATCAATTTCAAACCGTGTCTTCAACAACACTCCAAACCGAAAATTTGTTACCACGCAAGCAATCAAAAAGCTGAAAGGATACCTCAAGGATTACTGTCTTGATGAAGACGGATGGCACCTTATCGGAGATAAAAAAGAGTACAAGCTCAGTGAACTAGATGAGGTCGAGAATTACGAGAAGACTTTCTATAAAGACCGGTGGATTAATGAAGACGGTTTGGAGCAACATCTCGTTGTCACCTTTTCCTTTCAATATCGGGACTATATGAGAAAGATACGGAACCGTCAGCTTGAACGTGCTGAAAAGCTCGTCGAAAATCCTTCTTCTCTGAATAAAAAGCGTCCGAACGATCCCAAGCGTTTTATACGTCAGAATCACTGCACCTCCGACGGTGAGATTGCGGATAAAATGATTCCTTCGATAGATGAAGATGTTGCCATAGAGGAGGAACGTTATGACGGTTTCTATGCCGTATGCACAAACCTGGAGGATGATGTAGCAACGATTATAAGGATCAATCAAAAGAGATGGCAGATTGAAGAATGCTTCCGGATTATGAAGAGTGAATTTCAAGCCAGACCGATATATCTCAGCAGAAAAGATCGAATCACAGCACATTTCATTACCTGCTTCACTGCACTGATTATTTATCGCATTCTGGAAAAGAAGTTAGGCGAGAGCTATAC
>CAJPKC010000392.1 GCA_905370255.1 Streptococcus oralis
TGACCAACTGTTGGGCGCAATGAATACCAATCGTTCTTCTTACTACGCTACTATCGAAGCGAAGAACCTAACGGTTAATGAAGTTCTGACACTTGCTTCTCTGGTAGAAAAAGAAGGTTCAACAGACCAGGACCGCAAAGATATTGCCAGCGTATTTTATAATCGTCTCAATCAAGCGATGCCGCTTCAGAGTAATATCGCTATCCTTTATGCTCAAGGCAAGCTAGGAAAGAAAACGACTCTGAAAGAGGACGCTGAGATTGATACCAATATCGACTCGCCTTTCAATGTCTATAAAAAAGAAGGGCTTATGCCTGGACCAGTTGATAGTCCCAGCCTTTCAGCTCTGGAAGCTACCATTAACCCAAGTAAGACGGACTACCTCTACTTTGTGGCAAATGTTGAAACAGGCGCTGTTTACTTCGCTAATACTTATGAGGAACACGCCAAAAATGTTGAGGAGCATGTCAACAGCAAGCTCACTCAATCCAGCAGCAGTTCTAATTAGACTGCTATCATTGCAGACGAGAAAAATCTAGTGCATTTAGTTCTAGCTTTCTCAGTCCTGCTATATAAAAAAGGGACTGATACAGACTTGTCTCAGCCTCTTGTTTTAGTTTTAAAATAAAAGAAAATAAAAGAAAAGAGAAAAAATGTCAATAATTTGTAGGCTGAAAAATCAAACTTAGAGGGCACTAAAAAGGCTGATTTTACTACCTTTAAGCCTCAGAATCTACTTAGAAATCCCCTCAAATTCCTTGTATTCGCTTACACAAAGTATTATAATATGATTATAGGAAAGAAGGTGTTTTTATGTGGAAAAAATATTTTTCAAAATATAAATGGACTGATTTATTTTGGATTCTATTTGTGATTTTGACATGCATCTATATAGGAAACCGTGATTTGCTTCCTCTTAATCATCAAGAATTTTCTCTTCGTGGTAGTTTCTGGGGATTTGTACTTGCATTATATCACTTACTATTCATTGATAAATTTGTTATCTCTAATCGGAAGTAAAACGATACTAGGTAAAAACTCAATTTCAGGAGAAAATAAAGTAAATATCTCCACAATAAAACGCATAGTATCAAGGTTCTTCAAAACCTAATATTATGCGTTTTTTGATCCTAAAGACTTTTCCCTATTCTTGTTTATTTTGTTGTTGATTATCTTTATATAAATATTATAGCATAGGCTATCGTCCATATCTGAGGCACTGTGACACTAAAAACTAGGTCAGTCTCATAGAAGAAGACGAAAAGCCAACCGATAAAAGAGTTAAGACACGCCAACGATTTTTATCACTTTATCCATTTACTACCCCCTTTCACTATTTAATAGTTAATTTAGACGATGCAAAAGTGCGAAAAAAGACAAATGTTTATCTTTCTAAACGGATTAAGTTTTCCCACTTTTAATTGCTTGAATAGTGTTGGAAGCTTTTTTTAATATTTCGTCATGATTGGATAAGCAACAGCCAGTTGCAACTGATCGGAGCCCTGACAGTAAGGAATGAGACCCTACTACTAGAACATAAAAAATGGTGGAAATTTTGGGAATAGCTTTGTACATCCCATCTTTTTTAACTTTATATACATAAAGAAGTCCTCGAACAACAAGGACTTTTTTCGAAAGCTGGGTGACTTAGATAAGTCATCCAGCTTTCAAAATGACTAGTAGGACCGCTTCGTTATTGTCCGACAAAATTTAATATGCTTCAAAACTATATTTTAAACAATTTATTTAATCTTTCTAACTCTAATACACTCATATATACTTCTACTCCAGTAACTACCCCCTTACTATAAATAATTCCACAAGAAAACACAATCCTCTTCTCACTCAAAATATTTGACAATATTACAAATGATTCCAAAACATAATCCTCTATAGTAATAAAACAATTATTTTCATCTTTAAAAAACTCTATAAATCCAATATCCTTACACCTATCACCCAAATGAAACCTAAGTGATTTTAAATAATAATCAAAAAACACATCATTTTCCATAGAAAAAACCTTCATTTTTAAAATATTCTTTTATAACATACAAAAAATAAGTTTTGGGACCATTCGAAAGAACACAGCTCTAAAACATCAACACTCGGTCATAAGTGAACTACTCCGCAAAAGTTAGACAGAAAAAATCTAACTTTTGGGGTGCAGTTCAACTGTCAGTGTTTTCTTTTCTATCTCTGTCCCCTGCCGAAATATAAAATATGCTTAGAAAGCCTATTCTAATGGGCTTTTAGAAAATTTTGGTCTACTTTTTAACTATCTTATTTATTGACTGACCTTCGCTTTAATACTTTTAATCCCTAATAAATTGATTAATTTTATTCTTCTTAGTTGTTCTTTACTCCGGCAATTCTACCTTCAAGCTCATATCCGTCGGTTGCAATACCTTCTGAACCGCTGCGAGGAAGGCTAAGACGTTATCCGATGGAGAATATTGGAAAGTAATATGGATAACTTTTTTATCAAACTTATCGCCATATCTCTCCACATATTGCTTGCTTTCGAGGAAGTGAATGTAATTG
>CAJPKC010000393.1 GCA_905370255.1 Streptococcus oralis
TCGTACATCTGCAGAGCAAATCGACTACCTTGAAGAATTGGTTAACAAATACCCAATCATCACTATCGAAGATGGTATGGACGAAAACGACTGGGACGGTTGGAAAGCTCTTACTGAACGTCTTGGTAAGAAAGTACAACTTGTTGGTGACGACTTCTTCGTAACAAACACTGACTACCTTGCACGTGGTATCAAAGAAGGTGCTGCTAACTCAATCCTTATCAAAGTTAACCAAATCGGTACTCTTACTGAAACTTTTGAAGCTATTGAAATGGCTAAAGAAGCTGGTTACACTGCAGTTGTATCACACCGTTCAGGTGAAACTGAAGATTCAACAATCGCTGACATCGCAGTTGCAACTAACGCAGGTCAAATCAAGACTGGTTCACTTTCACGTACAGACCGTATTGCTAAATACAACCAATTGCTTCGTATCGAAGATCAACTTGGTGAAGTTGCTCAATACAAAGGTCTTCAAGCTTTCTATAACTTGAAAAAATAATCTAACAACATCTAAGAGGAGCTAGGACTTAGTCCTAGCTTTTTTGATGTGTAAAGATATAACAATGGATATTTTTGATTTAGGATTCCCGCTAATTGATGAGAGGGAGCTTTATCATCTTTTCCTAGAAAATTGCTTGGAAGTAGTGTGCAGGTCTGGTCATGCACCTTCCCTTGAAAAATTTGAGGATAAGATGACATTTTTATTTCGGAAAATATAATCAAGAGATTCCTGCATTTCCTTGTGACTACATGCTTGGAAAAGTGAGTGATTTACTGAAGATTTTATAGCTTTCTTGTATCAAAATCAGTCTTTTATGGTATACTAGCAAAGTGGAAGGAGGAGTACAATGGAAGAATTATTAAATCAGGTCTTACTATCACAGGATAGTGAAGTTTTCAATCAGATATTTGACGATTACTATCCCATTGATATTGCTCTTTCTTTGGGGGCCTTGGAGGATGAGGAAGGGAATCTCCTCAAAACCTTTACGGAAATGGCTAGTGATGATCAATTGGTAGAGATTTTAAAAGAAGCCGAGCCGGAGTTGCAACGAAAGATTATCCAATCGATTTCTTTCAAACGTACCAGCACTCTTTTTCATCTTATGCCAGATGATGATGTGGTAGATATTTTGGGTTACTTGAGTGTAGACTTGCGTAAGCAATACTTAAGTATGATGAAAAATACCAGTCAAGAGAATTTGAAAGCTATGTTGGCTTACGATCCTCAGACAGCTGGTGGTCTGATGACGACAGAATTCATTACCTTAAATGAAAATCTGACCGTCTCAGCAACTCTCAATAAATTGAGGGAGATTTCGCCCAATACGGAAGTTATTGATACCTTATTTATTAGAAATGTGCATCATTCGCTAGTTGGCTGGATTGATATTCGTGATTTGTTTATTCATGATGCGGAGATGAAACTCAGTGAATTTATGAATACTCAGATAGTGAGTGTAACGCCAGAGGTTGACCAAGAGGAAGTGGCACAGCTTTCTGCCAAATATAATTTATCGGTCGTACCGGTCGTCAATCATCGGCAGGTATTGCTAGGAATCATCACAATTGACGATATCGTTGATGTTTTGCAAGAAGAGTATCAAGAAGATATCTTGCGGATGGGTGGTGTCCAAGAAAGTGAAGAAATTGGAGGACCTTTCAAAGAATCACTCAAGAAACGCTTACCTTGGTTGATGATTAACCTAGTAACAGCCTTTCTAGCTTCTGCGACAGTAGCACTTTTTGATGATACGATTTCACAAGTTGTAGCATTAGCAGCGATTAGTCCTATTATTACGGGAATGGGCGGAAATTCTGCCTCTCAGACACTTGCTTTGGTTATCCAGGGAATTGCTTTGGGGAAACTGGATCTGAAAGAAGATCGGAATTTAGTATTCAAAGAAATCGTGCTAGCTTTGGTTAATGGTTTCTTTACTGGCTTGATTGCAGCGATTGTCATGTTTGTTTTCTATCAAAATTTCTATCTGTCTGTTATTGTGGTATTGGCTTTGATGATTAATTTAGCATGTGGTGCTCTATTTGGTTACTTTGTACCACTGATTATCAAGACACTGCATCAGGATCCAGCTCTAGCCTCAACCATTTTCATTACCACGGCAACAGATGTGTTAGGTTATCTAGCTTTTCTAGGCTTAGCACAAATTTTCTTACCATTGATTATATAAAAAATGATACACAAAAAACGCTTGATTTTTCAAGCGTTTTTGTTTTCTTAGTTGTCGAACAAACCTTTAACTTTATCAATAGCACCGCTGGCCATTTCATTTCCAGCTACTAATTTTTTAGCTTGTTCTAGGTATTCACCGAGTTTGTCTTTGTTTTCTTCGATAAACTTTTTAGCGCCATCAAAGTCTTTCTTTTCAATCATTTCTTTTACTTGGTTAAATAAATCTACTGGATTCATAGTTGTTGCTCCTTAGTAATTTTTTATACTATTTAATCAAAATTTTAATAGAAAGACAAGAATTCTGTTTATTTAAAAGTCACACAAACAGCTTCGGGAACGTAGAAATC
>CAJPKC010000394.1 GCA_905370255.1 Streptococcus oralis
GTATCCATCTTAGCAGCCAGTTCGGTTGTATTAGGTTATTTTATTAAAATCCCGACCCCAACCGGAATTTTTACACTTTTGGACGTTGGAGTCTTCTTTACAGCCTTTTACTTTGGCAGCCGTGAAGGAGCCGTTGTCGGAGGTTTAGCAGGATTTCTCATTGACCTTATTTCAGGTTATCCTCAGTGGATGTTTTTTAGCTTACTTAATCATGGTTTCCAAGGCTATTTCGCAGGTTTTAAAGGGAAATGGCAATGGCTAGGCTTAGTCTTGGCGACTATTTTCATGGTAGCTGGCTATGCTCTGGCATCGGCTTGGATGAATGGTTGGGGAGCAGCCATACCAGAAATCATCCCAAATCTCCTGCAAAATATCGTTGGAATGACTCTAGGATTTCTTCTTTGTCATAGTGTGAAGAAAGCTAGATAATAGTAAAAAGAGCAATCCTCCAAGGGAACTATTGAAAAAACTCTGATTATTTGCTAAAATGAAAGCTATGAAAACACTCTACGATGTGCAACAATTTCTCAAACAGTTCGGCATTATTGTTTATATGGGAAAACGTCTCTATGATATTGAACTGATGAAGATTGAACTATCTCGAATCTATGATGCAGGCTTGATGGACAAGCTGGATTATCTTGAAGCAGAAGCTGTTCTGCGTAGAGAGCACAAACTAGAATTAGACTATTTAGAAAAAAATGGAGATTAAGTATTATGGTAACTTGGGTATTATGGGGACTTGTCGTAGCAATGTTAGCTTGGATGGGATACAACTATCTTCGCATTCGTCGAGCAGCGAAAATCGTAGACAATGCAGAGTTTGAGTCTTTGATTCGTACAGGTCAGTTGATTGATTTGCGTGATCCAGCTGACTTCCACAGAAAACATATCCTCGGAGCTCGTAATATTCCTTCAAATCAATTGAAGACAAGTCTCGCAGCGCTTCGCAAGGATAAGCCTGTCCTTCTTTATGAGAACCAACGTGCGCAACGTGTCACAAATGCAGCGCTTTTCTTGAAAAAACAAGGTTTCTCAGAAATCTATATCCTTTCTTACGGATTGGATTCTTGGACAGGAAAGGTGAAATCTAATTAACAATGTGAAAAAAACTTGTCACATATGTTTAATATAGATACCGATTTTTTATGGTATAATAATTTATATAAATTTTAAGGAGTTTTTATTATGCAAGAAAAGAAAAAAGCATCACTTGTTTTAGGTATCCTATCTATCGTCCTTGGTTTGTTATCTCCAATCGTAGGTCTTATTTTGGGTATCATTGGACTTGTTTTGGCTAATTCGCACGAAAAACAATCTGGACTAGTGTATAAAACAGAAAAAATTCTCAATATCGTAGGTATTGTCATTTCTGTACTTAACTGGATTGCAGCCCTCGTAATGATTTTTGGTTAATCAAAAACAAAAAAGCTTTATGTTTAAAGCTTTTTTTGTTTTATCCACTTTTCATTAAGTGGTTTTTAATGATTTTCAATTCCCCTTGATTCAAGGGTCGGTATCGACCTTCTGCTAGATCAGAATCTAATAGAAAATCTCCGAACTGAACTCGTTTGAGGGCAGTGACCTTGACACCAACTGAGAGGAACATTTTCTTGACCTGATGAAATTTCCCTTCAGAGATGGTGATGGTGGCTCGGCTGAGACTAGGGTTTGAAGATAGAATCTCAAGCTGAGCAGGTTTACAAATAGTTCCATCAAGAAAGACAATCCCGTTTTTGAACTGCTGGATGTGATCTGGTGTGAGCAAGCCGTTCACCTCAACTTGATAAGTTTTATCGACATGATATTGAGGGTGGAGAAGTTGAAAACCTAGAGGACCATTATCTGTTAGGAGGAGCAACCCTGTCGTATCTCTATCCAATCGACCAATTGCGTAAAGCTGAGCCGACTGGAGGTGTTGAGGTAGTAAGTCCATAACCGTTGGGAGCTTCTTGTCCTTGCTTGCTGTCACGACACCATTTGGTTTGTGAAGCATGAGATAGGTGTGCTCATATCCTTGGATTTTTCTACCCTGAAAAATCAACTCTTGTAATCCCGTATCAACATTCTGTGCAAGGGAAGTAGCAGGGACTCCATCTATTAAGATTTCTTTTTTGATAAGAGCCTGTTTCATGGCTTTTCGACTGATTTTTTCCTGGGCTAATAAATTATCTAAACGCATACCAGCCTATCTTATCACAAGTCGGGATTTTTGAAAAGAAAAGATAAGTCATGAATTTTCTTTTGAAAACATTTACACTTACTTGAGTTAAGTCATTTGCTTAAAATTGTGGTATAATTGCTCAGTTAGAAAATAAATTTGAAATAAATAGAGGAAATCATGACAAAATTAAGAGAAGATATCCGTAATATCGCGATTATCGCCCACGTCGACCACGGTAAAACAACCCTCGTTGACGAATTATTGAAACAATCTGAAACTCTTGACGCACGTACAGAATTAGCTGAACGTGCAATGGACTCAAACGATATCGAAAAAGAGCGTGGAATTACCATCCTTGCGAAGAATACAGCAG
>CAJPKC010000395.1 GCA_905370255.1 Streptococcus oralis
AGTATGAGCAACGGATGGATGTAGAAGCTTTGGTTGAGCGTGCGGTAGCAGGCATTATCGTAACAGAGATCACACCAAAAGCAGAAAAAGATGAGGTCGATGACCTGATCGAGGATTTGCTATAAAAATAGTTGTACTAAATGAATAAACTACACCCTAAAAGTTGAGATGAAACATCTAGCTTTTGGGGTGTTTTCTATTTGAATGAGCCAGTGAGAAGACAGTTTTGTTTTTTCATATGAACCATGAAAAACAGAATAGAAAAGGTAATGGAGGTCATCCTCATAGGACTGTTCTCTATCGAAACAAAGAAAAGGATCTAGACCGCAACAAAAGAACTAGATCCTTTAAAATATTGAGGATAAAATAGTTTTAACAATGGATCTGAGCTTAGCTTCTAGCTTGAATAGTGGCTTGAGCGACAGCTAGTCTAGCTGCAGGAATGCGATAAGGAGAGCAGGAAACATAGGTAACTTGAATCTTCTGGAAGAAGGAAATAGAAGAGGGATCTCCACCAACTTCACCACAAATTCCAATAGGGATGTTTGGTTTTACCTGACGTGCTTTGCGGATAGCTATTTTCATTAATTCGCCAACTCCTTCTTTATCAACCATTTGGAAAGGGTCAAAAGGCAGAATTTCAAGCTCTTTATATTGGCCAATAAATTTTCCAATATCATCTCGAGAAAAACCATAGATCATTTGAGTTAAGTCATTAGTACCAAAGCTGAAGAAATCAGCTTCCCGTGCTAGTTTATCTGCAGTCAGACAGGCGCGTGGTAATTCAATCATGGTACCAATTTCATATGGGAAGGGCTCCTGTTCATGCTCTCTAAAAAGAAACTGGATGTGTTGAGTCAGATAGGATTTAACAAATTCCAATTCCTTTTTATCTGCAATCAAAGGAATCATGATTTCAGGTTTAATTTTTATCCCCTCTTGATGTAGTTTGATAGCACTTCTAAAAATAGCTTCAGTCTGCATCTTGTAAATGTCTGGCTGAGTGATTCCAAGTCTACAACCTCTATGGCCCAGCATAGGGTTGCTTTCTTGTAAGCTTACAATTTGGTGGGCCAGTTTTTCAGGTGACTTATTGAGTTTTTCAGCAAGAAGCTTGATTTCCTGCGGTTCTTTAGGTAAAAATTCATGCATGGGCGGATCTAAAAGCCGGACAATCAGAGGTTTGTCCTCAACTGTTTTGTACATTTGATAGAAGTCTTCTTCTTGGAATTCTAAAAGATTCTTGAGTGCGGCTTTCATTTCTGCTTCCTTATCGGCTAGAATGAGGCGATGCATTTCCAAAATTCGATCCTGACCAAAGAACATATGTTCAGTACGGGCTAGTCCTACCCCTTGGGCACCAAAATTTAAAGCTGTCTGTAAATCTTTGACAGTCTCAGCATTAGCACGAACTTTAAGTCGGGCGACTTTATCTGCCCAAGAAAGAAGGCGCTGAAGGTCTTCATTATTCTCAATCAAGACTGTAGGAATTTCTCCGATATAAACACAACCGGAACTACCATCAACAGAAATGATATCTCCCTCTGTTAAAACAAGATTACCACAAGAGAGTGTTCTATCTTCCTCGCTGATTTTTAGTTCACTACATCCAGCTACACAACAGGTTCCCATTCCTCTAGCAACAACTGCTGCGTGTGAAGTCATGCCACCTTGGCTGGTAACAATAGCTTGGCTGACAATCATGCCTTCAATATCTTCTGGGGAAGTTTCTTGCCGAACCAGGATGACTTTTTTCCCTTCTTGATGGATTTCTTTAGCTCGGTCGGCGGTAAAGACGATTTGGCCAGTAGATGCCCCTGGGCTGGCTGGTAGGCCTTGAGCTAAGAAAGGTGCTTTCTCTAAAGCAATTTCTTCAAAGACTGGATGTATCAGTTGACTGATGGAACTAGGAGCGACTCTCAGGAGAGCTTCTTCCTTATTAATAAGACCTTGGTCTACCATATCTAGAGCAATTTTTAAAGCAGCCTTTGCTGTGCGTTTCCCATTACGGGTTTGTAGAATATAGAGTTTGCCTTTCTCAATAGTAAATTCAATGTCTTGCATATCCTTATAGTGGTTTTCAAGGATGGTAGCATAGTCTCTAAAAGATTTATAGACTTCTGGTTGTGAAATTTTTAATGAGGCGATGGGATCTGGAGTACGAATACCAGCTACGACGTCTTCCCCTTGAGCATTAAGTAAAAATTCACCAAAAAGTTCTGGTTCCCCATTAGCGGGGTTCCTAGTGAAGCAAACACCTGTTCCACTGGTCTGATCACTATTCCCAAAAACCATAGATTGAACATTTACGGCTGTTCCTAAATCATGAGGGATCTGATGAAGCTCCCGGTAAATTCTAGCCCGCTTGTTATTCCAGGATTTAAAGACTGCTTGGATGGCAGCATAAAGTTGCTCATTCGGGTTCTCAGGAAATTGCTTTTTGTGTGTGGAGTAGAGAGCTTTATAGTGTTGGATCAATTCTTGTTGCTGGGCTAGGTCAAAATCATGGACCTTTTTATTCTGTTTTTGTTCAAAT
>CAJPKC010000396.1 GCA_905370255.1 Streptococcus oralis
TTCTTTTTTGAGTTGTTGGTTTCGATATTGTCTAGGAGTTAGTTGGAAGTGTTGTTTGAATTGTCGATTGAAGTTTGAGAGGTTGGTAAAACCGACCTGACTTGCTATTTCTTGAACACTTTGATTGGTCTGAACGAGCTTTTCACAAGCTTTTTCCAGGCGCAATCGTATGAGATATTCCATACAACTTGTCCCGGTGTGTTGTTTGAAAATATTCATAAAGTGATTTTTGCTGTATCCAAATGTAGCAGCAAGCTGGTCAATTTGAATGGGTTCTGCATAGTGTTGCTCAAGATAGCTAATCATTTCTTTTAATTTCTGATATTTTTGATAGGTATCATCTGTATAGTGTCGATTGACATACCTGTACCTAAAGAGAAGATAGAGAAATTCATAGAGTTTTGCCTTTAAAAGGAGATCATAATAAATACTCTGCTCTTCAAGGATAGAAAAAAGAGATAAAAGACAATCGCGAATCGGTTCATAAGCATGATCATCTGGAGAAATCCGAGGAGTGAGATAAAAATGTCCAGAGTATATTGGTTGAATATAGCGTTGGCTAAAACTGTCTATTTGATTCCTACCTAGGAAATCTAGATGGATGCGAAAAACTGTAGAAATTTGTTCTTGATTTTCAATAGCGTAGATAGCATGAGGAGATGTTGGCTGAATCAGAAAAATATCGCCTTCATGACTTTCAAAGCGCTCAGAATTGATATACAAGGTAGCAGTTCCTTTTTTGACATAGATTATCTCAAGTTCAGGATGCCAATGATAAATGGTATCAGCTGATTGCTTAGATAAGATTTGTTTTTCAAAATCGTAGGGGAAATCAGATGGGTTATCTCGTAAAAGTCGTGAATATTGAGCCATGATAAATCCTCCCGATAAACTATTTCTAATTTTATTATATCAAAAAAACTTCCTTATATAGGAAGTTCTCTTTTTTAGCCTTTCTTCTTCATATATAGAAGGTTGAGAAGGAGCCCAACAACTGCTAAAGCGATAGCGACGTAGAATGCAGCACTGTAATTTCCATTGTTGGCTGCTGCCATTTGAACCGCAACTTTAGGTGCAAAAAATGCAGCTAAAGAATATCCTGTAAAGACGATGCCGTAGTTGACCCCCTGATTTGTAGGTCCGTAGTTCTCCATGACAATGGAAGGGAAGACTCCCATAACACCACCGAAGCAGATACCAAGTCCGAGGATTCCTAGAGTGAAACCAAGTTGTCCAGGGATAATTGTTAAAGAGAAGAGTGCCAATACGATGACTGAATAGATAATCAATAAAGTCTGAGAACGACCAATTTTATCAGAGAGTGATCCCCAGATAAAGCGACCACTAGAGTTCGCGATTGAATAAAGAGAAACATAGAGAGCTGCTGTTCCAGCTGAAAGGCCAAACATTGATTGACCAATTGGGGATGCCTGAGAGGCAATCATTAAACCAGAGAAAGCACCGACAAAGAACATGCTGATAATAATGTAAAATAGCGGACTTTGTAGCATTTCTTTCCATTTTTTATTAGCAGGTCCTTGTTTTGTTTGTGCTGGAGCTTTCCAACCTGTAGGTTGGTAACCACTTGGGGCTGCCTTAATGAAGAAAATTGCACAGATAATAACAACAATATAGACCAGTCCAATTGTTCGAAAAGCAAAGAAGGCATCTTGTTTTTGAATGAGACTACTTGCAACTGGTGACGCGATAACTGCAGCAAACCCCATACCTCCTGTTAGAATCCCAGAAGCTAAGCCACGTTTATCAGGGAAGAGACGAAGTGAATTTGAGAGGGCTCCTGAATAGGCAAATCCTTGACCGAGACCTGCCATCAACCCATAGGTCAGATAAAGCATGGCTGGTGAACTAGCATAACCAGTCAGGTAAAAACCGCTAGCAAAGAGAAGTGCACCAAGGGCAATTGTCCATTTTACATATCCCTTGTCTACCAAATAACCTCCGAGAATCATGGGGATAGGTCCGATTGCTGAGTTAATTGCAAATGCGAGCATGATTTCGAACATTGACCAGCCTGTTGAAGAACTTAGAGGCCCAGCGAAAACGGAAAAAGAATAGACTGCCCCTGTACAGAGGAGAATAGCAGTTGATGCAGCTAAAACTTGCCAACGATTGAATGTCTCTTTCATAAGAAAAACCTCCACTAACTTAATACATATTTTCACAAAGACTATAACATAGTTAAAAATGAGGGTCAATACTTTCTCAAAAAATATTGTTATTTTTTTCACTAAGTTATACTAAACTAAGATAAACTGATAGGATAACACAATCTTTTAGGGCTGTTGATTTACAAGAAAGGCCAAAGTTGTATAATGATATTAAAGATATGAAATCAAACAAATAAAGGGGGTAGCAAGATGAAATTAGTTGCTATCGTTGGAACAAACTCTGACCGCTCAACCAATCGGAAACTTTTGAAATTTATGCAAAAGCATTTTTCAGATAAAGCTGACATTGAGGTATTGGAAATCAAACAATTGCCAGCATTTAACGAACCTGAGGACAAGCTAGCAC
>CAJPKC010000397.1 GCA_905370255.1 Streptococcus oralis
GAGATATAGTGTTCTGCGATTGTAATGTAGCCAGCACCAAGTAAGCGGTGCTCAACCATTGATTGGATCATGCTGATGGTTGCACGTTCTACTTTTGCTTCTTCTAAATCCAAAACAACCTTTTTAGTAACTTGAGCTAGATTTTGGCGCAAATCGTCCGTCAATACATAGACTGTTTGAGCTGCCTTAAGGATAGCTTGGTAGATTTTATCTGGATCAAAATCAGCGACTTGTCCATCACGTTTAATTACTTGCATAGGTTTCTCCTTTTAATTGTTATTTTCTTTAATTTCTGCTAACATTTTCTCTTCTTCTGCTGTCAGTTCATACTCTTCCAGCAAATCAGGTCTACGTTGGTAGGTTTTCTTGAGGCTCTCATAGAGTCGCCATTGACGTATATTTTCATGGTGTCCACTCATGAGCACATCCGGAACTAACATACCACGAAAATCGTAAGGCCGCGTGTATTGAGGATATTCCAAGAGACCTGATGAAAAGCTATCATCCTGGTGACTTGCTTCCTTCCCGATAACTTCTGGAATCAAGCGAACCGTCGCATCAATCATAGTCATTGCTGCTAGTTCTCCACCAGTCAAGACATAATCTCCTAACGAGATCTCATCCGTCACCAGAGTCTTAATTCGTTCGTCATACCCTTCGTAGTGACCACAGATAAAAATGAGTTCTTCTTCCTTAGCCAAATCTTCCGCATAAGCTTGATCAAACTGTTTTCCCGCTGGATCTAGGAGAATCACGCGCGGATTCTTTTTTTCAATGGCATCAAAGGCATCAAAGATGGGTTGCGCTCTTAGCAACATCCCTTGACCACCACCGTAGGGTTCATCGTCAACATGACGGGCCTTTTCAGCGTAGTCACGAAAATTATGATAGTGGATATCTAAGAGTCCTTTTTCACGAGCCTTGCCAACGATGGAATGTTCTAAGGGTGTGAACATTTCTGGAAAGAGGGTTAAAATATCAATCTTCATCGTCTAACCCTTCTAAGAGTTCTACATCCACACGATTATTTGGAATATCCACATTCAGCACAACCGGTGGGATATAAGGCAAGAGTAGGTCACGTTTACCCTTTCGTTTAACTACCCAGACATCATTGGCACCTGGTTGAAGGATTTCCTTGATGGTCCCAATCAAGTTATCTCCCTCATAGACTTCTAGACCGATAATTTCGTGGTAGTAAAACTCACCGTCATCTAGGTCATTGAGATTCTCCTCTGCAACCTTTAGACTATAACCCTTGTATTTTTCGATATCATTGATATGGTACATATCTTTAAACTTGATGATATCGAAGTTTTTTTGTTTACGGTGGCTTGCAATGACCACTGTTCGCACAAACTGATCTTTTTCATCAAATAAGGCAAGCTCTGCCCCTTTTTTAAAGCGTTCTTCAGCAAAATCTGTCACTGACAAGACTCGCATTTCACCCTGCAAACCTTGCGTATTGACGATTTTCCCAACGTTAAAGTAGTTCATCTTGTCTCCTGTATCTGTTTCTCCCTTTATTTTATCATGTTACAGGGATTTTCACAAGTTGGAGAAAGGGATAACGATTCTTTAATTATGAAGAACATTCATGGATTTTCTTGCAAAAAAAGCGAGACCATGTCCCGCTTTTCTTATTTTTCGTCAATAACGATTCTTACTTTTTTGTCTTCAGTTGGGACAGAGTAGACAATCGTTCTTATCGCAGAAATAGTGCGACCCTTACGACCGATTACACGACCCACATCGCTCTGGTCAAGATCCAAATGATATTCCAAAAATTCTGGTGTATCTTCAATCTTGATAGTTAAGGCATCTGGTTGTGAAATCAAAGGTTTCACAATTGCAATAATGAGATTTTCAATCGTATCCATCTGTCAACCTACTTTAAACTTATTTTGAGAATTTAGAATCGTGGAATTTCTTCAATACGCCTTCTTTTGAAAGGATGTTGCGAACTGTATCTGAAGGTTGAGCTCCATCAGCCAACCATGCCAAAATACGGTCTTCTTTCAAAGTTACTTGGTTTTCTTCAACAAGTGGGTTGTAAGTTCCAACTGTTTCGATGAAACGTCCGTCACGTGGTGAACGTGAATCTGCTACGTTGATACGGTAGAAAGGTTTTTTCTTAGAACCCATACGAGTCAAACGGATTTTTACTGCCATTTTTAATATCTCTTTTCTTTTATTTTTTATTTCGGTGAAATAGCTAAGCTATTTAGCACATGTTCTATTATATCAGATTTCTGAGAGGTGTCAAGAAAAAAACTTGACAGAGTTTAAATATTTTTAATTTTTTTTTGAAATTTGTTAGACTGGTAAGGAAAAAAGAAAGAGAAAGAGAAATTTTATGAATACTACTTTAAATTCTATCTATAAAGACTACCCTGTCAAGCCCTATATCTCTCCTAATCGTGATATGGAGGCTTGGCTACTAAACCCTAAGCCTGTTCCAAAACGCAATATGGAACTACTAGAGGACGATCTTCTTGCAGGTGATATTATCCTCCTCTGGAGAATCA
>CAJPKC010000398.1 GCA_905370255.1 Streptococcus oralis
CATAGCATCTTCAGTCTCGTAACATACTGGACCGTGTTCATTTAAAGTGTTAAACACAAAGTCTTTTGCTTGTTGAAATTGGCGAATAAATGCCTGTGGAACGAAAGACGCTATTTGTATGTCCGTGCCCCAATCTTCTATATTATTAGTACCACGAAAGGCAAATACTATCTCACCTGTTTCGGGATTTTGAAAAGCAGTACAAGAAAAGGGGATAGAGCGAGTAACAACTTCCTTTCGTTTATACCCGCGATAATTTACAACTTTTACTTCACTGACGCTAGACGGGGATTGGGCTATAAGTTTCCAGGAGCGAAGTGGATTAGAAGAATTTTGGAGGGCAGAGAGTTCAGGATTATTGATATTGAAATCTTTGCGTGATTTCTTTTTCTGCTCATCTCTAATAATCTCGTCCAGAGTTAATCCAGCATCAGATTCTTTAAAGTCAACATAAGCTAATGCCGACAAACTTAAGTACTCAATGGTTTTTACCATCTATCGCCCTCCTCTACTGGCATATTTTTTGACGTATCAATACAACCTTTTATCTCATTAATTGATGACAACTTATCTCTATTACAATATTCTCTTGAAATAAGCTTGCCATTCTTCGATAAGTATATATTTACAGATATATCTTTAGGGCTCACTCCCATGTTTTTCACATGCTCCATCATCTCGTGTATGCCACCAGCAAAACGACTCTCGTCTTCAATGTCACCATCATACTTAAAATCTAATCCATAAGCTAAATTGCCACGCTGCCCGACTTTATTTTCAGCCAAAAACACCTCCTCAAAAGTTGGCTTTTTCAGAGTGAAGGTACTCTCTACGTCTGAATCTATTACACCTAGTCTAACTTTAACGTCAACGGGCATGTCTTTAAATATTTCTCTGACTTTGGGCTGAATTTTGGCAGTTTGTTCTTTTTGCCAAGTTCTTACAACATAGTCATCGCTATATTTTGTCTGATTATTTACCTGAGAAATATGTATCTTTATGCTTTTATATGATTCAGGATAAGCATCAGCAGACCATACACAAGAAATACCAAAAGCACCGCCATTGCAACTAGGTTTTTCTACTTCAAAATCTTGGTCATATTTGTTTTTTAGATAGCTAGTCATATTAGCTTGTTCAGTCTTATCACTAACCGAACGTTTATTAATTTCTCTATCTATTATAATTCCACCTACAATGTACACTACAGTCATTATCACGACTATTGACGACAGAATAATCAAGATAGCTTGCCAGATTTTTTTATTATTTACATGCGATTTGCTCGTTCTTTTGCTCTTACTATTCGCCATACAACATAGCCCTCTATTGCTTAGTTATTTATCATTTTACCTTAAGAATAAGCACGATGCAACGGACTGATAATTTTATAATTTATTTCTATGCTAAACTTTTACCTCACTGACACTAGACGGGGACTGGGCTATAAGTTTCCAGGAGCGGAGAGAATTAGAAGAATTTTGGAGAGCAGAGAGTTCTGGACTATTAAGGTCTTTTTCTGAAACAGCCTTACGCTCGATAAGATCCTTAATAGTTAAACCTGTAAGGGATTTATTAAAATCTATATACGCCAACGCGCTTAAATTTAGATAGGCTCTTGTATCTAATGTCATTTTACTCCCTCCCAGTCTTAACGATACATTCTTCTATATTATCTTTACTGCCCAATTTATTTTTATTAAAAAATATTTCGCATCTTATTTTCGAATTATCATTCCTGTTTACATCTATATCTACCTTATATACGCCCTCTTCTCGCAGCTTCTCTCCAATTTTAAATCTGTAAGAAGCCTTTCGGCTGTCGTTTGGAGCGTCTATTATTAATCTATAAAGGAAGCCTTCGTCTTTTGTTTTATTATCTTCATATTTAGATTGTTTATTTACAGAGTCTACCAAATCTCCAGATAGAATAATCTCTGCCCGTGCACTATCCGCTTTATAGCCATTGCCGCTACTGGCATTAACTTCTTTTACTATAGCTTCTAGCTCCTTGCTGGCTTGGACTGACCAGATGGCAGCGATGTATTGGTCGCTACAGTCAGAGGGATTCAAATAGCTGCAATCGATATCAAATTTTAGTTTTGGGTTTGATACTAGGTATGCTTGCGACATCCATATACCGTTGACCCCAAAACCTCCGTGTTTATGCTCGGGTCTTTTGACCTTAAAGTCTTCTTTATATTTATTTTTCAGATACTCAGACATCCCATTCTGAGCATTAGATATTTTATTTTCATTTTTGACATGTAAGACAATCGCTATAACAACAATCAATATAACCAGACTACAGAAGACCATCAATAATTTATCCACCTTACATCTCTTCGTCTTACTGACTTTTTTTACCATCGCCCCCTCCGGTTATTTGCTAGATATTCTTATTCTAGTTTAAGCATAACTTATATACAAGAAGACCTTGTTATATAACGCCTAACCTTCTAATGGAAAAGAGAGTTTGAAGATATTTTGACAAATGTACGTCCAAAATACTTCTGGCATAGCCATA
>CAJPKC010000399.1 GCA_905370255.1 Streptococcus oralis
CTATATCAAAGATGGCTACTCCAAACTCCTTTTAGGACTTGCCAAAGGGAAGCACGACTATGACAAACGAGAGTCGATCAAGCGACGTGAACAAAACCGCGACATCGCGCGTGTCATAAAAGCTGTCAACCAGCGTTAAGAAGAGGAAGTGAAATGGAAAAACTAATTGCCTATAAACGGATGCCCTTGTGGAATAAACAGACCATGCCAGAAATTGTCCAGCAAAAACACAATACCAAGGTCGGCACTTGGGGAAAAATTACTGTCTTGAAGGGGACACTCAAGTTTATTGAGTTGACAGAAGATGGTGAGGTTCTAGCTGAGCACCTCTTTGAGGCAGGAGCTGGCAATCCCATGGCTCAACCGCAAGCCTGGCACCGAGTAGAGGCTGCAACAGACGATGTGGAATGGTATTTAGAATTCTATTGTAAGCCGGAAGATTATTTCCCTAAGAAATACAATAGCAATCCAGTTCATTCGGAAGTTTTAGAAGCTATGGATACAGTAAAACCATGTAAGGCACTAGACCTAGGATGTGGTCAAGGAAGAAATGCACTCTTTCTAGCTCAACATGGCTTTGATGTCACAGCTGTAGATCAAAATGAACTGTCCCTTGAAATCTTGCAAAGCATTGTGGAGCAAGAAGATTTAGAAATGCCTGTCGGTATCTACGATATCAATTCAGCTAGCATTGGACAAACTTACGATTTTATCGTATCAACGGTTGTTCTGATGTTTTTACAAGCAGATCGCATTCCAGCTATTATTCAAAACATGCAGGAACAAACCTCAATTGGAGGTTACAATTTGATTGTGTGTGCTATGGATACAGAAGATTATCCATGTTCAGTTGATTTCCCATTTACCTTCAAAGAGGGTGAGTTGGCAAATTACTACAAGGACTGGGAATTAGTGAAGTACAATGAAAATCCTGGCCATCTCCACCGTCGTGATGAAAACGGAAATCGTATCCAACTACGCTTTGCAACAATGTTGGCTAAAAAAGTAAAATAAATGAATAAAAGGGATAGAGAGCAGTCGTTTTCTATTCCTTATTTGTTACCCTAATAAGAAAGGGAAATCTCAATTTATGCTATACTAGAAGTAGGAGAAGTCGATGAAATTAAACAGAATTGTGATAGTTTTAAAACGATTCTGATCGACCATTATTCTTTCAGACTTTTTTGTCTAGGAGGTCTTAAGATGACTAGTCTTTTAATTGAACTATACGATCGTCATACCATTGAGAAAAATGTCTACCAAGCTTTTGTCAGTGATTGTGATGAGATTTTATACCTTTCTACAAGAAAAATTGCTGAGGAAGAAAAGCTATCCTTGAAGCATTTTCTAATGGAACAAGTTCCACACTTAAAACAAGTACATTTTCGACAATTTAACCTAGAAAAAACCTGCCAGGAATTAGACGTATTTATCAATGATTTTGAGACAGTGACCATCGATGTTTTTGGTGGAGATAATCTATTAGCAATAGTTCTATATCAGTATGGTTTGGAGAAAGGTATTCCCATTATTGCTATGGATGTTGAACAAGGAAAGCAGTATGCCTGGGAAAGGGGTAAGATTTATGATAAACAGTTAGAGATTCCTAGTTTATCCATTGAACAATTGATAGCTTTACGTGGTGGAAAAGTCCTTAAATCAAGAAGACCTCAGCATTCTAATAAGCAAGTGCTAGCTATAAAAAAATTGGCCAAATATGCTATCGAAAATCCTGAAAAATGGTATCAGATTACCCAATTCTTTGCACTGGCAAAAACAAATGATTTTCACGCTGAAACAGCAAAAGTTTTGGAGAGTAATGGAAAAATTTATTCTTACCCCAGTAGCTTGATTCCTTTGTTCAAAAAAGCTAATTTACTGAAAGTAGCAGAGGAAACAACAGATACTGTTACTTATACATTCCCAACACCAGAAGCACATCTGTTATGTCGAACTAAAGGGCATATTTTAGAATTGTATATCTATTTACTAGTCCTTGAGTCGGAGTATTTTGATGAATGTATGATTGGTACTGAAATTGACTGGAATGGGATTTTCCCTGAGGCTGACAATGTTCAAAATGAGATTGATGTTATTCTTCGTAAAGGTCACTCTGTAGTTTTCATTTCTTGTAAAATGACGGATCTAGCAGTTGAAGCTATTAACGAACTTGAAGTTTATGCCAATCATTTTGCAGGTGATAATTGTTTGAAAATAATTGTTTGCTCTGGAAAAATCAATCCTGTTTATAGTCATCGTTGTCAGGAATATGGTGTAATGGTGATAAAACAGGATCAAATACAGAATCTTATTCCCATGTTACGGAAATATATGAAGAACAAACGTAAATGATACTAGATGTTATAGTGAAGAAGAGTCTGGGATAATAGTTCTAGACTCTCAATTGTCTTTGGATTGTCGAGCAAGACGCAGTGGTTGAGTGGGCTCTACTACGCTGATTTCATCAGCTTTTACAGCCCTACTCAACTGTGCGGAGGTGGGACGACGAAATCGAATTCTAACG
>CAJPKC010000400.1 GCA_905370255.1 Streptococcus oralis
ACCGTCCACAATTCTACTTCCGTACTACTGACGTTACAGGTTCAATCGAACTTCCAGCAGGTACTGAAATGGTAATGCCTGGTGATAACGTGACAATCGACGTTGAGTTGATCCACCCAATCGCCGTTGAACAAGGTACAACATTCTCTATCCGTGAAGGTGGACGTACTGTTGGTTCAGGTATGGTTACAGAAATCGAAGCTTAATTCGATTCCGTTCCCAGATAACAATTATAGTCAGACACTAAACCCCGTGAAAACGGGGTTTTTTAATATTGTAATTGTTTTAAAAAATGAGGAAGAATAGAAGGTGATTGGAAATAACCAGATTATAGAGCTAGGTTTTTCGGAAGTAACTTGAAGATGATTTAGGAAACGGAAAAAGAAGAAGTATAGATATAAGCTTGATAGAAGTTTTGCCCTTTTTAATTAGGTTGGGGAAGAAAGTATCATTTAAAAGAGAGATTCTTTCAGGAAGGATTTTCACTTTTCACTGAAAGTATAGTATAATAAGAAATAGAATACATTTGGAGAAGAAAAATGCCCTCAAAATCAGGATCATCACCTTATGCTAAAAATAATGACGGTAATAAATAAATAGAAAAAATAATCTCAAAAGAAGGACTGAAAAATAACTATATATGGAACATGTTGGGGACAGTCTCATCTTCATTGATATCAGTCGTCTTGCTTCTACTAGCTTCTAGATTTCTAGATTCAAGAGATTCTGATATTTTTAGTATTGCTTATGCTCTTGGTCAGCAGTTTTTTGTTCTAGGTTATTTTCAAGTTAGAAATCTGCAATCTACGGATGTAAAAGAAAGATACCAATTTGCTTCTTATCATAACACGAGACTTTTTACGGTCTTTTTGATGATTTTTACATCGTTTATCTATACTCTATGGCAAGGGTATGATATTTACAAATCTAGTATTATTTTATTGCTTGTTCTTTATCGGGCTATAGATGCATATTCAGATGTTTTTCAAGGATTATTTCAGCAAAAAAATAGATCAGACTTAGCTGGAAAGGTGCAATTCTATAGGAGCTGGATTTGTATGTTAATATTTGCGATAGTCCTGTTGCTTACAAAATCATTGATGGTAGCTAGTATTGTTATTTGCTGTGCGAATTTCATTCTGACCTTCCCCTTAGATTTTAGAAACTGTAGATTACATTTTTCTCAGGAAAAGTTTTCGCCTAAACTCCATGATGACAGAAAAAATGTGTATTCTATTTTGAAAAATAGTTTTCCCTTGTTTTTAAATGGATTTTTGATAACGTATATCTATAACGAGCCAAAAATTGATATTGATTACCTTTTGACAAATGGCTATTTTTCATCTGGGGTTCAAAGAGACTTTAATGTTCTATTCATGCCTGTCTTTGTCCTATCCCTTTTATTCTTCGTCCTGAGACCGTTGACTACACAGCTTTCCATTTATTGGAATGAAAAGAAATTTACACTATTTTTCAAACAGGTCAATACTCTAAATCTAGTAATGACTGTTTTAGGACTTGTTATTGTTATTTTGGGCTATCTGATTGGTACAGAAGTGCTTAGTGCTGTCTATGGTATCAAATTACAGGAGTATAAGCTTCCTTTCACTATATTACTTATAGGCGGTATTTTGAATGTTTTTGCTCTAGTGGTTGATATCATTATGACCATCTTTAGAAAACAACATTATCTGATGATAGCCTATTTATTGACATTTGCTGTTTCAAAATTTATTACTTTACCATTTATTCGCGATCAAAAATTGCTGGGAGCTGCTAATTCCTTTTTAATCTCCATGTGCGTCTTTTATGCAACAAGTCTGATTATTTATGGCATTGCTAAAAATCAGGAAAAAAGAAAGAAGTAGAATTTTATGAATATCTTATTTACATTAAATGATGCGTTCGTACCTCAAGTTGCAACCTGTATGTGTTCTATATTTGAGAATAATAAATCTGCTGAGAATATTACAGTATATTTAATTGGCGAGAGGATAAGCCAAGAGAATCAAAACAAATTAAAAGGATTTGCTAAAAGTTACGATAGAAAAGTTTGTATTATTTCTATAAATAATATCGCAGACTATATTGATTTTGATTTTGATACAAACGGTTGGTCTTCAATTATTTTGGCACGTCTTTTTTTAGATAAACTTCTTCCACAAGAAGTTGATAGGATTTTATATCTCGACGGAGATACACTAGTTCTAGAAGATATAGGTTCTCTTTTTTATAGCGACTTAGGAGATAAGGTAATAGGTATGTGTCCCGAACCAACTGTGGATAAGTCAAGAAAGGAATTTCTAGCTTTGAAAGAGTACCCCTATCATAATTCGGGTGTCCTATTGATCGATCTAAAAAAATGGCGTAGGGAAGAGATTGGTAAAAAGGTCATAGAATTTTATCAATTTCATGAAGGAAAGCTATTCGCACCAGACCAAGATGCCTTAAATGGAGCCTTGAAAGAGCAAATTTTTACCTTGTCAATTTCCTTTAATTATTTTAATATTTATGATGTCTATCC
>CAJPKC010000401.1 GCA_905370255.1 Streptococcus oralis
AACGAACAATGATTTTTATTGCTCACCGCAATAGTGTCCGTCAACATGTCAGTCGTGTGGTGACCATGGTGAGTGGCCAGATTGAGTCAGACAGTCCTAATTTCAATCCATTCCAGTTTATTTAAAATAATCTTCCTATTATATATGTATAAAACTTAAGAAGTCTAAATTTTCACATCTTGCACCTATCTTATTAATATAGTATACTGGTAGCAGACTATTAAGAGGTGTAAACATGTTAGAGGCATATAAAAATTTTTGGTTAGGCTATCTCGATTTTTATGGTCGTACAAAACGACCAGACTATTGGTGGGTTGTCTTGATTAATGGAATTATCGGTAGTTTGATTTTCCTACTGATGGACTTACTTGGGGAAACAAGAGCTGCTGGCTTTACATTGACAGCTTTCATTCTATTTATAGCAGCAACGGCGCTTCCTACAATTTCTATTCAGATTCGTCGTCTGCGTGATGCCAATTTCAATGTTGCTTGGATTGTATTAAAAGCAACTCCATTAACAGTAGCTCTTTGGGTGATGTATGCCTTTCCCACAAGAGATTCAAAATAATTCCAATATAAAAAGGGTGAAACTAGTTAATCTAGTTCCACTCTTTTTTCTTATAAAATAAAGCTACCTAAGAGGCTAACCAAGGTGAAGCTGATAGTTGCATAAAATACAGCGAGACGGGTTGCCTGGATAGGCTTATAAAGTCTAATAAGTGTTAGGACACACCAAATAAAGAGTACTGTGACAAACCAACCTGATAGTAAGCGACGTGGCGTTACACCATAGAGTGCTATATAAACGCCAAAGAGTTTCCAGCCGGCGATAAGGGCAAAGAGGCTAGCAAAAGTAAAGAGTAGGGTACTCAACAAACGAAGCCCCTTATGGGTGAAGAAGTTTTCTTTAGAAAAAATATAAAGTCCAGCTAGGATTCCCAAGTTAAGGGTAGAGACTCGAACTAATTGCCAGAAGCCCTGAACAGCAATATGTGAGGCTTGATGGGCTGGAATGTTGACTTGGTTGAGAGAAAGGAGTTCTCCCATTTGACTAGTGGCAGTTAATATGAATAGGGCATAAGTAAGGCAGAGGCTTCCGAGTACGATATAAGCTGCTACTTTTGGAAACTGACGGGTTGTTTTAAGACGGCCTTCAAATCGTTTTTGACTAAGTGGCTTTTCTTTTGCCAAATAGGTTGCAATGAGTTGAGCAAAAAGTCCTAGAGCCAGAGGGATACTGGTTATTAAACGAGAGAACAATAATCCGTTATCCTTGAAGGTGATAGTGAAATCAAGTAGAGTAGCGAGTGTCTGGAAGAACTGTTGCCAGAGTTGTCCGAAAGCAGGCAAGACCTGACTAAGCTGACTAGCAGCGAATACAGTCAGTACCAAGGCAATCATGATACTAATGAGAATCATCCATTTGTGGTTCTGAACTGCATGTTTTTCTTCTTCAGAGAGCTCTTGTTTAGGTGTTGTTTTATAGAGTAGTGTCCAGGCTCCGATAAAGAAATATTTCAGTGGGAAGATGCAGCTAGTGTATATGAGGTCTAGCCAAACCATAATTCCCAAACGGTCTTGACTACTTTGTCCAGTACGTGCCATTAAGTAAAGGAGGATACTCGCATGAAGGCAAAGAATCTGAGCGCTCCCCCAGTTGTCGTGCAGACCCCAAAGACTAATTTGTAAACCTTGTAGTAGACTAGTGACCATAAATATTACCGATTCAAGTCGCATTCCCTTTGCTTTTCCACCTAATAGACGGCAGCCCAGTTCAATCGTACTTATCAAGACAACGGTTGCTGGAAAGGCAAAGGAAAAATGGGTCAAGTAAGTGACATATAGGAAGCAGGCCACGAGACAGGCGACAATCAGTCCCTTAATTTTCCAAATGTCTTTTGGTGAAAAATATTCCAAGAGTTTCTTGGTTTTGGTTTGAAGACTAGTCTTTTCGTCGGAATATTCCTGGGAGACTGGCTGTAAATTAGTAGTATAGTCATTTGTTTCCATCATAATTCTCCTTTTGGATGTTAGTCCAAAAAAGACTTTATCATAAAAAACGTTCATCTTTGTCACCCAACTGTAAAATTACTAAAAATAGGTCTATGGACTTAGGTCTGGAGAATGAGTTGGAAAAATAGGCGAGAAAAAAATATAATGCTCACATTGGATGATAGATTGTACGGACTATATTGTCAGAAACAGTCAAATACTAAAGGAAGCTTTTTATAGATTAACTGTTTATTTATCTGGGATTAAGCAAAGGACTCCTATTGAGAATTACCAAATGTAATGTCATTTTTTGACACCACATGTTAGCTTGACTAATATGTAAATGTTGCAAAATTTCTGAAAATTCGTTGACATGTGTTGTCAAAGTAGTATGATATTAACATAAAAAACTTAGGAGGTTCTTATGTTAGGTGTCATCCTACTCTATGTTGGTATGGTTTTGATGAGTAATGGACTCCATCGTTTAGAGGGTATTCCTGATAAATCAAATGTTGTCATGAATATCTTTAC
>CAJPKC010000402.1 GCA_905370255.1 Streptococcus oralis
TACCCAAACGTCTGTGTAAAGAACATCAGCAACATTAACTGCTTCGTCAGCATCTTCAGTGATTGGGATACGTGCGCCGCTTGCTTTCGCAAAGCCTTCTGCCAATTCAACGATTTCTGTTTCTGGGAAGAGTTCTTTTAGTGAGAAGATGTGAACGTTGACACCAAGGATAGCACCTGTTACAAGAAGGCTGTTTGCAACGTTGTTACGTCCATCACCACAGTATACCAATGTCAAGCCTTCCAGACGGCCAAAGTTTTCTTGAACAGTCAAGTAGTCAGCCAACATTTGAGTTGGATGCCATTCGTCTGTCAGACCATTCCATACTGGAACACCTGAGAATTCTGCCAATTCTTCTACCATGCGTTGGCTGAAACCGCGGAATTCAATCCCGTCAAACATACGGCCCAAAACTTTAGCAGTATCTTCTGTAGATTCTTTCTTGCCAAGCTGGATATCGTTAGCACCAAGGTATTCTGGATGTGCCCCTAGGTCAATGGCTGCTGTTGTAAAAGCTGCCCGAGTACGAGTAGATGTTTTTTCAAACAAGAGAGCGATATTCTTACCAGCAAGATAGTGGTGTTGAATATTGCGTTTTTTCAAATCTTTCAAGTGAGCTGAAAGACCGATAAGGTATTCTAACTCAGCACGGCTAAAGTCTTTTTCTGCTAAGAAGCTACGTCCTTGGAATACTGAATGTGTCATTCTATTATTTCCTCTTTCTATTCTTTGAGTATCAGTAAAATACTGGATTCCTAAATTTCTTCACGTTCAAATGGCATAGACATACAGCGTGGTCCACCACGACCGCGAACCAATTCACTTCCGCGGATCTTGATCAAACGCAAGCCGTATTCTTCCAAAATCTTGTTAGTAACCGTGTTACGGTCATACACTACTACTACACCAGGTGCGATGGTCCAGGTGTTAGAACCGTCATTCCACTGCTCACGCGCAGCAGCTACGATATTGCCACCGCCACAGCGAATCAGGTGAACTTTTTCCACACCAAGGTTTTCTGCCAAGATTTCTGCCAAATCACCTTTTTCTTCAACAATCTTAAGTTTGTCATCAACATAAGTTACAGAGTAAACGCGAAGATCGCCTTCGATTTCTGGGTGAATCGTAAATTTGTCGTAGTCAACCATAGTGAAGACAGTGTCTAAGTGCATGAACTTACGGTTGTTGGCAAATTCAAAAGCCAAAACTTTCTTGAAGCCAACATTTTTCTTGAAGATATTGACCAAGAGTTTTTCTATAGAAGCTGCGTCTGTACGTTGTGAAATACCAACCGCCAGCACATCTTTTGAAAGAACCAGTTCGTCCCCACCTTCGATACGTGTATCTTCTTCACGGTTGTAAACCAAATCTACTTTTCCACCATATACTGGGTGATGTTTGAAGATGTATTTACCATAAAGAGTTTCACGATTACGAGTATCTGCATACATGTGGTTGAGCGATACAGCATTACCAATTGTAGCAAATGGGTCACGTGTGAAGTAGAGGTTTGGCATTGGATCAATAGCGAATGGATAATCAGATTCCACCAAGTCCGTCAAGCCTTTTGCTTCTTCAGGAATTTCTGGCAATTCAACTTTTTGAACCCCTGCCATCGTTTTTTCAACCAACTCTCGGTTATCTTTGATACCACGGAGCAGTTCGCGAATAGCTTTCTTGGTTTCACGGCCGCGAATATTGGCTTCTTCCAGATATTCTTCGATGAATTGCTCACGGATTTCTGGAGAAGTCAGTGACTCAGCAGCTAGCTGCTCAAGATAGAGCACCTCAACTCCTTCATTGCGAAGCGCTTGAGCAAAGTTATCATGTTCTTTTTGTGCATCTTCCAAGAAAGGAATATCATCAAAGAGAAGACGTTCCAAATAGTCCGGCTGCAAGTTTTCCAACTCCTTGCCAGGACGGTGCAACATAACTTTTTTCAGTTTTCCAATTTCTGAGAAAACACGAATTGGATGTGTAGACATCTACTATCCTCCTTTTTCTTTGCGGTTTAGGTTTTTCTAAGCCCGTTTACATGTACTATTCTAGCATTTAATGCTACCGCTTTCAAGAAAAAGCCTACATTACAAATGCCAAATCCTTTGCTTTTTTCTATTTTTATTTTTATAATATTCTTCTTTAAAGCGTTTTCTTTGAATATTTTACGCATTATATTATTTTTGTGAATATTTATTTTTTAAAATAAAATCAATACACGGTTAATATTAGAACATTTTGAATTTATAAGCAAGAAAGAAGCTAATCAGAACCGATTAGCTTCTAGCAAGGTATTTCATAAAATACTCTTTCTCTTTAAAAGTTAATTTTTTATGTTCGTATTCAATCCGACCTTCATCCAAGAGCTTTTTCAGAACTTGATTGACCGTTTCCCGGGTCGTGGCTCCTAGCTTTGCCAACTCTTTCATACTGATAGGAAATGGCAGGCTGTCTCCCTCCTTGCACAAATCCATACAGAGCAGTGATAGAGACTGGATAACACGCTCACTGGCACTGGC
>CAJPKC010000403.1 GCA_905370255.1 Streptococcus oralis
AAGCCATGCTTCATGAATCCCGTTTGGCAAAGGAAAATGCCAAGAAAGTTCCATCTAGCATTAATCCGAAAATTCCAGCCTTACTCCTGGTTTCTAACGGTGAAGGCACGACCTTTAGCCAATCAGAATGGCAGCATTATGCAGAGAGATTTGCTAGTGGTCAGTCTAATGTTCAAGTCATCTATATGGATGCGCCTCACGACCTCTATCATTATCAAAATAATGAACTTGTTTCTCGAATTGAAGAATTTTTAACAGAGTAACTGTGATTTAGAAAGTTATTTTGAACGGATGCCAATAATTGAGAGGTGACATTTTATGAAGAACACTTATATTGTACTTAGACATGCTCATTCAAAATTTTCAAGTGATGATTTTAATAGAACTTTGTCAGAAAAAGGATTTTCATCTCTTGACCAGTTAGAGTTTTTGAATTCTTTTAATATTGATTATTATTTTTCTAGTCCTTATAAACGAGCATTTGAAACGATTAATAGCTCGCCAATTCAATTTGATAAAATAGTTCTTGATAATCGGTTACGAGAGCGAAAATTATCCTCAAGATTTATTGAAGATACTGAGTTTGAAAAAACAATTCAATATTTATGGCAAAATCCAGATAAATCTCTTATTGGAGGCGAGTCCAATCGTGAAGCATTAAATAGAATTTTAGATTTATTTGAGGACTTGGAAGAAAGGTATTCAGATAAAACCATTTTACTGAGTTCTCATGGAAATTTGCTAGGAATCTTAATCAATCATTTTGATTCAAGTTTTGATTATAAAAAATGGGAACAGATGACCTTTCCAGATTGTTTTCTAGTTGACAAAGATGAGAGTGTGAAAAGAATTATGAAAGTTACTTCTAGGTAATCATTTAGTTCAATCTATGTGATTTTATTTTCTGTTATTACAAATAGAATTGAAGGAAAAATAGCCATGATATTCGATCAGACCTTGCAAGCTTACATACATGAAGTAGATGATGTTCTTGTAGCTTGGGAAGAAAAACCAAGTGGAAACTTTGAGATGGAAGCTCAGTTGCTTGCAGCCAATTATCATAAAAATAGATCTCGTATTCTTGCTTTTATACTGCCTCATTTACAAGAATTTTATGGGTATTTCACAGATGAAGAAGCTACTGAAAAATTGGGTAAACCCATCATCGAGCCAGAAAGACAAACCGTTACTTTCTGCGATCAAACTTTTGATGATATTCATATCTTTTCTTTTGACTATCAGGGGCAGGCATTTGAGAGTCTGGAGAATTTTGCCATTGATGGTTAAGGTCTGTTTTCAGTTTTAAAAAGAAGGAGAGAGACTGATGAGTACTGCTGATTTTGTCTTTATTGAGAGTAAAGACCCCATATTCCTAGATTTACAAGCCTTTTGTACTGCTTTGAGAGAAAAATTCCCAGGTATTTTGATCAGAGAAAGGACTAATCCTGAAAAAGCTTACTCGCTTTCTTGGGATTATCAAAGTCCTCAGCTTACCTTGGAAAGTTCTTTGAGTAGCAAGAAAAATGTTTTTGTGATTGATTACTTTGATTCAACGAACAGGTTACAAGATTATGCCTCCTATATCATCTGGCTTCGGAAATGGTTTCCACCTGAAGAGAAAGTTTCCTTTTGTGATGAAGGATATGAGTATGTGTTTGAACTTCCTAGTGATTTATCCCAAAAGGAGTTGGAAAACTACTTACGAACAAGGTTTGATGAGTGAAGAAGAAGTTCGAAAACGAATAATGATATGGAACAGTTGAAAAGGAGAATCAGATGCTTACTAAAGATGATATGTTAGTTGCTTTGCATGATGCAATTACTGAAGACCAAGAATTTGAGTTGGCAGACGAGATTGTAGATGCCATGGAGGCTTCCCCTCAACCCTTTGATTTGGTTGCTCCCATATTAGAACTCATTGCTAATCACCCAGAAGTTGATTTTGGTTCTCCAGGTGAATTGGTACACTTTGTGGAGAAGTTTTATCATCAAGGCTATGAGGAATTATTGATGGAGTCAGTTCTAAAAAGTCCAACTGTGCATAACATCTGGATGCTTCATCGATGCTATAATGACAATGATCCAAATCTAGTCCGGCAGATTCAGACTTTGGTTGGAGAACTGAAGAAGGATAAGACTCTTGATTCACAAGTAAGAAGCATGATTGAAGACTTAACTTGGTAGAGGGAGGTGATGCTGCATCACCTTTTTTTCTTTCCTTATGTTGAAAAAGAAGTCAGGTTTTTTGGTGTTTTAAGGAAACTATTAAACCAGAATTTCTGATTCAAAAGCATTATTTTAAGAGAGAAATATCTAATTTCATAATCTATAAGCAAACGCTTGCATTCCTTTTTTTATTGGATTATAATAGGTTGGTATAAATCCTTCTGTAATAATATTGAGAAGGTGTAGAAAGCAAGGATTTAGAATATTTGTAGTCAAAAATACAATGTTGTTTCTTACGATAGGGAGATAGATATGGCAATGATAGAAGTGCAACATCTTAAGAAACATTT
>CAJPKC010000404.1 GCA_905370255.1 Streptococcus oralis
TTTGGAAAATACAATCACAGCCTTGAACGGCATTGATCCTAGTCGTGAGGAGGCAGGGATTGCTTTTGGAATGACTAAGTGGGAGCGACTCAAGAAGTTTGAAATTCCACTGGCCATGCCTGTCATTGTATCGGGGGTTCGTACAGCAACTGTTATGATCATTGGGACAGCGACTTTAGCCGCTCTTGTTGGAGCTGGAGGATTGGGCTCCTTTATCCTTTTGGGAATTGATCGTCGGAATGCTAGTCTCATTTTAATCGGTGCAATCTCATCAGCCATTTTGGCCATTCTCTTTAATGTTGTTCTCAAATGGTTGGAAAAGGCAAAGTTGCGTACGATTGTTGCAGCCTTTGCTGTTATGGTGCTTGGTTTGGGAGCTAGTTATGCTCCAAGCATGATTCCAAATAAAGAGAAAGAAAATCTGGTTATAGCTGGGAAGTTGGGACCTGAACCTGAGATTCTCATGAATATGTACAAGCTTCTCATTGAGGAAAATACGGATATGACGGTGACGGTCAAGCCTAACTTTGGGAAGACAGATTTCCTTTATCAAGCGCTTAAAAAGGGTGATATCGATATCTATCCAGAATTTTCTGGAACAGTGACAGAGAGTCTCCTCCAACCATCTCCACAAATTGGGCATGACCCAGAAAAGGTTTACGAGGTGGCTCGTGATGGCATTGCCAAACAGGATCAACTAGCCTTTCTTAAACCCATGGCTTATCAAAATACTTATGCTATAGCAGTTCCTAAAAAAATTGCGCAAGAATATGGGCTTAAGACGATTTCAGACTTGAAAAAAGTAGAAGGACAGCTCAAGGCGGGATTCACTCTGGAGTTTAATGACCGTGAGGATGGAAACAAGGGCTTGCAGTCTGTTTATGGATTGAATCTCAATGTGGCAACCATGGAGCCAGCTCTTCGCTACCAAGCCATCCAGTCAGGTGACATTCAAATTACAGATGCTTACTCAACAGATGCTGAAATTGCTCGCTATGATTTAGTGGTTTTGGAGGATGATAAACAACTCTTCCCTCCATACCAAGGCGCTCCGCTGATGAAAGCTGAATTACTCGAAAAACATCCTGAGTTGGAAGCAGTCCTCAATAAACTAGCTGGTAAAATCACCGAGAGCCAGATGAGTCAGATGAACTACCAAGTTGGTGTGGAAGGTAAATCAGCTGAAGAAGTGGCGCGTGAGTTTCTAGTCCAGGAAGGATTGCTGAAGAAGTAAAGTCTAGTTAGCTTTAGCTACGAACTTGTTCAAATAAGTTAGAATGATAAACCCATCTTGCTTTTGTGCAGGATGGGTTTTTGTGTAAGTTTAAGTCAAGAAATAAATACAATTAGCTAATCTAATAGAATTAAAAGTGTAAGAACTAGAGTAGTTTTTTTTCAGACTTCATTTCGATGACATCTAAGTAAAATCTCACTACTTGATCTTCCTTATAAGATTTCCCCTTTTTCAGCCACCAAGTCAATGTTTCGATAAAGTTAGTTACAACAAAGTGCTTGAGGTAGGAAGCAGGAATACTAGGATAGGAAACTTGCAAGTCTTTTGCGACCATGGGATAAACATGGTGTTCCAGTTCTTTCTGTAATTGACGGAGGAAGTAATCATTTTTAGAGAAAAGAAGGCTAGTGACATGGTCTTGATTTTTCTTAAAATGCAAAAAAATATGTGTCAAATATGCTTCGATGCTAATATTTTCCTCGCGTTCAAAAAGATGGTGAAAGAGATAGCGGCAAAGCTCATCTAGGAGTAATTCTTTACTTTCATAATGGCTATAAAAGGTGGAACGACCAACATCTGCAAGTTCTATTATCTCCTGAACGGTGATTGTTTCAAAGTTTTTTTGATTTAGTAATTGCAAAAAAGCAGCATAGATGGATTTTCGAGTCTTGGTAATGCGACGATCTTGAGTACTCATATGAACAATTTGAACAAACTGTTCACTAACGTACAGAGTAAACAGTTTGCCCCTATCCTTTCTTTTTGGAGTGAGAGATAATACTAGTAAAGATAATAATTATACTACTATTATACCAAAGGAGAATAAAAAAATGAGTTCAAAACGTGCTGTTTGGCTGGCTTTTTTCTTGAATTTGAGTTATGCTATTGTCGAGTTTATCGCTGGTGGAGTATTTGGCTCTAGTGCTGTGCTGGCTGACTCTGTCCATGACTTAGGAGATGCGGTTGCAATTGGGGTATCAGCCGTTCTAGAAACAATCTCCAATCGTGAAGAGGATAGTCATTACACCTTGGGCTACAAACGATTTAGCCTCCTAGGAGCTTTGATAACGGCTGTGATTCTTATGACAGGATCTGTACTTGTCATTTTGGAAAATATCACAAAAATGTTTCATCCACAACCTGTTAATGATAAGGGCATCCTCTGGCTTGGAATCATTGCGGTTACTATAAATGTGTTAGCAAGTTTAGTGGTTCGTAAAGGAAAAACAAAGAATGAATCTATTCTTAGCCTGCATTCTCTAGAAGATACTCTGGGC
>CAJPKC010000405.1 GCA_905370255.1 Streptococcus oralis
ATGAAAATTTCGTAGACTAGATAAGACTCCTTGAGCTCCACCGGCTCCATACTGCGACTGGACGTCAGAGTGATGGTATAAGATAGGTCATAATCCAGAAAATAGAGGCCATCTTCATATTGAACTTTTCCTTTGGCTACAATATCCTGAACATCTAAAATCTCAGGATTGCGTTCTTTTAACTCTTCTGCCAAGTCTAGCTTTTTCTCAAAGGCTAGACCATCTGGATTCTTCCGAATTTCTTGAATATGCAACATAAGTTCCTCTTTGTTTTTTTCTTTATATTATATCATGTTTGAGCGCTTCGATGTTATTGAAAATTATTTTGTTATAATAAAATGCAAGGAGGGAATACAATGGAACATCTAGGACAGGTTTTTAGATTTTTTCGAGAGGCAAGGCACATCTCTTTATCCGAAGCGACTGGCGGAGAATTTTCAAAATCTATGCTCTCTCGCTTTGAAAATGGGCAGAGCGAACTTTCGGCACAGAAATTTTTTAGCGCTCTCAGCGCCATTCACACGGAAACGGAAGAATTTACCCTTGCAGCCGGCATCCAGGATCATCATTCTCATAAGGAACTCTTAAGCCAAATTCAAGACCTGTTGCAAGCCAATCAGCTTGACCTCTTAGAAAAACTTTATCTGAAAAAAGAAAAAGTCACTCAAAAAAGCAAGCGCGCTAATGATTGGGTTGAACGCCTGATTGTAAAGGCCTATCTCTGTGCCCTCAAAGAGTCTGAAAAGGCCTGCCCAGGCGAGCTGGATTTCCTGCATGATTACCTCTTTTCAGTTGATATTTGGGGGCGCTACGAACTCAATCTCTTCTCTATCTGTACCCCGGTTTTATCTCTAGACTTGTTTTCCCAATACACCAAAGAAATCCTCTCAAGAAAGGATTTTGCTACCTTATTTGCCAACAACCGCAACACCCTGCACACTACCTTTCTTAATGGCTATCTTCTGGCCATCAGTCAGGAAAATATCACTCAGGCAGACTATTTCCAACAAGTCATTGAGCGACACTTTTATGAAGAAAATGAGACTTACTTCCGAATTGTCTATCTCTTTGCTCAGGGAGAGTTGATCTGTTTGAAAGGGAAAACAGAAGAGGGGCTCACTCAAATGAAGAAAGCGGTCGATATTTTCCGAATCTTGAACTGTCAGCATAGCGCTGACTACTATCAAGAAGCCCTTGATACTGCTTTTCAAAAATATAGCAAATAATGCAAATTTCCGCTTTTAAGCTCAGAGATTTTGAGTTGGAAAGTGGTTTTTTTGTTCCTACTCAAGCTCCACCTTTCTGATTTAAAAGTTTCTACCCGAAAATCGTTGAATATATGCAACATTTCCTGCAGATTGGATTCTCTATTTTATACTAGAAACAGAAAGAGCTAGCGCAAGTCACTTTCAGAATTTTACCACTTACTTATGAGACCTAACCAGTTGCCGAAAAGCCCTTGTTTTTGGCTTTAAACGGTCTATAATGGTCATCAGAAAGAGAAAAACAAAAGCCAGATTACAGATGCACCCAATCAGCTTTCATTCATTCTTGCAGTTTAGAAAAGGAGTCTACGATGAAATTATTCTTTAAAAATGGGGTCTATGCCTCACTCAGCCTTTCCCGAATCTTCAACACCTTGGGAGCTTCTATTTTCAATATTGTTTTTGTGGTATTTGCTTCCAGCATGCCCAATCCCAAGTTTGCTATTGCTGTGGCTAATTTTATCGTTCTGGTTCCGACTTTCTTTACTATCTTTGCCGGCATCAAAGCTGACAAGACTATCCATAAAGCTCGTTGGCTGATTCATTTTGGTTATCTTCAAGCCCTGCTCTTTGTCCTTGTCGCCTTCATGACTCGCTCTAGCTCTTATCTAGCCTTTTCAGCCGTCTGCTTGATGAATATTCTTTCAGATATCATCAGCGACTATCGCAGCGGCCTGCAAATGCCGATTTTAAAAAAGAATGTTCCAGAGAAAGACCTTATGGAAGCCTTCTCTTTTACCCAGCTTATCAGCTTTCTCTGTAGCCTGGCCGGACAAGCTTTGGGAGTTTGGCTCTTAACCGTCAGCCAGCAAGACTTCTTCCTAGTGGCTTTGGTTAACGCCTTGACCTTTCTCCTATCCTCCACCATCCTCTACCTAGTCCGTCGCAGATTGACTCATGACCCAGTGGCAATTTCTGAGAAAAAAGCTCCTCTGAAAGAAGAATTGAAGAAAATGTACACATCGTCCAAGCTCATTTTTGAGCAGGAAGGTTCTAACAATTTTCTCAAACTGCTGGCTCAAATCCTGATTGTCAACGCTATGGCAGGTTCTCTTATAGCTCTTTATAATCTCTACTTGCTGGATAACCCCATCTTCCAGCTGTCCTTTAGTCAGTCTCTCTTGGTTCTTCAGACCACTCTTGTCCTAGCCATAATCGCAGCCAGCCTGACGCCCAACGATTACTTTAGCCGTCTCTCTCTAAATCACCTAACCCTCTGGGCTGCTCTCACAATGATTCTG
>CAJPKC010000406.1 GCA_905370255.1 Streptococcus oralis
CGTCATGTTGATGTTCCTTTCTATAAACTTATAGATTATTCTATAAAAAAATTATAAAGGAAAACCAAAAGACATGCAATATATAGTAGGAATGCCTTATCTACGGCAATAGTTGTAGTACAAAACCTTCAAAAAATCAGTCTAAAGTCCTAGTATTTTTATATTGACTTAATTTGACCAATGTGTTAAATTATAAATGTGGTTAGCACTCGTCTTAGTCAAGTGCTAAAGAGAGGTGACTATGATGTTAACCAATAGACAATTGCTAATCTTACAATTAATCATACAATTATATACGGAAACTTTGGAGCCGGTCGGGTCAAAGAAGTTGATGGAAGTTGCAGAATTACCATTTAGTTCAGCGACGATTCGTAACGAGATGATGAAGCTGGAAGAAATGGGCTATCTTGAAAAGAACCATACTTCTTCTGGGCGAGTTCCTTCTAATAAAGGATATCGTTACTACATCGACAATATTCTACCTAGACAAAAGCAACCTGTTTCTTTAAGCGTTCGAAATCAAATTCGAGAAGTTTTCCAACAGTCAACATTGGAGATTCAAGATGTATTTCGTTTATCTGCTGACATACTAGCAACATTAACGAACTACACCGCAATTTCTTTTGGACCAGAAGTGAAAACTGCGACATTATCGGGATTTAGACTTGTTCGTTTAAATCCAAATCAAGTGATGGCAATCATAGTCATCAGTAATGGTTTGGTTGAAAATAAAGTCTATACAGTTCCGGGAGGTATTGACGATAGTGATTTAGAGAAAGTGGTTCGCATCATCAATGATGAATTAATCGGAGTACCGCTGGATATCGTTGCAAAACGATTAAAGACAGACCTTCCAATTCTTATGAATCGCTATATGAATTCACAAATTCAAATCGTCAAAGTGATTCAAGAAATGATGAATCGTTTCGAAAATGATCGAATGCATGTTGCAGGAAGAAGATATTTGTTAAATTACTTTGATCATCACGCTAATGTGGATCAACTCAAAGGAATTTATCAATTGATGGATGATCAGTCTAAGTTACATCAATTAGTAACCAATGATCATCAAGATATTCAGATTAGGCTTGGGTCAGAAATGGATGATCCGTTACTTGGTGACTTTAGTTTGGTAACCGCTAGTTACGAAACTCCAAACCAAGATACAGGAATGATTGCACTTCTTGGACCAAAGAATATGCCGTATTCGAATGTATTATCAATTGTAAAAGGACTCAGGGAAGAGTTAGCAACCACGATAGAAGTTTATTATCGTAACTTATAGAGTAAGGAGATGAAATCTTGGAAACAAATGAACAAAACAATAAAGAAGAATTAAAAGAAGAAAAAATTGTTGCAGATGAAGCTCCTCAAGAAGAAGTTACTGAAGAAACCAAAACAGAACTTACGAATGAAGAGAAATTACAACAAGAAGTAGAGAAGTTGAACGATCAAGTATATCGACTCTCTGCTGAAATCTCGAATATCCAAAAGAGAAACGCAAAAGAAAGACAAGATGCTGCAAAATATCGCAGTCAAAGTCTTGCACAAAATTTATTAAATGTGATTGATAACCTTGAGAGAGCGATTGCTTCTCCAAGTGAATCAGAAGAAGCTCAAAACCTTAAAAAGGGAATTGAAATGGTGTATGAAGGTTTCCTTTATGCATTAAAAGAAGAAGGTATCGAAGAAATCGATGCCTTGAATCAACCTTTTGACCCTACATTACATCACGCTGTTCAAACTGTTCCTGTTGAGGACGGTCAAGAAGCAGACCAAGTAGTGCAAGTGTATCAAAAAGGATACAAATTAAAAGATCGAGTATTACGACCATCAATGGTCATTGTCTCACAATAAGAAGACGAAACTTAAAATAATATTATAAATAATAGGAGTGAATTAAATATGAGTAAAATTATAGGTATTGACTTAGGAACAACAAACTCAGCAGTTGCTGTTTTAGAAGGTAACGAAGCAAAAATTATTGCAAACCCAGAAGGAAACCGTACAACACCATCTGTTGTAGCGTTCAAAAATGGAGAAATTCAAGTAGGTGAAGTTGCAAAACGTCAAGCTGTAACAAACCCAAATACAATTGCATCTATCAAACGTCACATGGGCGAAACAGGATATAAAGTAGAAATCGAAGGTAAATCTTATACACCT
Source organism: Streptococcus oralis (assembly GCA_905370255.1). The sequence continues at coordinate 2,167 of CAJPKC010000406.1, forward strand.
CAAGAAATTTCAGCAATGATCCTACAATACTTAAAAGGATATGCTGAAGAATATCTTGGAGAAAAAGTTGAAAAAGCAGTTATTACTGTACCTGCATACTTCAACGACGCACAACGTCAAGCAACTAAAGACGCTGGTCGTATCGCTGGTTTAGAAGTAGAACGTATCGTTAACGAACCAACTGCAGCAGCTCTTGCATATGGTCTTGATAAAGTTGACCATGAAGAAAAAATCTTAGTATTCGACCTTGGTGGTGGTACGTTCGACGTATCAATCCTTGAATTAGGAGATGGCGTATTCGACGTATTATCAACAGCTGGTGATACCCATCTAGGTGGG
>CAJPKC010000407.1 GCA_905370255.1 Streptococcus oralis
GTCTACATGGACGGCAAGAAAGAGCCGTACACCACAAGCGAGATTATCGCTGAATGTGCTGGAGTGAAGCACCACGCAGTACAAGAACATATCAGAAAGAACGTTGAACGCTTAGAACGTTTTGGAAAGGTCTCATTTCAAATGCGACCTTTGCCGAGTGGACAACAAGCTAAAGATTATATTCTAAACGAGCAACAAGCAACCCTACTGATCACATTCTTAAAGAATACAGAGCAAGTGGCTAACTTCAAAGAAAACCTAGTCAAAGCATTCTTTGAAATGCGGGACGAGCTAGCAAAGTTTAAGCTGCAGCGTGCTTTGGAAAAGCCCAAGCGTAAGACTTTGCATGATTACATTGAAAGCTGGGAAAGCGCCCCTAAACACGCGCATCCAACAATAAACAATCTACTGCTCAAAGGCGCTAGCGGTATGAATAAAAAGCAACTAGTGGCAGCGCGTGGAGGTCTTACAGGCATTGACAGCTTAACCAGTACCGAGCTAGTCAGATACCAAGCTTTGGAAGATATGGCTATCGCCATGATTGGCTTAAACATGAGCTATCAGGATATCAAGTCTATGGTATTCAGAACAAAAGAAAACGCACCACAAGGCGCGGGAGAGCAACAAAAAAGCCTTAACAGACGACCAAATCAGCAAGGCTTTCAACACTATCACCAAAACAAATTAACAAGCAGGCAAGCTGTTATTAAAAGGGTTTTAGTAAAGATTTTATAGCTAAATTATAACATAGGCTATTGAAAAATGCTACCGCAGAGAGCAGGCATCTCTAACTGCCAAACAATTCAAAAAGGATAAAGCTATGATCCAAGAAATTGACATGACGCCAGGGCAAGCAATCGTCTTTGTATTGCTTTTGCTTTTCCTAATTTGGAAGATATGGCATCTAAAAGGCTCTCAGAGCTCACCAGAGCCCCTCAGAGCGACGAAAAACACTCAGGCGGTAGAATATACCACCGAGGAACTAAACCCCGAATATGGGGCTTATATTCAACTTGCAGGACGCAAGTACAACTAAAGGAGACAAGAACATAGAAATCTCAATCTTTGACCACAACAAACTAAATCGTAATGCTTTTTACGTTAAAGACCTAGATGTGCTTTTTGTAGCAGACACAGTTAGCGAAGAAGAGAAGCAATCACTTATCCAGCAATGCGGAAAATAAGCACTATGAAAGTGAGGAATAAGAAAATGGCTAAAACAACAGAACAAACTAAAACAGTACAACTTACCGTTGAAGAACTGCAGAACTTAGGCTGCCGACTGTCTAATATCCTAAAGACAATTAAATTGGATCAAGTGGCTCAAGCTGGGGTGTCTCTAGCAAAAGAACGAGATTTATTCACCTTTACACACCTAGCCACAAACTATCTAAGCTCTTCCTATGAGGTATTTGAAACGATTATAGCCGAGCTTGATGATATAGCTAGTCAGCTTTTGGAGTGCGACGATGCTGAGGAGCTGGAGGGTTTTAGAAATGGCAGATAAATTCGAACCAAACAACAATATTCTCAGTTTCTCTGAGTATATGAAAGAGCTAGAAGAACAGAAAAAGAGCCTAGCAAAGTCTAAGAATGATGAATCATTCAACAGCATAGTTTGCGAGTTTGCTGTTAGGACGAATGCCAATATCGGCAGACTAATTGCCATTGTGGAAGAACAACAGAAAACCATTCACAGAATGGGCAAGGAAATTGAAATCCTAAAACAAAATAAAAGCGAGGTATGAAATGACACAGACAACTATGCCAGAGAATTATAAGCGAGTTCTCAATCTAATCAAGGTTGGGGGTGAGAATGCCATTACAGGCGCTGAAATTGCTAATATCTTGAAAATCGAAAGGCGAGCCGTCCAAGAGATTATCAGTCACTTAATAACTCGATACAAGATTCCGATTATCGGAGCGCGACTTATCCCGCACAGTGGCTACTATATCCCAGCCAGCAAGGCAGAACTAATCGACGGAGTGAGAGCTTTGAAAAACCAAGTACAAAAAGAACAAGTCCGCCTAAACGTCCTCTTAAATGCCGATTTAGAGAGCTATAAGGCCTTTCTGAATAGGGGGTGATAGTTATTGTTCAGTCTGAGTAAAGAAAGCGAAAACAGCTTAAATCAGGGCATTCTAAAGTTAGTTGCTGACTTTCTAAAAGTCAGTAAACAGCCAACACCTAGGCAGCTAGGACTAATGACACCCCGACAGATTAAAGAGGAACTAGGCATCACAGCCCGGACACTGCAGCGCTGGGAGCGTGCCGGATTGAGACGCTATCAGCCACCAGTAGAGGACACGCGCAAAGTCTATTACCGTGTCAGTGATATTCTAGCTTTTCTAGGCGTCTATAACTAGAAAAAGGGGGTTAATTATGCCTATTTATGAAAGCAAGGGGTTTGGGAATGACTTAAATTTATTCGATAAAAAAGCACCCTTTGACTATATAGCAGAATTTAGACCTAGGAAAGTGCCACAAGGTACAAATATAGAC
>CAJPKC010000408.1 GCA_905370255.1 Streptococcus oralis
CTCTTGAGCAATTTGACCAAACGTCTCTTACTATCCAACTTCCCTTCAGCAAAAATGACTAGTTTACTAGAAGGTAAAGGATTTTCCAGATAGTCTTCAAAAGACTTAAGCTCATCATCAGTTAGATAGCGTTTTTTAGCTGTCGTTATATCGAGAAAATGATCTAAAATAACAATTTTTTCATCCGCAAAGAAAGGAAGACTGACCAGCTCTAGTTCCAAGCTTTTGTAGTCTACTTCTTTCATGTCAAAATAAGCAAAATTCAAATCTGCAGGGTCGTACCCGATTTGCTTTAGAACCTGAGTTTTCATGATGTCGTACTGTCCTTGATCAGCCCCTGTAAACAGGGTCAAACTAGGAAGGTTCGCTAAGGATAGCTTTCGACTTTCTTCTATGGCTAGCATTTATTCTCCTTTCTTTTTAATTTAGCTTCTGTTTAATCCATATAATTCAATTTTCCACGGAAATCCTCTAGGCTTTGGTATCCTTTTTCCGTCATAATTTCTTTGAGTTCCTTTGTAATACGCTCAAAAGCACCTACACCTTCTTTATGAAGAGTAGTTCCTACTTGTACCATGCTGGCACCACATAGGATATGTTCAAAGACATCACGCCCCGTTAATACTCCACCAGTTCCGATGATTTGAATTTGAGGATTTAAGCGTTGATAAAAGGCATGGACGTTGGCAAGGGCAGTTGGTTTAATGTATTCTCCACCAATTCCACCAAAGCCATTCTTAGGACGAATCACGACCGACTCATCTTGAATATAAAGACCATTTCCAATAGAGTTGACACAATTGACAAACTTGAGCGGATATTTGTTAAAAATAGCTGCAGCCTGGTCAAAGTGAACTATATCAAAATAAGGTGGAAGCTTAATTCCTAGAGGTTTTGTAAAATACTCAAAGACTTCTGACAAGATACGGTCTGTTGTTTCAAAATCATAGGCAATCTGAGGTTTTCCTGGAACATTGGGACATGAGAGATTGAGTTCAGTTAGACCACGAAAATCACTTTCTTGCACCTTCTTCAAAATGGTATGAGTTTCCTCTGGAGACATTCCAACTAAAGATAGAAAGAAGGTACGATTTGGTTCCTTTTCTTGTAATTCCAAAAGGTAGTTCAGGTAATAGTCTAAACCATTATTTGGCAGACCCATAGAGTTGATAGAGCCAAGTGGAACATCTTGGTAGCGTGGTTCAGGATTCCCCTGACGAAATTCCAAGGTTGCTGTTTTAGTGACAAAGGTTCCTGCTGCTGAGTTTTTAACACCTTCCAATTCCTCAATGGTCATACAAGCAACTCCTGCCGCATTCATCAAGCAATTATCAAATTCAAAACCAGCAATCTGTGTTTTAGTTGATACCATGATTCTATTCCTCCAGATTCCTTTATATCTCCATTATTATACCATACTTTGATAGGACTCTTTTAATAAAACTAACCTCATAAAAATGTTGGCTTTTTTTGCTGAAAAATAGAGCTGTTGCTAAATTGAAAGAATTTTTAGAAAATTTGTGTTTTTTCCTTTACAGTGAAAAATTTTTCTGCTATAATGTCTCATGTAATAAAATATGACAACAAAAAGGAGAACGATATGACATCTGCTAAAGAATATATCCAAAGCGTGTTTGAAACTGTAAAAGCTCGTAACGGGCATGAGGCTGAATTTCTCCAGGCGGTTGAAGAATTCTTCAGCACTTTGGAGCCTGTCTTTGAAAAACACCCTGAGTATATTGAAGAAAATATCTTGGCACGTATCACTGAGCCTGAGCGCGTAATTTCTTTCCGTGTTCCTTGGGTTGACCGTGATGGAAAAGTTCAAGTTAACCGTGGTTACCGTGTTCAATTCAACTCAGCTGTTGGACCATATAAAGGCGGACTTCGTTTCCACCCAACTGTAAACCAAGGGATCTTGAAATTCCTCGGATTCGAACAAATCTTTAAAAACGTTTTGACTGGACTTCCAATCGGTGGAGGTAAAGGTGGATCAGACTTCGATCCTAAAGGCAAAACTGATGCTGAAGTGATGCGCTTCTGCCAAAGCTTCATGACTGAATTGCAAAAATACATCGGACCTTCTCTTGACGTACCTGCTGGTGATATCGGTGTCGGTGGACGTGAAATTGGTTACCTTTACGGACAATACAAACGCCTCAACCAATTTGATGCTGGTGTCTTGACTGGTAAACCTCTTGGATTTGGTGGTAGCTTGATTCGTCCAGAAGCAACTGGTTATGGTTTGGTTTACTACACTGAAGAAATGCTCAAAGCAAACGGCGACAGCTTTGCTGGTAAGAAAGTCGTTATTTCAGGTTCTGGTAACGTAGCTCAATATGCTCTTCAAAAAGCAACTGAACTTGGTGCAACTGTTATCTCTGTATCTGACTCAAATGGTTATGTCATCGATGAAAATGGTATCGATTTTGACCTTCTTACTGATGTTAAAGAAAAACGTCGTGCTCGTTTGACTGAGTATGCTGCAGACAAACCAACTGCT